>DHXP01000073.1:21203-70500 GCA_002413745.1 Flavobacterium sp. UBA5153 | reverse complement strand
GTTCCTTTTTTGTTTTGTTAAATGTCTTGTTTTAATAAAATTAGGATTTATTCTTGATTCAAACTGAAAAATAAATCTAAATTGATAGAAATATTTTCTCAAAAAGATGTCCCTCCAAAATATTACAAATAACGCTCCCTAATTATTCTCAAATGATGATTTTGATGTCCTGAAATTAGAAAACCTATCGCTCGAACAGAAATTACATTATCCGAAGCCGTCCCTAAATTAGCAAGTTGTTCAGCGGAAAAATTTTTGAACAAACATAATGTTGACTTTCTGACATATCGAAATTCAGTCAATAGACTCTCCAAGGTTCTACTATTTGCCAAAGCATTAGGAACATAATCATTTTCTTCAAATCCTGCTAAAGGAGTTTTATCTCCACGCCCAATTCTTAATGCTCTATAAGCAAAAATACGTTCGGCATCAATAAGGTGAAGCAAAATATCCTTGATTGTCCATTTATCTTCTGCATAACGATATTCCAATTTTTCAACTGGAATGGTTGAAATAAAAGAAACCATTTTATCCAACCCATTTTCCAATCCTTCGATTAGACTTATATCTTCCAGCGCATTGATGTATGTTGCATTAAAAGAAGAATATTCGGTTTTTGACAATTCGTTCAGTTTCATAAAATAGGAATTAAGCTGAGTTTCTACTGGCGTTAGTGTTTCCAAAAAGCGAACGGGTAACTATCTTTTCGTATGTTTTTATCAAGTTCAGATCAGGGTCTTTTTCTTTGTTTAGTTCATTAATTTTCAACAAAGCATATTGTTGTATCGTCAATAATGGCAATACGATACGTTCTCTTATGTCAATTGAAGCTTTGCCATCAGGATAGTTTTCCATTAGTTCCTTATGTCCTGCAATTTTCAATAATAATCTTTTTGTTTCCAAAAATTCATCATAGATAATTTGCCAAAAAGAACCAAACTCAGGGTCGTTTTTCATATAAGCAGTCAATGGAAAAAATGACTTGGCCAAAGACATCATACTGTTTTCCAACAATGTTTTAAAGAACAATGAATTATTGTATAAATCCTGAACCTTTTCCCATTGGTCATTTTCTTCAAAGTGTCTTAATGCGAAACCCACTCCAAAAAAACCGGGCACATTTTGTTTCAGTTGGCTCCAGGAACCCACAAACGGGATAGCTCTTAAATCCTTGAAATTCAATTCATCAGACTTGTTTCTTTTTGAAGGACGACTTCCTATATTTGTTTTGGCATAATACTTTATAGTACTCATTTGTTCTAAATAAGGAATGAATTTTGGATGATTCTTAAAATCCAAATATTTCTGGTATCCCAATTCTGCCAATTGGTCCAACACCTCTTTTTCACTGGTGCTCAACTCATTTTCACCCTTGCTAAAAATTTGGTTAGTAACCCCGGCACTCAATAAATTTTCCAAATTATTTCGACATGAATCCAAAGTTCCAAAATTAGAACTTATGGTTTGTCCCTGAACTGTAACCTGAATCTCGTTGTTTTCGATATTTGGCCCCAAAGAAGCGTAGAATTTATGTGTTTTTCCACCACCACGCGCAGGTGGACCACCACGACCATCAAAGAAAATAACTTTAATTCCGTACTTTCTGGAAATGGCAGTAAGTTCTTCCTTCGCTTTATAAATACTCCAATTAGCCATTAAATATCCACCGTCCTTTGTACCATCAGAAAAACCAAGCATTATCGTTTGCTTTTTATTTCTGTTTTGTAAGTGATTGGCATAAGCAGGATTGGTGTACAATTTTTCCATAACTTCATGTGCATTTTGCAAATCATCAACCGATTCAAATAGCGGAATAATGTCGACCAATGGATTTTCCCAATCGTTTAATCGGATAAGCGCAAAAGTTTCCATTACATTAAGCGCACTTTCATTATTACTAATGATATAGCGATTTGCACCAAATTCACCATTTTTTGCCTGAATTTGTTTGATGGCCTGTATAGACTCGATAGTCGATTTTGTTATTTCATTTTCAAAGGTATTTGGATCAATATTTCCCGAGGCATTGGAAAGGACTTCAATCTTCTCCTCTTCTGACAATTGAAAATAATTCTTTGGAAAAATATTTGAATTTGAATTCACGAAATAATCAACCACATCCTTAAATACTGAATCATGAACTCTGCTGTTTTGACGAATATCTAAAGTGGCAAAATGAAATCCAAACAAATTTACTTTAATCAAAAGCGCATCCAATTCATCCAAATACAAAGATTGGTGTCTTTCAATTATTATGGTTTTAATTTTATTTAATTGTATTTTAAACTCATTTAAAGTGATGTGAATTTCGCCTTCTGAATAAAAAACAGAACGATATAATTTAAATTCAAGTTCCGCAACTAAAACGTCTACTTCATAGAACGTTAGCTTTCTTTTTAAATTTCTCATTTCGATATAATAACATTTTAATATCGAAATTCGAAGTCGCTCTGCTACTTTCAGCGTAATTTCAGTTGTCACAAAAGGGTTTCCATCACGGTCTCCTCCTGGCCAAAAACCAAGTTTTATTAATGGATTTTGAATTGAGTTCCCATCGAATATATTTTTTTGGAGGTAATGAACCATTTCTCCCGAAGTTTCATAAAATACGTTTTCGAGATACCAAATCAAACTTACCGCTTCATCAAACGGATTGGGTTTTTCGGTTTGGATAAAAGGAGTTTTTCCCAGTTGAGCCAACAATTGTTTAATGTCAAGCAAATTATTTTTTCGGATGGCATAAGTCAAATCATTGATAATACCGAGAACAGAGCCAGGGTAAAACTGTGTTGGATGAGCTGTTAAAACTGTTCTTACATTGAAATTTTCCAAGAAATCAATTAACTCTTCTTTCCTGTTCTTAGCATCTGATTGTTCTTTAATATCACGCAACGAACCCCTACCCTCCATATTATTTACAACAGGAAAGGCGGCATCTTCAATAGCATCAAAAAGAACAACTTGACGTTCTATATATTGAATAAAACGAAACATTAAATCTATTTTTTCTGATTCTGAAGCGTTGTGTAGATATTTCTTGGCAAAAAAATCAACAATTTCTTTGGGAGTTTCTTGCTTTTTGAAACCATTGTCACAAACATCTGCAAACAATGGAAGTAAAACTCCGGTATTATCTATGGAATGAAAGGGTAATGTGATAAAAACACTGTTGTAAATATGATATTTAGAAAGAACTTCTTGGTTGAAACGTTCAATTTTTGGAAGCGTATACATATTGTCTTAAATTTTATTATAGTTGGTAATAGTTAATCAAAAAAAAAAACCTCAAGAATTCACTTGAGGTTGTATTTAATAAATAGCTTTCAAGTGAATTACATATTTTTAAAAATAGTATGCATCAAACGCTTTTTGTCGTTTATACTTTCCTCAAGTGAAATCATAGTTTCTGTTCTATAAACACCTTCTATATCATCAATCATGAATATCACATCTTTTGCATGTTTAGTGTCCTTCGCTCTTATCTTACAAAAGATATTGAATTTTCCAGTGGTTACAGAAGCTACCGTTACAAATGGAATCTCGTTAATTCGTTGCAAAACAAACTTTGTTTGTGATGTGTTATTAAGAAAAACGCCAACGTAGGCAATAAAGGAATAGCCCAATTTATCATAATCAAGGACTAACGAAGAACCCATTATGATTCCTGCATCTTCCATCTTTTTCACTCTAACATGTACAGTTCCTGCAGAAATCAATAATTTCTTTGCTATATCTGTAAATGGAATCCTTGTGTTGTCTATCAACATGTCCAAAATTTGGTGATCTACTTCATCTAAACGAAACTTACTCATAATTCTCAAATTAATATTATTAGTTGCAATTACAAAAATTTTACATAAAAAGTAATTTAAATTTTATGCCTTCATCGAACCATTAACAAACTTTACATTGTTATCTAAATAAAAATCAGCTGTTTGACCTAATTTAGGAACATTATCATATTCATCTTTGTATCGTGCTTCATTCGCATTATATTCAAAATGTCCAAAATAATTATCTAATTCTCCTATCTTGACAATATAAGCATTAAAACAAAGCTTACCTTCTATTAGTTCTTCTTTGTATTGCGCAGCAAAATTCGTGATTATTTCAATACTATCATAATTTATTTTGATATTTTTATATATAAAATCATAAAAAACAACTTTATTTTGAGGAATACTCAAATAATTATCAAATTTATTGACAACTATATCGTTTTCGCTTAGTATTCTAAACGCCGAAATAAAGGCTATAAAAACATATTTACGCGTTTCTTCCCTAAGATAATCGTTTGCAAAATGTCCTGCTTCAATCAATACCGTAGGCACTCCCAACGATTGAAAAGTATCTCCAATGCAGTCTATATTGAACGAATCATCAAAACGGCCTATTTGGTTGGGAATATATTGCTGCAAAACAGCATTTATTTCGGCAATTAAATTGATCGCTTTCAGTCGTGATTCATTTATTTCCCGAGCTTCATTATAGGCTGGCGCCAAAAAGGACAAGGTTGCCGGTTTGCCGGTATTTCCCACACCAAAAATAGTACGCTGATCGTGGAGGTTAAAACAGTAATCCGGCTTAAAACTTTCAAAAGTTTCTCTCAGTGCCTTACTCTCCGGTTGTGATAGATTTTGAGAATCCCGATTTAAGTCAACTTTATTGGCGTTTTCACGTGTATATAGTTTTGCTCCATCGGGATTCAACATTGGTATACAACAAAAAGTAAATGTGGCTAGTAATTGATTGGCTAGTTTAGAATCGCCATTTAGCACATTTAAAAAATCAAAAAGGGCTTTTGTTGTTGTGCTTTCATTTCCATGCATTTGGGACCAAAGCAAAATTTTAGTTTTACCATACCCAATTTGGTAGGCATAAATTGGGTTATCGAGTACCGATTTTCCAATAATTCTCACTTGATTATTGGTGTCAAAATTTTTTAATAATGGCTCAATTGATTCCAAAGTAATATAACGCCCCTGCAATGATTGTTCTTTATATTGATTGAATAATTGTTCTGAATTCATGGTATATTATTTAATTCACAAAAGTAAACATCTTTATATTTACATTTGTAAACAATTAAAAATCATCCTTATTTAAATATGTAAACAAGATTCTCTCCTATAATGTGGCCTGTTTTATATCGAAAGTTGACATTTGTTTATCTAATAATATTCAATATTTATATTATTGTATATCAGTTAATTGCAGTACTTTAATTTATGTTTTTATTCCAGTTAATTATTGAATTTAAAGCGTTTTACAGTTGTAATTTTGGCGCTTTCATTCTTTTTAATTACATTTGTAAATCAATTGTTTTAAACACTGATTTACAATGGTAAACATAGAGGATTTTATAAAAAGATTAGAAATTATACTTGATTATTACAGTCTAAATGCTTCTTCCTTTGCTGATAAAATTGGGGTACAGCGTTCAAGTTTGTCTCACCTACTTTCAGGCAGAAACAAACCAAGCTTAGATTTTATTTTAAAAATTATTGAGGTTTTTCCCGAGGTCGATTTGTACTGGATTTTGAATGGCAAAGGAAATTTTCCAAAGTCGGAAAATAAAAGTGATGCTACTATTGTAACTCCTACTCCAACAATCAACAATCAAACTTTGGAAAATAAAATTGAAAACCAACCCGATTTGTTTTCCGAAGAATTGCCAAGCAAAAAAAATCGTGCAGAAGAAAATTTTGCAAATACTATTCCAAATACGCAAAACTCGGCGATTCAGAAAAACAGTTCAGAAATTGACCGAATTGTGATTTTCTATAAAAATGGAACTTTTAAACACTACTCCCCAGAATAATTATTTTTCTGGCATAAAACCGTATTCTGGAACTTTTCCGATTACACCTTCAAAATGTTTAAGCAAATTTTTTAAATCAGTTTCATAATTTGAAGTAGGATGAAATGGTTTGCCAATATTTACCATCTTATTGCCAAAATCAAATGCAATGGGAACTATGGGAACATTCGCTTTCAAAGCAATATAATAAAATCCGGTTTTTACTCCATTAACTTTTTTTCTGGTTCCTTCGGGTGCAATGGCAAGTCTAAACTCCGTATGTTTTTCAAATATAGTTGCAATAGCGTCCACTTTGTTCAAACTTCCCGTTCTATCTATTGGTGTGCCACCCATCCAATGGAAATAATATCCAAAAGGAAAACGAAACAACTCTTTTTTTGCAATAAAATTCATTTCTATACCCGTAATTCCCCGTGTAAATATCCCTAAATAGAAATCATGCCAACTGGTGTGTGGAATAACCATTAGAACGCACTTCTTGATGTTTCCGTCAAAAGCCCCCTCGATTTTCCAGCCCATTAATCGAAAGAAAATAAATTTGTAGGTACTCCGTTTCATTTGAAAACTATTTTGAGTAAATTTAGCATTAATCTCTTATTTTTGACAAAAATCATTTCAAATGTTCAAAAGACTGTTCAGTTATATTATTCCACTCAATATTTTCAAACAAAAATCTGTTATTAGTCAAACTTTGGAAGTCACTTGGACAAATGGCAAATTGGTTTTGGACAGTAATAACACCAATTATTCCTATGGAAGTTTGCAACGCATTTTAAGAAAGGGATTGAAAACCATCGGTTTCGAAAAAATAAAAACAATGGACAATATTCTTGTTTTGGGAGTGGCTGGTGGCAGCGTAATAAAAACTTTGGTTGACGAAATTAATTATAAAGGAAAAATTACAGGTGTCGAAATTGACAAAGCCGTGATTGAAATTGCAAATAAATATTTTCAACTCAACAAAATTCAAAATCTGGAAATAATTATCGATGATGCCTTTGAATTCGTCTTAAAAACCAAGGATAAATATGACTTAATCATAATCGATGTTTTTCAAGACACAAAAATGCCTAATTTTTTGTTTGAAACATTTTTCATCGACAGAATTTGCCACTTAATAAATCCAAAGAGCTTTATCCTTTTTAATACCATGTTGTTAAACGAGAAACAAAAACAGCTCAATTTGAATTATGAGAATAATTTCGATTCAAATAAATATGTGGTGACAAAAATCCGTAAACAGGAAGAATATAATGAATTGATTCTTGTTGAAAAAAAATCCTGAAATCCTATTATTTTGTTCATTTAAAAAAGTAAAGCAATTATTTAGTAAATTAGAAGACCTATTCCAATCGTATAATTATATGAAATCAATTATTAAAAAACTTTTATTGGGAAATGTCTCCAAGATTCAAAAACCAAAATTAAATCCTGTTCGAAGACGCATACAGAACATTAAATCTATTTGGAACAACGATCATCAGGATGATAACGGAATAGAAAAAATTGTTAGGTTGTTTCTTTCTTCCTCCCAATTGTTTTTTCCCGGAATTTATATCAAATATTTGGCCTGTAAAAAAGGTTATGAATATCAAGATATAGCATTAGATTTTTATATTTTGCTTAAAGTGGCATTTCCTTTATTGATTTTGGTTAATCAATGGCAAAATAATGGTTTTGTTATTTGGATAATGCTTTATGTTTTACTGGAAACTGTCTTGTATATACCCACATTGATTTTTGCTTCGGATTTATTTTCAAAACCGCGTTCTTATAAAAGGTCTATGCTCTTGCTTTTCCTTAATTATATAGAAATTGTATTTGCTTTTGGCGTTTTATATTCCTGCGATAGTTATTTGAATAAACCATTTGCTAATTGGTTTGATGCAATATATTTCAGCACAATTACTTCATCCTCCATAGGATATGGCGATTTTTATCCAGTAACCACCATCGGAAAAATGTTGGTAAGTACACAAGCCTTGTTGTTCCTGTTTTTTGTTGTGTTGTTTTTAAATTTTTTCTCTACCAAAATAAAAGCCAAAGGATATTTTGACCTTGAAAATGAAGATTAATTTTACAACATCCTCCTCGCCTTTTCCAAGTCTTCAGGCGTGTCTATGCCAATTCCCGCATTTGCGGTTTCGACCATTTTGATGCGTTTTCCAAATTCTAAATAGCGAAGTTGTTCCAGTTTTTCGGAAGCTTCCAGTGATTTCATTGGTAAACCATAAAAATCCAACAAAGCTTGTTTTCTGAAAGCATAAATTCCAATATGTTGAAAATAACGAACTCCTGCATTTCTCTCTCTTGGATACGGAATTACAGAACGCGAAAAATACAAGGCAAAACCGTTTTGATCCACCACAACTTTCACATTATTTGGATTGTTGATTTCGTCTTCATCGGTGATTTCACACATTAACGAGGCCAAATCAATTTTCCTTTCGGTATCGTTTTTAAAAACTTGAATCAGTTTTTCTAAAGCAACAGTATTGATAAAAGGCTCGTCACCTTGCACATTTATGACAATGTCCACATCATGATTTTCAATGGCTTCGGCAATACGATCACTTCCGCTTTCGTGTTCCTTGACACTCATTATGGCTTTTCCATCATGGGAAACAATTTCATTAAAAATCAAATCGGAATCGGTAACTACAAAAACATCGTCAAAAAGATTGGATTTTTTCGCCGCTTCGTAGGTTCTTAAAATCACCGTTTTTCCTCCCAAGTCCTGCATTAATTTAGCGGGAAATCGTGTAGAGGCGTAACGGGCGGGAATAACTGCTATTATTTTCATTTAATTGAGTTGCTTAGAAACTAAGACGCTAAGTTAGTATGTTTGTTGGGTATTGGATTCAACATATAAATGCAACTTTTGAAAGTTGTAATATGATAAAATATCTTTTTAGAAAAGAGAACAGAAAAATAAATTCTTTCTCCTTTGCTAAATGATTAAATTTATCTTACTGACTCCCCGACCAAAATTTGCAAGAGTATGAACCATTTAACGTTAGAGCAAAGATATGAAATAGAAGTATTAAGAACCGAAAATTATTCTTCCATGGTTATTTTCTAGTGGTTCAATAAATTAGATGGTTTATTTTCTTCTTATTTTTAGGGTGATTCAGTAGAATTAAAACAAAAAAACCGTCCTTTCGAGGACAGTTTCTAAACCAAAAACAAACTTTACTTATATTTTTACAAAGATATTAGTGTAATATTTTTTACCTTCTGAATTTACTCTTATGGAAATACCAAAATTAGTAAAATCACCTAGAATGTTTTCTTTATGTGTTGGGCTATTCAACCAAGCGTCTAAAGCAGCTTGCGGAGTGTTATAATTATAAGCGATATTTTCACCTACTGTTTTTGCTCCCAAGACTTTAATGATGTCTTCTGAACGTGCAACAAAATCATCATGATTAACTACATTATTCGTTATCATATAGTTGTCATGTTCTTCTGATTTATATGAAATATAATTGATTTGTTTCAATTCACTTAATCCAACGCTAGCTCTATAAGTGTTTATCAAAGCCATTGTCTCTAATTCAGATGTACTATATGTATAACTTACGGTTTTTAGTAAGGAAACTGCGGCAACAGGTGTTTCTGAATTATTTGTAGAACAAGAGTTCATGGTGAATACAATTGCAACTAGCAATAGTACTCGAAGTAATTTTGCTTTCATAATAAAGGTTGTTAAGTTTAAAGTAGATTGTGGGGCAAACTTCTTTAGGGTTATAATTGAAAGAACTTGTTTAATTGTTATGTAAATATACAAATAAAATCGTTTAAGTGACGAATAAAATCGACAAACTACACAAAATAAAATATTTAGCCTATATATTTCTTACATGTTATGTAAAATAATTTTATTCTTTAGTTAATAACCTGAACTCAATTAATAAAATATCATAATTGATTGGTTTTGAAGGTTTCATACCTAAGAGAAGTTTTTTTGTAAGAAATGGTAAGCTATCATTCCGCAATTAGATTGGTTAGAAAGTTGACAACCGAACGCGATGTCTGGAGTATTCTACTTTGGGATAAATTTTTCAAAGGAGAGCAAACTTATTTGCAATTATCCATCAAATGGGAATGTTCAATAAAAACAATTCAAAGAAGAACATACAAACATATTATTAGATTTGACAGGCTAAAATAAAGAGAAGTTATCGTATTAATGGATACAACTTATCGGTAGAAAATTTGGTGTAATGCTTTTTAAAGACAACATTATAAAAGAAAATCTCTTGAAATATTACGTTAAATATGAAACTAATTTAGCTTACATTCAAGGAATTGAAGATCTAAAAAGCAAGTTTTTACTGTTTTGACAATTGTTTGTAATGGAATAAGTCGTTGATTTAATGAATAGTTTGAAAAACAATTTTCCTTGGCTTTTTTCTGGGTATTAATGTTTACTCCACCAAAAATCCCAAATATAACAAATGCATAGATAGGCATTTTTCAGATTTAAAAAACCAAATTGCATAATACCCATAATGAATTGTCATTAAAACGAAAAATGAAATTTATAGATGAGTTTTTAAAGGTATAAGATCCTCATAAAATATCAAAGGGAATCGTAAAATTCCCTTTGATTGATATTTTCGTTGAACATCAAATTATATCCCTAATCAAGTTGCTCTCCAGCAGAGTTCGCTTCAGTTTTGTTTAATATTCAACGTTCTGAAAATTGTATATTAAATGTATTGATTAATAATATTTTCGAAAAGCTCTTGTTTTCCACTTTGTAAATTCAATTCACCGTTTTCTTGAGCAATTGAATACAAATCTTTTAGATTTAATTTTCCTTGTTCAAAATCTTTTCCTTTTCCTGAATCAAATGAACTGTAACGTTGTTTTCTTAAAGCATCATAAGATGAAGAAGTGATAATTTTATCAGCCGTAAGTAATGCTCTAGCAAAAGTATCAGCACCGCCAATGTGTGCATGGAAAACATCCTCCATATCTGTAGAGTTTCTTCTGATTTTTGCATCAAAATTAACACCTCCACCCTGTAAACCACCCGCTTTTAAGAAAACAAGCATTGCTTCGGTAGTTTCTTGTATGTTATTTGGAAATTGATCTGTATCCCAACCATTTTGATAATCGCCTCTGTTAGCATCTAAACTTCCTAACATTCCCGCTTTTGCGGCAGTTTCAATTTCGTGTTGGAATGTATGTTGCGCTAAAGTAGCGTGATTTACTTCGATATTCATTTTAAAATCTTTATCCAATCCATATTGACGCAAAAATCCAATAGCTGTGGCTGAATCAAAATCATATTGATGTTTCATCGGTTCCATTGGTTTTGGTTCAATAAAGAAATTACCTTTAAACCCCTGGGCTCTAGCATAATCCCTACACATGGCCAAAAATTGTCCCATATGGTCTAATTCTCTTCCCATATCTGTATTTAGCAAAGACATATAACCTTCACGACCTCCCCAAAACACATAGTTCTCACCACCTAATGCAATGGTAGCGTCCAAAGCTAATTTTATTTGACCACCAGCTCTTGCCAATACATTAAAATCTGGATTAGTCGCTGCACCATTCATATAGCGTGGGTTAGAAAAACAGTTTGCAGTTCCCCAAAGCAATTTTACTCCAGATGCGGCTTGTTTTTCTTTCAAATAATCTGTGATTGTAGCCAATCTACTTTCAGATTCTCCAAAAGTTGCTCCTTCTTGAATCAAATCATTATCATGAAAACAGTAATGACCAAAACCCATTTTAGTAACGAATTCAAAAGCTGCATCTGCTTTATCTTTTGCAGCTTGAATTGGATCATTCGATTGATCCCAAGGAAAATTTTGTGTTCCTGGTCCAAATGGATCTCCACCTTGCCCGCAGAATGTATGCCAGTATGCAATCGCAAATTTGAAATGCTCGCGCATTGTTTTACCGGCCACTACCTGCTCCGGGTTGTAGTATTTAAAGGCTAACGGATTATCCGACTCTTTCCCTTCGAATTGAATTTGACCAATTCCTTTGTAATATTCTTTATTCCCTAAAACTATCATTTTTTTATTATTTATTTGTTAATATTAATTCTAATTCTTTTTTCCAGTGTTCGTATGCTTCTATGTAAGGTTCATTATTTTTTAAAGGCAAATAGGTCATTACATGGTCATTCTTAATAATGTTTTCTCCAAATTTTTCGAAATCACCATCAATGAGTCCAACTGCTCTGGCTGCACCAACAGATCCAGTCGTGTTATAGATTTCTATTTCGTGACCAATAAGCGTTGCTACTGTATTCGAAAAAATTTCTGAACGAAACAAATTGTCGTTTCCGGCTCTTATTACCGTTATTTCGGCATCATCATTTTTTAAAATCTCCATCCCGTAAACAAATGAAAAAGCAATGCCTTCCAATGCCGCTCTATATAAATGTCCATGGCTGTGTTTATTGAAATTCAGATTCAAAATATGGCTGTCTATATTTTTATTATTCAACATGCGCTCTGCCCCATTTCCAAAAGGAATTACTACTACACCATCTGAACCTACGGGAACTTTTGACGCTTTTCTGTTCATATTTTCGTAAGAATCTACAGCACTATGATTTCGTAACCATCTGTATTGAATTCCTGCTCCATTGATACATAATAACTTTCCTACTGTTGGATTTTCATCTGTATAATTAACATGCACAAAGCTGTTTATTCTCGAAGTTTCTTTAGATTTTAACTTGTCGGTAACGGCATATATAACTCCAGAAGTCCCGCCAGTAGCTGCTACTTCCCCAGGTTTAAATATATTTAACGACAACGCATTGTTAGGTTGATCTCCCGCTCTGTAAACCACTGGAATGCCAATAGGAAGACCTACTTCTTTAGATGCTTGTGCATTCAATATACCTTGATTAGTGAAATTTTCAACAATTGTAGGTGTTAATGATTGATCTATTCCGTAATAATCCAATAACCAATTGGCCACTTTATTTTCTTTATAGTCCCAAAGCATACCTTCAGACAAACCATTTTTGGTGGTTGTTATTTCTCCGGTCAGTTTATAGGCAATAAAATCTCCCGGTAACATATATTTATAAATTTTTTCATAAATAGCCGGCTCATTTTCTTTTACCCATTTTAATTTAGAAGCTGTGAAATTACCTGGCGAATTCAATAAATGAGTTGCGCATTTTTCTTCTCCTAATTCCGCAAAGGCTTTATCTCCAATTTCTATTGCCCTACTATCACACCAAATTATGGAGTTGCGTAAAGAGTTCCCTTCTTTATCAACCACAACCAATCCATGCATCTGGTATGATATCCCTATACCTGTAATCTTGGATGCATCAATATTTGCTTCTTTGATTGCCCTTTTCGTGGCGACACATATATGTTGCCACCAAATCTCGGGATCTTGTTCTGCCCAATCTTTGTGATAAGCAATAATTGCCATTTCATCCTGTGGCTCATGGATTGCAATTATTTTTTCTCCTGTTGATGCTTCAACCAAGGCTACCTTGACCGAAGAACTTCCTATGTCATATCCTATATAATACATAATTTATAATGATTCTCTTAATATTAAATTTGTTGATACATAATACTGCATCGGTTCGTCTTTTGTAATAAATTCAGCTCCTTTGGTCCCTAATTCTTTAAAATCAGTAGATATTACTGAAATCCCCTTATAAATGAATTTTTTCATGGGAGTTTCATTGTAGGACAAGAAGCCCACATCCTTTCCGGGTTCAAAGTCCTTTTCTCGACATTGCTCTAAGAATATTCCGAGAATTCTGTCGCTTACACTTATATATGCCTTATTTTTTTCTATATTGAAGTCGTTGGGATTGGTAATAATTTTATAATTAAAATTAAATTCTTCACAAAACTTTTTGAAAAAATCAACCGTCTCTGTTGGATGATTCGTATAAGTTGGGTATACAAAATCAATTTCCTTATATTTTCTAAATAAATCAATGGCTCCTTTTAAAGATTCATAAAATGCTTTTCCAAAATCTTGAAAAACATAATTATTTTTAGGTTTGGAATGTATATTCCAATCAATCAATAATAGTTTGTCATTTGCAATATTGGACAAGACAGAAGCTACTTCTTTATGATCAAAATTCATCACGACATATTTATAATATTTCCCAATGCTGTTGTTAATGATGGTTTTAAAATTGTCTATGTTATAATGATGAAACTGCACATCAGTAATAATATTATCAGGCAAATTATTCACAAATGAATGGTATAAAACTTCTTTATACGCCTTAAATGTATCTAGTACTAAAAGTACTTTCCTGGTTTCACCCGCTACATAATATCCTTTGTTTGGAACAGATTCAATAACCCTTTGATCTTTTAAAATCGAATAAGCCTTAAAAACAGTGTCTCTTGACAAATGATTTGTTTTACAAATGCTATTCACCGAAGGCAACAAATCGCCCTTATCTAGAATATTTTCAGCTATAGCATTATTAATGGAATTAACCAATTGCTGATATTTAGGGACATCACTATCGTGATTAATAATAAAAGCAAAATTCTTTTCATTCATAATTAGCGTACTGTTCTGTTCCGGTACGCTAAATTAATTATATTTTTTAGAATAAAAAAATAATTAAAAATATTTTTTTATTATTTTTAGATTGTCTCTTAATTTTTATTTTCAAAATGGTTTGCTGATGCATACATTGCCAAATAAGTACCTACAAAACCTTTTGCTTCTTTCGTGCTCAATATAATAGCATCTATGTCTTTTGCTAATAGTTTCCAATCCTCTTTTTCAGAAGTTTTATAATAAAAATCATAATAACGTTTTTTTCCTTCAATCTTTAAATACAGGTCTTTTGAATTATCGCTTAATTCATTTTTCGCAAGAATGGTTGGTGTTCCATTATTTACAGTTGCTGCAGTTTCTTCAAGATAAACTTCTGTTTTACCATTAGAATTGAAACGTTTCCCCAGCAATAAATACTGCTTTTCGTTTTGAAAAGCCACCAATCCAGCTGTTTGTAAAGTATTAGTCAATGTATAATTTAACTTTGTAGAAGCTTCAAATTGCAAATGCTGTTGTCTCCTGCCAATGAAAGAAAAATTTGTTTCCGTGTGAATGGATTCCTTTCGAGGTTTGATGTAAAGTTTACCTCCATTTAATTCATACCATTTTTCCAATGGAGTTCTTATAAAATTCCATTTAAAATCAAGCTTGTCTTTATTAAAATCATCCCGAGAAACAAAATTTCCATTCATGGCAGCCATTTTCTCTTTTGAAGCAGCTAAGTTTGGTTTTTTGTTTACAAAAGGCAGAGGTTTATTTCCGTCAACAATGGTTGGCCAACCGTATTTCCATTCGACGGGCATCATAAAAGTTTCTCTTCCCGTATTATATAATTCCATGCCGTAAGGCCTACAAGCCAAAAAAACCGCCCACCAATCACCATTGGATAATTGAACAAAATCAGCATGACCAGAAGTAGAAATTTCATTTTTTCTGTCTCGATCTAAAAAGGTTTGGGTCATTATAGGATTGTTTTCATAACTTTCGTAAGGTCCATAAACATTTTTACTCCTAAAGACAACTTCAGAGTGATTGTAACCTGTTCCGCCCTGAGCACAAATCAAATAATAAAACCCCTCTTTTTTAAATATATGTGGAGCTTCAATCCAAACGGGTTTTTTAGCCATATCTGTTCCTCCATTAACAATAAGTTTTGATTCACTTACAATTTTATGATTTTCAATATCATATTCAAATGTATAAATTGCCCTATGTCCGTTATGTAACGAAATATTATTTGGCGGTGGTCCATTATGAGTAATATAAACTTTACCATCTTCATCAAAGAAAAGATCGGGATCAATACCGTTAACTCCAGGAATCCATACGGGATTTGACCAAGGTCCTTGTGGATTTTTAGCAGTAACAATGAAATTTCCTCCACTGGAAACATTGGTACAAATAACATAAAAGATACCTTTATTGTATCTAATCGTAGGGGCGTACATTCCACGAGAAACACCTGCTCCGGAAAAATCAGCTTGTTCTTTTCGGTCAATTATATTCCCAATTTGTTTCCAATTGACCATATCAGTACTTTCAAAAATGGGCAATCCAGGAAAATATACAAATGAAGAGTTTACTAAATAAAACTTTTCTCCTACTCTACAAATACTTGGGTCTGGATAAAATCCTGCCAAAATCGGATTTAAGTATTCATCATCAGATTTTGAAATAGTTTTGTAGATGTCGTCTTTTCCTTGATAATCAAACCAATCAAAAGCAGCATAATTCGAATACGCAATCGGTTGTGTTTTTTGGAAAATTTTTTTACATGAAAAAGTTGAAACCAACAATAATGCAAAAAATGATATTCTAAGAAATTTTGGATTAAATAATGACATACAAATTGTTTACTAAAAGGTGAGTTTGAATTAAAAAATAATCCACATTTAAATTGTTTAAATATAATCTTTATTTTTTAAAAAATAAAGATTATTCTTGAATTTATATTACCCAATGTATGGGTATGCAAATAAAAATATTTGTCCAAATAAAATTTATTTAAAAACTGTATATTTGTATTTGAACCACTTTTTTAATTTATGAAAGAAACTAAAGATGTTACCATCTATGACATTGCTGAAAGATTAAACCTTGCAACCTCAACAATTTCAAGAGCTTTAAAAGATCATCATACAATAAGCGCAAAAACAATAAAAAAAGTAAAGAAGATGGCCGATGAAATGGGCTATCGACCTAATACTTTGGCTGCTGGTTTACGCGGTAACAAAACTAAAACAATTGGTGTATTAATATCTCGAATTAATAGACCCTTCATATCTTCATTAATTAGCGGCATCGAAGAAACCGCGCAGAAAGCAGGATATAATGTTATTATAACTCAAAGCCACGATTCCTACACGGATGAAGTCGATTTGGCAAAAGCCTTATATAGCAGTAGAGTTAGCGGTATAATATGTTCCTTGGCGATGGAAACCCGTGACACATCCCATTTTCAACAGTTTATGGATAAAAATATTCCATTAGTTTTTGTTGACAGGGTTCCTAAAGAATTTAACACCTACCGTGTAATGATCGATAATTATTCTGCGGGTTATAAAGCAACAAAACATTTGATTGAACAAGGTTGTAAGCGCATTGCGCATTTCGCCGGGTCGCAACACAGAAATACTTATAGCGAACGGAAAAGAGGCTATGTCGATGCTTTAATAGAATATAATTTGCCGGTTGATGAAGATTTGATAATCAACTTTACCACGATGAGTTATGAAGAAGGAGAAAAGGCAAGTAATTATTTGTTTGATTTAGCAAACCCTCCAGATGGTATTTTTTCTTCGAATGATACCGCTGCCGTCAGTGCAATTCAATGTGCCAAAAAGAGAGGATTAAAAATACCTCAAGATGTTGCCATTATAGGTTTTAATGATGATCCAATAGCTTCAATTATTGACCCTGGATTATCCACCATTACCCATCCAGCCGTGAAAATGGGACAGACCTCTGCCAAGAAAATTTTAAGCCATTTAAAATCATCAAAAAAAGATAACCTCACCGAAATCACCTTTTTAAACACTGAAGTGTTGGTAAGGGAATCATCAAAAAGAAAATAAGGAAAAACCCTTATGATGAAGTAGAAACGCTTTTTTATTTCTTTTTCAGTTCAAAAGGCGTTGAAGGCAAACCTTCATTTGTAAATAGATTTGCGTCCGAAGGATTATTATCCCAAGCATATCGAACCACGGTTGGATTAACTATATTTTCATTCCAAACTTCAACTTTATTACCTATAATTTTGGCTTTTGCCCAAACAAAATTTTTGCCGTCATTCGAAATTGAGAAACTCTTTAAGTCACTTCCCTTTTTTACTATTAATCCGCCACCAACATTCTCAAACGAAATGATCACTTTGTTTTTTTTAAATTTTGAATTACTTGGTATTGGACTAGATGCATAAATATTGTTTTCTCCATAAGCAATTTTACGTGCTAATAAAGCTAAACGATTACTAACGGCTTCTTTGTTTAAAGGGTGAATGTCATTCCATTCGCCTAAATCTATTGCAACAGCCATCCCTGTATTCGTAACACTAAGTGTTTCTAATTGAGATTGTCTTAAAGCTGCCCAATTGCTTTCTCTTGGTTCCGGATAAGCTTCCATAAAGTTAGGCAATTGTACAAAAAGAAACGGAAAATCGCCCTGATTCCATTTCTGTCTCCAATCATTTATAAGTGCAGGAAATGTTTTGGCATATTCACTTGGATTGGACGTGTTTGATTCCCCTTGGTACCATAAAGCCCCTTTGATAGTAAAATTAATTAGAGGAGAAATCATCCCATTATATAATCCTTCCGGTTTCCAGCGAATAAAAGTTGGTCCGTCTAATGGTTTCATGGTTGTTCCCAACTTATATTTCCATTTGCCTTTTAAATCTATAGTATCGTTACCCACTGCCAAGTAATAGGGTTTATCTAAAACAAATCCACCATTACCTGAATTATTGATTACTCTAACCGTGATTGTGTTTTTTCCTTCTTTTAAAATTGTTGGTTTTACTTCATATCTACGCGGTGGATATTGATAACCTGTAGTGCCTATCAATTCACCATTTACATAAACAAAATCTTGGTCAACAATACGACCCATATATAATTTTGCAGGTTTACCAACCATTGATTTAGGAACTTCTATTTCTTTTCTAAACCAAACGACGCCGTTTACATTTCCAATGGATTGATTAGCCCAAAACCCTGGAATTTCCATTAGATCCCAATCACTATCATCAATATCGGGTTGACTCCAATTTAGTTTGTTTTCTGAAATCCCTTTGTCATTAGCATTTAGTTCATTATACCAGTCATCACTTCTTTTTTTGTCACTAGTTTCTATTTGCTTAATTAGCTCATCATTTTTAAACTTTTGTGCCTCATCATAAGCTTTTGGAAACGCTACCAATGCATCTTCGCTCATCCAAGCTTCCACAGGTGAACCTCCCAATGCTGTGTTAATTAGACCTATAGGAACGTGGTTTTTTTCATAAATTTCTTTGGCAAAGAAGTAAGCAACAGCAGAAAAATTAAGCACACTTTCGGGATTAGCAGCTATCCAATTCCCTGATTCTAAATCGTCCTGTTCTTTTTTGAAATCATATCTATCCGCCACTAAAAATTGTCTAATATTGGAATTTTTGGATTTTTTGATGACTTCGCCATACTTTTCTTTAACCCGTTCCATTGGGAGTTCCATATTGGATTGTCCAGAACATATCCAAACATCCCCAAACAGCACGTCTTGAATTTTTATTTCATTACTAGCTTCAAATGTCATTTCATAGGGTCCACCAGCATTTTGAGCAGGCAACATAATTTTCCAATTACCGTATGGGTCAGCTTGTGTTTTATATGTTTTTTCTTTGAATGCCAATACAACTTTTTCATTTGGTGATGCCCATCCCCAGATTTTAATTTCTGTATTTCTTTGCAATATAACCCCATCGCTAATTAATCTTGGCAATCTAATTTGACATATCAAATTCACAGACTGAAAGAAAAAAAGAACCAATAATACTATTTTGAATTTGTTCATTTACAGTTTTTTTTAAATTTACTATTAACCACTTAAAAATAAAGTTTTAACACTTTGTGTCTAAAATTCTACTATTCAACTTTTTTCATTTGTCCAATTCGGGTGTAATAAACGAACCTGTTTTTTTGACCCAACTCCTAAAATCATATCCGGACATTCGATAACACAATACTTTCCCAATTCATTAAAAATTTCATGAACACAAATTTGGCATCCACTCCAAATTTCACCAAAGAGTTCTCTACATTGAGTTCTCTTCCTCCGTAATCAGCATTGCAGCTTGTTGCCTATGAAAATATTAAATATTCTTTTGTTGAAAGTCTAAGCAAGACTTCACTAAATCAATTAGTTATTCTTTTAATAGTTGTCTATCCTAAATTAGGAAAGTTAAAATAATCTTTTGCGTTGTTGTAACAAATATCTTGTACAATCTTTCCAATCCATTTAATATCATTGGGTAATTCTCCGTTTTTAATGTCATTGCCAAAGATATTACATAAAATACGCCTATAGTATTCATGTCTTGGAAAAGATAAAAAACTGCGACTATCCGTCAGCATTCCTAAAGAACTGCTCAAAAGCCCCGTATTTGACAAAGAATTTATTTGTTTTGTAATGCCTTCTTTTTGGTCTAAAAACCACCAGGCGGCACCAAATTGTACTTTTCCTTTTATTCCGTCCTCACTAAAGTTCCCCGCCATGGTTGCAAAAACTTCATTGTCAGCTGGATTTGAATTGTACAAGATCGTTTTGGGAAGACTTCCTTTCTCATTTAATCGATTTAAAAAATTGGCAAGATGTATTGCATGTTGAAAATCACCAATACTGTCAACCCCAGCATTAATCCCAATCTTTTCTAACAATGACTTGTTTGTATCTCGCAAAGGCCCTAAATGCAATTGCATCGTCCATTTTTTTTCTGCATAGAACGTTCCCAAATAAAATAAAATGGCAGATTTAAATTTTAATATTTCCGCTTCGGTAATTGTTTTTTCCGCTAATCTATTCTTTAAAATAACATCTGCTTCTTTTTCATCAAAATCATACCCGTATGCATGAGGTAATCCGTGATCCGACAGTCTGCATCCATTTTCATGGAAATAGTCAACTCTGCTTTTTGCAGCCGTTAAAAGTGATTCAAGATTGAATATTTTGATATCAGTTATCTTTGAAAGATTTTCCAAATAACCGACAAAATCTTTTTTATCTATATCAACAATCCTATCAGGCCGAAACGTAGGCAAAACTCTGGTTTCAAATTCCGAATTGGAAATTTTTTGATGATGTGATAAATCATCCAATGGGTCATCAGTTGTACAAATAACTTCAACATTCATACTTTTTAAAAGTCCTTGTGTTGAAAATTCCGGTTTCTTCAATAACTCATTACATTGATTATAAATTGCTGATGATGTAGTGGGATTTAAGATTTCTTCAATTCCAAAGTATCTTTGAAGTTCCAAATGAGACCAATGATACAAAGGGTTTCGTAACGTATAAGGAACGGTGGAAGCCCATTTATCAAACTTTTCTTCGTCAGAACTTTTACCAGTTATGTATTTCTCGGCGATACCCAAACCACGCATCGCCCGCCATTTATAATGATCCCCTTCCAGCCAAAGTTTTGTCATGTTTTCAAAACTTCGGTTAGCGGCAATCTCATTCGGAGGCAAATGGTTATGATAATCTATAATAGGTAAATCTTTGGCATACTCGTGATAAAGCTCTTGAGCAAATTCAGTTTCCAATAGGAAGTTATTATCAATAAAATTCTTCATTAATTTTTTATTTTTTTAATAACTATTTTACGGTGATTAAAGCCTCTGCCATTTTAGGTGCCCCAAGTTCGAAGCTTCTTTTCATAGGACTGGAACCACCTACATAAATTTTGAATTCCCCTGATTCAATACTACGTGAACCGTCATTCTTTACTATTTCGAATGCTTTTGGAGTCAAACGAAATGAAACCTCTGTAGTTTCTCCAGGCTCTAAAGTGATTCGCCCCATATTCGTCAATTGAAAATTAGGCACCTCAACGGAGGCGACCAAATCCGAAACATACAACTGCACCACTTCGTCCGATTTTACTTTGCCTGAATTGGTGACCTTGACAGAAACGACAAGATTCTCTTTTTTGGAAATACTTTTTGAAGACAGTTTTGCTTCACCATAAGTAAAGTTAGTATAACTTAATCCAAACCCAAATGGATATAATGGATCTACATTCATATACTTATACGTTCTGCCTTTCATGGAGTAATCTTCATAAGGAGGTAATTGATCCAACGATTTAGGAAATGTAATGGGTAACTTCCCGGAAGGCGATATTTTTCCGAAAAGAATATCTGCTACGGCAGTTCCTCCTTCTTCACCCGGATACCAAACCAACAATACCGCATCTGCCAACTCTTGAACTTCGGCTAGATTCATTGGGCTTCCGCCAGTGATAATAGCTACAATTGGTTTTTTATTCACTGGGTTTTTGTCGGCAGCTTTTCTTAAATTCCTGAGATAATCGATTTGGCTTTGAGGCAAATTATAATCTAATCTGTCACCTGCCGTTGGCGAAGCTAATGATTCTCCTTCTTCCCCTTCTAATAAGCTGGAAATTCCCAATACTGCAATAGTCACATCACTATTTGAGGCATTTCCGCTGGCCCAATCAATAGGATTCACGGCGGCTTGGTTAAGCATTGCTCCCAATCTATATTGTAGTTGACTTGCAGGATTTACAGCCGCGGCAATACCTTCTAAAATAGTTACCATATTAGGATTTACTCCATAATAATTTCCTAAAAGTATTTCTGTATTGGCAGAATTTGGCCCAGTGACAAAATATTTTGAAAGGTCATTTTTTAGAGGTAAAATGCCATTGTTTTTTAATAGTACGATTCCTTTTTCTGCAACTTCTTTTGCCAATGCTCTATGCTCCTTACTGTCCACAACATCTGCTGAAATGGCATCATAAGGGTTACTCCCCATTGGATCAAATAAGCCAAGTTTGAATCTGGTTCTTAATAAAATAGCCAATTGATCATCGATTTCTTTTTCTGTAATCAAGCCTTTTTTAACAGCTTCCGGTAATGCCGTATATGAATCTCCGCAATTTAGACTTACTCCGCTTTTTAGAACTAGAGCAGCCGCTTCTGCTTGCGTTTCCACTACTCCGTGTCCTCCTTTTCCTTTTGGAGTATAAAAATCGTCTATCGCCCCACAATCAGTTAGCACATGCCCTTTAAAATGCCATTGCTTTCTTAAAACATCGGTAATTAAGTATTTATTTGCACAACAAGGTTCTCCATTAGTGCTGTTATAAGCGCACATCACTGCTTCAACTTTAGCCTCTACCAATGCCTGAAAAGCCGGCAAATAGGTTTCCCATAGATCTTTCTGTGTCACTTCGGCATTAAATTCATGCCTCAATTTTTCAGGACCACTATGTACCGCAAAGTGCTTGGCGCAAGCAGCTGTTTTTAAATATTTTGGATTATCGCCCTGTAAACCTTTTACAAATGCAGTTCCTATTGTAGCCGTCAAGAAAGGATCTTCACCATAGGTTTCCTGACCACGCCCCCAACGGGGATCTCTAAATATATTAATATTAGGAGTCCAAAAGGTTAATCCGCCATATTGCTTATTATAACCTTTGGCTTTTGCCGCATTATGCATTGCTCGAGCCTCATCAGAAATTGCCGAAGAAACCCTATAGGCTAAATCCCCGTCAAAGGTAGCTCCAAGCCCGATAGCTTGAGGAAAAACAGTTGCAACTCCCGAGCGACCCACGCCATGAAGCGCTTCATTCCAATAACTATAAGGAGGAATTCCCAAACGCTCAATCGCAGAAGTATTATGCATCATTTGATCTGCTTTTTCTTCTAATGTCAATCTTGAAATTAAATCTTGAATTCTTATATCAATCGACAGGGCAGGATTATAAAAAGGCAGGGAGCCGTGTTTTTTATCAATTGTTTGACCCTTGCATGGAATAATTACTAACAATAATAGTAGGTGGAATAATTTTCTTGAAATTGTTTTCATAAGTATTAATCTGTAAGTTTATATTGAGGAGTTTACAAAGATTTAAAAAAAATACACGAAAATTTTTTTCTTAAACTTCAATGTTTTACATTTACGCAACCGATTGCAAATATAAAATAAAATATTTTACAAATCCTAAAAACACAACGTTTTTAGTGTGCAGCTCCAAATTATTTTGTTTTTAATGTTAAATATCTCATTATTAGAACCAAGATAACGAAATGACAATGAATTTTATGAAATACCTTATAAAACAATCTATACCTCTACTGCTTTTCCTTTTTGGCTTCTACAGTACCGCATCAGCTCAAGAGGATTATAAATTATGGCTTCAGTATGAGAAAGTCCAGGATCCTAAATTAGTGTTGGAATACACGTCCAAAATTCGTGGAATTGTTGCCTTGGGTGATTCTGAAACTATTCAAGTATCATTAAAAGAAATGCAACTCGGGCTATCCGGTTTATTAGGAAATCAAATTTCAACGCAGCGAAATGTGGATGGAGAAAACGTATTGATTTTTGGCTCTAAATCTTCTCTAAATGATGGTATCCTAAAAAATCTAAAAAACGAGTTTAATCAAATAAATGAGGAAGGATTCATCATTAAAACAATTAAACTAAAAGACAAAAATCACATCCTAATTACAGGCAAAACCGACGTAGGTGTTTTATATGGTGTTTTTAATTTTTTAAGACTCCTTCAAACAAATAAACCCATTGAAAATTTAAATATCGTCGATTCTCCAAAAATAAATATTCGAATGCTGAATCATTGGGATAATTTAGACCGAACCGTAGAGCGTGGATATGCCGGTTTTTCGCTTTGGAATTGGCAAAAATTACCCGATTTTATAGATCAACGCTACATTGATTATGCCCGTGCAAATGCTTCAATTGGAATCAATGGTACGGTCTTGACAAATGTGAATGCCAATGCATTAATATTAACACCACAGTATTTAGAAAAAGTCGAAGCCTTGGCAAAAGTTTTCAGACCTTATGGATTAAAGGTGTATTTGACCGCTCGATTTTCGGCTCCAATGGAAATAGGCGGGTTAAAAACCGCTGATCCTTATGATGCTGAAGTTATTAATTGGTGGAAAGAAAAAGCAAAGGAAATTTATGCGAGGATTCCAGATTTTGGCGGATTCTTGGTAAAAGCAAATTCCGAAGGACAACCAGGTCCACAAAATTATGGCAGAAACCACGTTGATGGCGCAAATATGTTAGCAGATGCTGTCGCACCTTTCGGCGGAATAGTGATGTGGAGAGCATTTGTCTATTCTGAGCATGATGTTTCTGACAGAGCGAAACAGGCTTATAGCGAATTTGTACCCTATGATGGGCAATTTAGAAATAATGTGATTGTTCAGGTAAAAAATGGCGCAATTGATTTTCAACCAAGAGAACCCTTTCATCCAATGTTTGGGGCTATGCCTAAAACTCCCTTGATGATGGAATTCCAAATTACCCAGGAATATTTGGGTTTCAGTACCCACTTGGTATACCTTCCAAAATTATATCAAGAAGTTTTAGAATCCGATACTTATAGAAAAGGAAAAGGCTCAACAGTTGCCAAAGTGATTGATGGATCCTTAGATAATCATAAAATTACTGGAATAGCGGGAGTCTCCAATATTGGCAATGATATCAATTGGACAGGCCATCCTTTTGCGCAGGCCAATTGGTACGGCTTTGGCAGACTGGCTTGGAATCCCTATTTAGATTCTGAAGTTATAGCTGATGAATGGTTGCGAATGACTTTTTCTAATGATATCAATTTCGTTAATCCAATTAAAGAAATGATGCTACAATCAAGAGAAGCGGTTGTCAATTATATGACGCCTCTGGGATTGCATCATATTATGGATACGGGTCATCATTATGGACCAGGACCGTGGGTTAGTAACCTCTCAAGACCGGAGTGGAATCCTGTTTATTATCATAAAGCCGATAAAAACGGAATAGGATTTGACCGATCTAAAACAGGAAGTAATGCAACCGGACAATATGCTCCAGAAATTGCAAAGGTGTTTGACAATGTTGCCACCTGCCCGGAAAAAGATCTTTTATGGTTTCACCATTTGTCTTGGGATTACAAACTGAAAAATGGTCGGACACTTTGGGACGGGATGGCGCTGAAATACCAACAAGGTGTTGATGAAGTGGCAACAATGAATTCCACTTGGAATAAAATGGGCAACTATGTAGATGAACCAAGATTCAAAGAAGTTCAAATGCTACTAAACATACAGTACAAAGAGGCAAAATGGTGGCGGGATGCTTGCCTGTTATATTTTCAACAATTTTCAGGAAAAGAATTGCCAAAAGGCGTTGAAAAACCAACGCAAACTTTAGAATATTTTCAATCCTTGAAATTTCCATTCGCCCCAGGAAGATAATTAATTACAAAAAATAATCAAAAAGTAATATGAATACTAAAATAGCAATTGTTACGGGAGGTAATTCCGGTTTAGGTTTTGCAACGGCAAAAAAATTATGTGATAACGGCATCAAGACTTTTATCATAGGAAGATCTAAAGATAAAACGGAAGAGGCCTGTGCCGAAATAGGTCCAAACGCAATACCTGTAATTTTTGATTTGAATAATTTAGAAGGGATTCCCGCTATGATTAAAGAGGTTGCTAAAGATGGCAACATAGATATTTTGGTTAATAATGCCGGAATCAATCTTAAAAAAGATTTTCTTGAAGTAACTGACGAGGATTTTCTATCCATTATTCACACCAATGTTTTGAGTGTTTTTGCTGTGAGCCGAGAAGTTGTAAAAGTAATGAAAAATCACGGAGGAGGAAGTATTATCAATATTAGTTCTATGGCATCCCAATATGGCATCCCAAAAGTAATTGCTTATTCAGCAAGTAAGGGTGCGATTGAAGCGATGACTAGAGCAATGGCAGTTGAATTGGCGCAATTTGGAATTCGTACAAACTGTGTTGCTCCAGGATTTATAAAAACAAAAATGTCGGCAAAAGCCCTAGACAGTGATCCAGAAAGAAAAAACAAAGTCCTTTCGAGAACCCCAATGGGTATTTTAGGAGAGCCTTCGGATATTGCTGACGCTGTTTATTATTTTGCTACCAGTGAATCTAAATTTACAACGGGAACAATACTCCCTGTTGATGGCGGAAACAGTATCGGATTTTAAAAGATGAATAAAATGAGAAGAATGCAACAAACAATGCGTTGGTTTGGTCCAAACGATACAATCTCTTTAAGAGATATTAGACAATGTGGTGTAACGGGAATTGTAACGGCATTGCACCAAATACCTGTGGGTGATGTTTGGACAGTTGAAGACATTAAAGAAAGACAACAAATAGTCCGAAATGCGGGAATGGAATGGACAGTGATTGAAAGCTTACCCGTACATGAAGATATTAAAAAGGCAAATGGACAATACTTACAATACATTGAAAACTATAAAATTAGTTTAAAAAATGTAGCTGATTGTGGCATCAAGGTGGTTACCTATAATTTTATGCCTATTCTGGATTGGGTACGAACGGATCACGCTTTTGAAAATCCGGACGGCTCCAAAGCACTACTTTATAACCAAGTTGCTTTTAACTATTTTGATCTCTTTTTATTAAAAAGACCCAATGTCGAAAATGATTATTCGGATGAGGAAAAACAAATCGCTTTAGCCTACGGAAATACGCTTTCCGAAGCAGAAAAACAGTTATTATTTAAAAATGTGCTTCTTGGATTGCCCGGGAGTAAAGTGAATTTTACGGCAGAACAAATTTTGGCGTTACTTGACAATTACAAGGACATTGACAATGATAAATTGAGGGAGAACCTGATTCATTTTTTATCCGAAGTTGCTCCTGTTGCAGAAGAATTGGGTGTAAAATTAGCCATACATCCGGATGATCCGCCCTTTTCGGTTTTAGGATTGCCTAGAGTGGTTTGTACTGAAGAGGATATCAAAAAGATTTTTGAGGCCGTTCCGGTAAATGCGAACGGATTGTGTTATTGCACCGGTTCATTGGGTGCAAACCCTTCCAATGACTTAGTTAAAATAATAGATGATTTTGGAGATAGAATTCATTTTCTACACTTGAGAAACGTTATTAGAGATAATGAAAGTGTTTTTAGAGAATCAGAACACCTCAATGGAGATAATCCTATGGAAAGTATCATGGAAAAATTGATTGTACTGATGAATTCGAGGGGTGTCAGTTTGCCAATGCGTCCCGACCACGGTTTTCTCCATTCAATAGAGGAAGGAAAAGAACAATATCCAGGCTATTCTTTGATTGGAAGGCTTAAAGGATTGGCAGAATTACGAGGTTTGGAGAAGGGAATAATTTATAAATTAGAACAAAGATAAAATAGCTTCATAAAGTTAATCTTTTGAAAGAAGTTCTATATATTAAAATCAAAAATGAGTAATTATGATTGCCAAATAATTTTATGATGCACCCAATAAAAAAACACCCATTCGTTTTAACTACACTATTGTTCCTATTTGTAACAACAGTAAATTGTTATGCCATAAACCCTGAAAAATATGTAACAAACGAAGCTTCGCTTGAAAGTTTTCCTTTGGCGTCAAAAGGGAAAGTTGCCCCTATAATGGTAAGCAGTAATGATTTTTTGGGTGTATTGCGGGTTGTTGGACACCTTCAAAACGACATAAATAGTGTTACGGGCAAAATGCCCATGCTTTTTAAAGATCAGATAGAAACTTCAAGCTATGTGGTAATTATTGGCACTTTGGGCAAAAGCCCAATCATCGATAAATTGGCAAGCGAGGGTAAAATTGACGCAACTGGACTTCAAGGAAAATGGGAAAAATTTACCACTCAAATTGTCGAAAATCCAATTGCGGGAGTTGAAAGAGCCTTGGTTATAGCAGGGTCTGATAAGCGAGGGACAATTTATGGTATTTATGATCTTTCCAACCAGATTGGAGTTTCTCCTTGGGTCTTTTGGGCGGATGTTCCCGTGAAAAAACAGTCGGAATTACACATACTTCCCGGAGTTCACTCCTTGGGGGAACCAAAAGTTAAATACAGGGGAATATTCATAAACGATGAAGCTCCCGCCCTTACTGGTTGGGCTTATGAAAATTATGGCGGTTTCAACGCTAAATTCTATGACAAGGTTTTTGAATTAATTCTTAGGATGAAAGGGAATTACTTGTGGCCGGCCATGTGGGGAAGGATGTTTTATGTGGATGATCCCCAAAACGCAGTTTTGGCAGACGAATATGGAATTGTAATGGGAACTTCGCACCATGAACCCTTAACACGTGCTCATGCAGAATGGGAAAAATCAGCTTTGGGAAAATGGGATTTCAATACTAATTCAGAAAACCTGAAAAAATTCTGGACAGAAGGAATGAAACGAATGGGAAATACCGAAACTATCGTTTCTATAGGCATGCGCGGTGACGGTGACGAACCTATGACGCAGGGCACAGCGATAGATCTTTTGGAAAATATCGTTAAAACACAACGCGAAATTATTAGTAATATCACCAAAAAACCAATTGAAAAAACGCCTCAAATGTGGGCTCTATACAAAGAAGTTCAGGATTATTATGACAAAGGCATGCGGGTGCCGGACGATGTTACCCTTTTGTTGTGTGACGATAACTGGGGGAACATTCGAAAATTGCCAAATCTAAATGCCAAACCTCGCAAAGGTGGTTATGGCATTTACTATCATTATGATTACGTGGGCGGCCCCAGAAACTATAAATGGATTAACACGAACCAAATTGAACGCACTTGGGAACAAATGCATTTGGCTTATCAATATGGCGTAGACCGGGTGTGGATTGTAAATGTTGGCGACATTAAGCCAATGGAGTTTCCTACAGAGTTCTTTTTAGATTATGCTTGGAATCCAGATATTTGGAATGCAAATAATTTGGATGACTATTATTACCAATGGTCTAAAGAAAATTTTGATGGACAATATACCGAAGGTATTGCAGACATTTTGAAAATGTATACCAAATACAATGCCCGTAGAAAACCGGAACTATTAGATCCTACAACCTACAGTTTAATCAATTATAATGAAGCTGAAAATGTTGTAAAAGAATATAATGATTTAGCTCAAAAAGCTCAAAAAATTAATGACCAACTTAAACCGGAATACAAAGATGCATATTATCAATTGATACTTTATCCTGTATTGGCAAGTGCCAATCTAAACGAGTTATATGTTACGGCAGCAAAAAATCATTTATATGCCGATCAGGGAAGAGCCTCGGCAAATGATTATGCGGAAAAGGTAAAAGAGTTGTTTAAAAAAGATGCCGAACTCACTGATTACTATCATAAAAAAATGGCAAATGGCAAGTGGAACCACATGATGTCACAGACGCATATTGGGTATACCTACTGGCAACAACCAAAAGAAAATACTATTCCGGAAACCAAAACCATTATTCCACAAAGTAACGCAGAACTTGGTATTGCTGTTGAAGGTGCTGCAAATTGGTGGCCAAACTCCGCGGAAGAAGCAATTTTACCAACCTTTAATTCTTTCGAAAACCAGACCTATTATTTTGATGTTTTTAACAGGGGAACTAAACCATTTAAATTCAAAATAACCTCAAAATCAGATTGGATAAAATTTTCTAAAACAAAGGGCGATATTGACAAAGAAGAAAGAATAACGATACAAATAGATTGGCAAAAAGCACCAAAAGGAGATTACAAAACATCCTTTATTATCTCGGCAAATAAAAAATCTATTCCTGTTTTTGTTCAGTCAAAAATGGTTGATTTAAAAAATGCGGAAGGTTTTATTGAAAGTAACGGATACATTTCTATGGAAGCTAAGGACTACACAAGAGCAGTTGCCGCTCAACCTTATGAATGGGTTACTATTCCCAATCTGGGGCGCACCTCTTCAGGAGTAAATCTACTGCCCTCTTATATGGGTCCCTTGGAAATTTCTGAAACATCTCCTAGGCTAGAATTTGATACGTACTTTTTTGAACAAGGCAATATCAAAGTTCACGCTTATTTTTCGCCAACCATTAACTATACGGTGCGCGATGGATTGAAATACGGCATTTCATTAGATGATGAAGCCCCTCAAATTATAAACGTTCACAAAGACAGTTCCGATAGTAATTGGAATACTTCAGTGGCCAATAATATTAAAATACTTACATCAAACCACGCCATTGAAAAACCGGGAAAACACACCTTGAAATTTTATGGGCTAGACAGCGGCTTGGTCTTGCAAAAAATAGTTATAGAAACAGAAAAAGGGGAATTAAAACAAACCTATCTTGGCCCTCCCGAAAGTTTTAAAATTAAAAAATAATTCGTAAATCAGACAATAATCAAATTATAGGTTATGAAACTTAACAACCTTTTAGCAATAATTATCACAGCGACCTTAATAAGCTGTGGAGGAGCAGATAATGGACCAAATCCTACGCCTACACCAACTCCGACACCAACACCAACACCAACGGCAAAAACATTAAAAGAAGCTGCTGGTTTTCCTATAGGAATGATTGTTTCAGCCAGTAGATTAGCGGGATCTGACACTAATTTCAGAACAATATTAAATAAAGAGTTTAATAGTGTCACTGCCGAAAACGACATGAAAATGGCCGCAATGTTTACTGGACCAAACACTTATGATTTTAGCAAAGGTGATGCAATCGTTGCTTATGCTAAAGCAAATGGAATGAGAGTTCATGGACATGCTTTGGTTTGGCATAATTCAATACCCAATTGGTTGCAAAACTATGCTGCGACTGATGCCGAATTTGAAGCTCAAGTAAAAGGGTATATTCAAGCAACAGTTGCCCATTTTGCAATCGAGAAAAATTCTAGCGGAAAATCAATAGTTGAAAGTTGGGATGTGGTCAATGAAGCTTTTACTGATGGTGCATATGCCGCCATTTTTTACAGAAGAATTGGGGTTGATTATGTTTCCAAATGTTTTACATGGGCAAGGCAGGCAGACCCAAATGTGAAGTTATTTTACAACGATTACAATTTGGAAAGCCAGGGATCTAAGGCGAGTAGTGTGGTAGATATGGTTAATACTTTTAAAGCAAATTCAATTCCTATTGACGGAATAGGGATGCAAATGCATGTTGATTATGCAGCACCAAGTTTGACTATATTAACAACCAATTTGTTAACCATACAAAACACTGGACTTTTAATACATTTTTCTGAATTAGACATGACTGTAAATAAAGACAAAGCTTTAACTAGTTTAAGTCAAGATAGAGCCAATGCCCAAAAAGCAAAATACAAAGAAATAACAACTTTGTATAAAACAATCCCCGCCGCACAAAAATACGGAATCACAATTTGGGGATTGAGAGATAATGACAGTTGGTTATTAAGCTTCTACGGCAATCAAAATGAATGGCCTCTGTTATTTGATTCAAATTACGGATATAAAGCGGCATACACAGGATTTCTTGAAGGATTACAATAAAAAAGATAAACATTAAAAAAAATTAAAAAACATAAACTTTAAAAAACAAAACAATGAAATCAACAAAACCATTTTTATTATTATTGACAACAATACTTTTAGTAAGTAGTTGCAACAAAATACACGAAAAACCTGAAGCAAATGTTTCCTCTTTAAAAAATGCTTTTAAAAATGATTTCTATATTGGAACAGCTTTGGATACCAATCAAATAAAAGAAAGTGATCCAACGGTAACAGCCTTTATTTCAAAAGAATTTAATAGTATTTCTCCTGAAAACTGTATGAAATCAATGTTTATTCATCCCGAAAAAAACAAATTCGATTTTAACATGGCCGATAAATATGTTGCTTATGGCGAAAGACACCACATGTTTATACACGGGCATACTTTAATATGGCACAGTCAATTGGCACCTTGGATGGCACAAATAAAAGATAGTACCACTATGGCCGACGCCATGACAAAACACATCAGTACCATTGTTGGGAAATACAAGGGAAGAATTAATTCCTGGGATGTAGTCAATGAGGCTTTAAATGAAGATGGAACTTTAAGAAAATCCGTGTTTTTGGATACCTACGGAAAAGATTATTTAACACTAGCCTTCAAATTGGCTGCCAAGGCAGACCCTAAAGCCGACTTGTACTATAATGATTACAGCATTTGTGTACCCGCAAAAAGGAATGGAGTTATTGCCTTAGTTAAAAACCTCCAAAAAAATGGAGCTAAAATTGACGGAATAGGCATACAAGGGCATTGGAAATTAGACAGTCCTTCTATAGAAGAAATTGAAAAAAGTATTTTGGATTATTCTGCCCTTGGGGTAAAAGTGGCATTCACAGAATTAGACATTACCGTATTGCCAAACCCTTGGGATTTAAAAGGTGCCGATGTAAATCAAAACTTTGAAGGAAGTGAAATGATGAATCCTTATCCAAAAATGCTGCCAGAAGCAATTCAAACCCAATTAGCGCAACGCTATTCAGCTATTTTTAAGTTGTTCTTAAAACACCAAGACAAAATTAGCAGAGTTACTTTCTGGGGCGCAAATGACGGACAATCTTGGCTTAATGATTGGCCTATAAAAGGCAGAACTAACTACCCGCTACTATTTGATCGGGAATTTAAACACAAAAAAGCCTATAACAGCGTAATAGGACTCAAAGAAGAAAAAAAATAAATTGAAAAGAGGGTTGCTAAATGGCGGCCCTTTTTTATACCTAACAATTTTAAGACACCACTATAATTCCAAAAAAATATTTAGTTATTAATTAGAGACACTCTTGTTTTTTACAAAGTTTTATATACATTTACACAACCGATTGTTGTAATTGTAGTCGGTAGTAAATAAGTCCATTAACCCTATTTTTAATCCTTTATTTGATCAAACCTAAAATAAAGACTTATTTTATTAAGGTTTCTAATTAACTAAATATATAACCAAAAAAAAATGAATTCTACTTCTCAAAAATTATCCATAAAAGAAAAAATTGGATATAGCTTAGGTGACCTTGCCGCCAACTTAGTATTTCAAACCTTAATGACTTTTTTGGCATTTTTCTATACTGATGTATATAAAATTCCTGCGGGAACTGCTGCTACCATAATTTTTGTTGGCGGACTTCTAGGCGCGTCTTTTAACCCAATTATGGGAATAATCGCAGATAGAACCGAAACAAAATGGGGAAAATTCAGACCTTGGGTTCTATGGACTGCCGTTCCTTTTGGTGTAATGGCGTTATTGGCCTTTAGTACTCCAAATTTTAGTGAAAACGGCAAGATAATTTATGCTTTTGTCACCTATTTTTTACTTGTTATTGTATATTCTGCAAGCAACTTGCCATATTCTGCTTTGAGTGGTGTTTTGACAGGTGATATGGCAGAACGAAACAGTTTGTCATCCTATCGTTTTGTAGCGGTTATGGTGGCTCAATTTATAATTCAAGTATTACTTCTTCCCCTAGTTTTAATTTTTGGTGATGGTGATAAAGCTGTGGGTTTTAAAACTACAATGACCATTTTTGCTATTGTGGGATCCATCTTTCTTATCATAACATTTTTAACCACTAAGGAAAGAATCGTTCCAACCCAAGAACAAAAATCGAGTGTAAAACAAGATCTAAAAGATTTAATTAAGAACAAACCGTGGGTTGCCATGTTATTTTTAACCATTTTGATTTTTATAACATTAGCACTAAAAGGGGGAATGTATATCTACTATTTTGAAAACTATTTAAGTGAACCGCAACTTGCCGCCTTTTTAGAAAACATCGGTTTTAATAACTTTATTGCCGGTTTAAATAATTTTTTAATGAGTATCGGTTTAACGGAATTTCAGTGGCCAAAAGATGCTGCTACTTCGGCATTCAGTTTGTTCAATGCCGGGGGAATCATTTTTATGATTGTGGGTATTATGTTCTCAAAACCATTGGCTGATAAATTTGGAAAAAGAGATGTCTTTGGAGCAGGATTATTTTTAGCCACCGTTTTTCTTATGGCATTTTATTTTTACTCACCGGAATCGATTGCAATTGTTTTTGTGACTCAAATTTTACATGGATTCTTTTACGGAATCACAATCCCATTATTATGGGCCATGATTGCTGATGTTGCCGATTATTCTGAGTGGAAAAATAATCGTAGGGCGACCGCTATTATTTTCTCTGCCATGATTTTTGGCTTAAAAGCTGGTCTTAGCATTGGAGGTGCCCTAGTTGCCGGGATATTAGCCCACTTTGAATATAATGTAGATCTCGTCTCGCAAGCGGCAGATACCATTAACGGAATTAAATTATCGGTAAGTATTTTTCCTGGAATAACATTTTTAATTGGAATTGGATGTCTTTTCTTTTATGAAATAAACAAAAAAATGGAACTTCAAATCGAAAGTGACTTGAATCAAAGAAGAAAAAAAGCTGAGAAAACAAAATAGTTTTTAAAACCTAAAACAAAAAAATAATACAATTATGCCTGAAGATAGTATTGAACAAATTGATTTTGACGAGATAAATAAAAAAGCCATCTCTCAGCCATTGGTTTCACACATCTATACCGCTGATCCATCAGCACATGTTTTTAATGGGAAAATTTATATTTACCCCTCTCATGATATTGATGCAGGGATTCCTTTTGATGATAATGGGGGGCATTTTGGTATGGAAGATTATCACGTACTTTCTATGGATAGTCCAAACGGCATTACGATCGACAATGGAGTTGCGCTACACGTAAAAGATGTTCCATGGGCTGAACGACAAATGTGGGCTCCTGACGCCGCACATAAAAAGGGGAAATACTATTTATATTTTCCTGCAAAGCGTGATAATGGAATTTTTCAAATAGGCGTGGCAGTAAGTGATTCTCCGGTAGGACCCTTTATTCCAGAACCGGAAGCTATCAAGGGAAGTTATACTATTGACCCGGCGGTTTTTGAGGATGAAGACGGGAAATACTATATGTATTTTGGCGGAATTTGGGGTGGACAACTTCAAAAATACAGAAACAACAAATATGCTGAAGAAAATGAAGAGCCTTTAGAAAACGAACCCGCTTTAGGACCTATTGTAGCTCTACTTACAGATGACATGAAGGAATTTGCCGAAGAACCAAAAGAAATCAAAATTCTGGATAAAAATGGAAAGGTTTTATTGGCAGAAGATAACAATCGTAGGTTTTTTGAAGCCTCGTGGATGCATAAATACAATGGTAAATATTATTTTTCCTATTCAACAGGCGACACCCATTTTATTTGTTATGCCACTGGAGATAATCCCTATGGCCCTTTTACCTACCAAGGAAGAATTCTAAATCCAGTAATTGGTTGGACTTCCCATCATTCTATTTGTGAAATCGAAGGAAAATGGTTTTTATTTTATCATGATTCAAGTCTATCAAAAGGCATAACGCATTTGAGATCCGTTAAAGTAACCGAAATTACTTACAATGAAGATGGTTCTATAGTTACCATTAATCCGTACAATGACTAAATTAGATTACTATTTTAGAAGCAAAAAACATTTAGAGATTATGAAACCTCAAAAAACGCAAAACCTTTTTTCAACAAAGATTACAAAAGTATTTTTAATACTATTGGCGATTACAGCTACAATTAGTTGTAGTAGCGGTGGAGATTCCCCTACTCCTAAACCAATAGACGAAGTTATCAGAGCAGATGCCTCCCTTATTGATGTTAGCAATGATCAACAAGTCATTAGAGGATTTGGAGCAGCAACCGTATTTCGTCTTGATACACCATTAAGTAATACCGATCAAGATTTACTTTTTGGAAATAATCAAGGCCAAATTGGGCTTTCCATTTTACGAATAAGAGTAGCAAGTGACGACGATGCTTCCGCAAGAAGTATCGAATTGAATCATGCGTTAGGAGCAAAAGCACGAGGAGCTATCGTTATTGCATCACCTTGGAGTCCGCCAGCAAGAATGAAAACGAACAATAATCTTATAGGAGGTTCATTAGATCCAAATTCTTATGCGGCATATGCAACGTATTTAAATGATTTTTCTAAATATATGAGAGACAATAATGCCGGTTTATATGCTATTTCTATACAAAACGAACCTGATATTACAGTAACTTATGAATCTTGTGATTGGACTTCCACACAAATGACAGATTTTTTGAAAAATAATGGTGCAGCAATTTCTGATACAAAAGTAATTGCAGATGAGTCATTTAATTTTAATCACAATATGACGGATCCCATACTTAATGATGCTGTTGCAGCAGCTAACGTTTCTATAATCGGTGGTCATATTTATGGTAGTGGTTTGGCTGATTATCCTTTAGCCAGAAATAAAGGAAAAGAATTGTGGATGACAGAACATTTAGATACTAATATTACATGGGATGCTGTTTTTGCTACAGGAAAAGAAATACACGATTGTTTGACAACTGGTAATTTTAACGCTTATATTACTTGGTATGCCAAACGTTTTTATGGTCCGCTTGGCGAGGATGGAATTGTTACTAAACGAGGTTATGTTATGTCAAACTTTGCTAAATTTATTAGACCTGGTTATCTTAGGGTGGGAGCAACGGTAAACCCAAAAACAGACGTATTTGTTAGTGCCTATAAAGGAAATGGCAAAACAGTGATTGTTGCTATTAATACTGGATCTTCAACTCTTAACCAACAATTTGCTTTTAAAAACGCAACTATTACATCTGTAACGCCCTATTTAACTTCAGAAACTAATAATCTTGTGAAACAAGCGAATGTAACTGTAAATGCATCTATTGGAGCTTTTTCCTATTCATTACCGGGTAAAAGTATCATAACATTTGAGAGTAATTAATTAGAAACTTGCATTCAATTGTGTGTACTGTTTTAGTGTTTATTTATAGTGGATATGCTAACTTATCCGGCACAAAAAGTTAAGAATGCGAATCAGGGATTGAGACCCTAATATATTGATATTTAGAAAACACCTCACAGGTTTTAAAAACCTGTGAGGTGTAACTATTTGATTCTCATTTTTTTTTCACAACCCTTGATTCTCATTAAGAATAAAAATGTAGCTTAAATTAATATGTAGTTTTTATTTGAATATCCAGTTCTATTATTTCAAATTTTAGAAAACAAACATAAGTGCATAGTAATCAAGAATATAAATAGAATGCATTCAAAGAAATATCAAAAAACACAAACAATGAACATAGATTTACTGAACAGTATTTTTTTTAAAACAAAAAAACTTGGTTTCTTTATCGTTATTTTATTCACATTGAGTATAACAAAAGGATGGAGTCAAAATCTAAAACACAACTCCCCTACCGGTCAATCCTTTAAAAGAGAACGCATTAAACTCAATGAAGATTGGCAATTTATGCGCTATAACGATAATCCAGATAATCTTATTTATGATGTTCGTCCCGAAATTAAAGAAGTTAACGACAGCAAAGTTGCCGACTCAAAGCCTACCGAAGCAGTAAAAGTAGAAACAAAGGAGGCAGTTTTGAAAAATTGGATTCTTCCTTCTGGTAATGAATTTATTAAAGATCCATCTAAAAGACATATTCGTCCTGAAGGTGATCCAGGATCAGATTTTCCGTTTGTAAAAGCAGATTTTCAAGATAAAACATGGGAGCGAGTAAACTTACCCCACGATTGGGCCATCAAAGGTCCTTTTTATACAGGTAATACACCTGAAGTAGGAGGCGGAATGGGAAGGTTACCAAGCCAAGGGGTAGCTTGGTATCGTAAAAAATTAACTATTTCAACAACAGATCAAGGAAAAATTATCTATTTGGATATTGACGGAGCCATGTCTTATGCTATGGTTTGGCTCAATGGTCATTTGGTAGGTGGCTGGCCTTATGGTTATAACTCTTTTCGATTAGACCTGACTCCATACTTAAATTTTGGAGGAGTAAATCAATTAGCTATCAGAGTTGACAACCCAAACAATTCGGCAAGATGGTATCCTGGCGGCGGAATTTATCGTAATGTTTGGCTTACCAAAGTGGCTCCTGTTCATGTAGCCCAATGGGGAACATTCATAAGCACACCCGAAGTTTCTGCTAAAGAAGCCACTATCAATCTTTCTTTAAAAATAGAAAATAAAACAAATTCACAACAAACTGTTGAAGCAAAAACACAACTCTATGCCATTGATGATTTTGGCAAAGCCAAAGGAAAACCAATAACTATTTTTCCTGCCGAAACAATTATTTTGAATGCCGATGAAAAACAAATTAAGGAAAGCCAAATAAAACTAAAGAATCCAAAACTATGGGGAGCCTATCCATCGCAAAAGCAAAATCTATACATTGCACGAACCCGAATTTTTATTACCGGAAAGCAAGTAGATGAGTATGATACTCCGTTTGGAATTCGCAAAATTGAATTTAACCCAACTCAGGGATTACTAGTAAACGGTACGAAAATAAAAATACAAGGTGTAAACCAGCACCACGATTTAGGAGCGTTGGGAGCGGCATTTAACGTGAGAGCAGCACAGCGCCAACTTGAAATGCTGCGTGAATTGAGTTGCAATGCCATCCGTTTGTCACATAATCCCCCAGCACCAGAATTACTTGATTTGACCGACCGAATGGGATTTTTGGTAATAGATGAAGTATTTGACAGTTGGGAGCGCAAAAAAACACCACACGATTTTCATTTAATTTTTCCTGATTGGTATGAACCAGACACACGCTCTTTCATCCGTCGGGATCGCAACCACCCTTCTGTAATTGCATGGAGTTTTGGCAACGAAGTTGGCGAACAATATACTGATGCTGATGGAGCAGTTATTGCCCAAAAACTGCACGACATTGTGCATGACGAAGATCCTACAAGACCTGCTTCGGCATCACAAAATTACGCAAAACCAGACATGCCATTTTCTAAGGTAATGGACTTTATGAGTCTTAATTACCAAGGCGAAGGCATCAGAGATGCACCAGCTTATTCGCATCTAAAAGGAATCCGAACTTTACCTCTGTATCCCGAGTTTCAGAAAGCTTTTCCATATAAGATGATTGTAAGTAGCGAGACTGCTTCGACATTAAGCACCCGAGGATCTTATATTTTTCCTGTGACAGAAGTGAATTCAGCACCCGTAAGTAATGAAACAGGAGGAAATCCAATAACCAAAGAGGTAAGTGCTTATGAGCTTTATACTGCACCGTTTGGGGCTTCGCCTGACAAAGTTTTTGCTTCCCAAGACCAGCATCCCTATGTAGCCGGTGAGTTTGTATGGAGTGGCTGGGATTATCTAGGAGAACCCACACCGTACTACTCAGCCCGTAGTTCCTATTGCGGGATTATCGACTTGGCAGGCTTCAAAAAAGACCGATTCTATTTGTATCAATCTCGTTGGAGACCCAATTTGCCTATGGTTCACATTTTACCACACTGGAACTGGCCGAATCGTGTGGGTGAAATCACTCCTGTACACGTATTTACATCAGGCGATGAAGCGGAATTGTTCTTAAATGGGCAATCTCTTGGCAGAAAAAAGAAAGGGAAATTTGAGTACCGCATTCGTTGGGATGAGGTAAAATATCAAGCCGGCGAATTGAAGGTCATAGCCTATAAAAACGGTAAATTTTGGGCTGAAGAAGTTTTAAAAACTACCGGAAAAGCCGCAAAATTATTGGCCACAGCTGACCGCTCAGAAATAAATTCCGATGGAGAAGACCTTGCTTTTATAACGGTAAAAATTACGGATAAAAATGGGTTGATGGTACCCGATGCCAACAATAAAGTCAGTTTTAGTTTAGAAGGTTTGGGAGAAATAGTTGCCACCGATAATGGAGACCCTGCCAGTTTAGTGTCTTTTGCATCGCATGAGCGTGAGGCGTACAACGGCGAGGTACTGGTGATTGTTCGTGCCAATAAAGGAAGTAAGGGCACGATGAAATTGGTTATAACCTCTGATGGATTGGAGAATACAGCAATAAATATCCGAAGTAATTGATTTCTAATTGCAATAAATTAAAAAATAAACCACAGATTTGCAGATTGCTTATTCCGGCGAAACTGTACACCTAATTCCGGGACAAACTGAACAGTTTTTTGTTATGATTTCTGATGGTAAATTATACCAACTGCTAATATATATTAGTCTAATATTTTTTTGTCACATCGAGCGCAGTCGAGATGAAATAATGGTTCTCGACTGCGCTCGAACTGACAATTGGACTGATTTACAAATCGAATTGGTATTAGATAAAATTTTTTAGTTGTTTTTCATTTTTTTTGAAGAGCAGGAATTTGATTTTGACAAAAGCCGAATTGTATTGCGAACAATGCAATTAAAAGAACTTTTATTTTTGATGAAATATTCATTACCATTTAATTTAAAACGATGAGGAGTAAATTACTTCCACCTAACGTTTGATGTAATTATTGTTAAAAAAAATAGACTAAGGGGGCGTCTTGTAGCATACTCCCAATCAACCAAAGCAAAGGGGCTTGCCCGTGAAAATCACCGCTGGTTTTTGGTCGATTGAGGTAATAGTTTACATCGGATGATTGACCTGTTCCCACACAAACATCCGACAACTCCCCCTTTTCATTTATTTTTACTTTTAACGCATTCCACGCTTTTAATACCGCTTCTTTGTATTTTTTGTCCGTCAAAATGCCTTTATTGATTCCTGTTGATCTGGCATACGCAAACATTGCCGTACAAGAGGATTCATCCCAAGAATTTGGCATATCCACAATTTGTTTCCACATGCCATTTGTATTTTGATAATTTACTAAAGTTTCCATCATGTTTTTATAGCCCTTTAGGATGGTTGGATAGTATTTATGATTTTTATTTAGTTCTGAAAGTGTTATAGCCATACCAGCAGCCATCCAGCCGTTACCACGTCCCCAATGGATTGGAGCTTTTGGCCCATGAAAAAACAGCCCGTTTTTTTGCTGTAAACTATCAATATATTTTGCCGTGAAAAGCGCAGCATTGTCCAAATATTTTTGATTTTTGGTTGCTTGGTAAGCATTTATTTGCAACGAAGAAACCATAAATACATCGTCAATCCAATATCTTGTTTGACTGGTCATCCCGTCCGGCAGTGTGTCTTTCCACTGACTGTTGGCCATAAAGAGACCGTGTTCCAAATAGTTTTTGTCTTTGGTATATTGATAAAATTGAAGTGGTAAAACACCATACACATTCCCGTCTACGTGATTTGTTCTCCATGCTATTGAGTCTTTTTGCAACGGTTTATAACGCTCCAATAATTTAAGCATTAGTGATGTATTATATGTTTGTTGAGCAAATTTTGACACTCCGTAAGCCGCACATACCTCTGCGTAATGAATCGAATTTAAAAAACTGGTTTCATATTTCATGTATTTAGGACTGCTTAAAAGATGGTTGGATAGTTTCAGAGCAGTTTGGTTTAGTTCTTTAACTAGTTTATCTTTTTGGGATTTGGTTAGAAATTCAACATTATTGTCTCTGGGATATTTTTGCTCATTCGTTTGACAGGTTTTTGGCCAAATTGGTTGCTTATTCTCCATAGTTGTTGTTGAATAATTCCCCAATTCTCCGCCAAAAATAAAAAAAGGCTTGCCTTCCACAACTAATTGTGTTGTATTTCCTTTTTTTTGAAGAGCAGGAATTTGATTTCGACAAAAGCCAAATTGTATTGTAAATAATGCAATTGAAAGAACTACTGTTTTTGGTGAAATATTCATTTCTATTTACTTTATTTAATTCAAAGAGATATTTAAAACCGATATAATGCCTTTGAAGTTTAATAGATTTCTAATTATCTTGAGTAGATTTTAAAACCAAAAAAGCCGAGAGTAACCAGCTCTCGACTTTTTTATGTAAAACAAACTACTAACCAAAACAATAATGGTAAAAATTTTGAATTAATTAATAAATTCAAAAGGTCAATCTTTTCACCAGAATTTTATTTCTTTTGGTGCCCTATTGGGCAATTAATATAATAAGATCAACAAAATAATTAGCTTTAAGAACACCCATAGCTAAAACTAATTATTTATGGGTGTTTAATATTTAATTAATAACCAGGATTCTGATAAGTAGCTTTTTCATCGCTGGTCATTACCATAGCGTCTAGTTGTCCTTGAGGAATCGGGCGCAGATAGAGATATGGTTTAACATCTCTAGATACCGTTATCGGAGTATGGTTTCCATAGTTACTACCACCAATTTGATAAGAGCTTGACAATTCTGCCCATTTTTGGGTACGCACTAAATCGAACCAACGATAACCTTCACCATAATATTCACGTGAACGTTCTGCTAAAATATAGTTAATATCTATAGTTGCTGGAGTGGCAGCGATCATAGCAGCACTATTATCTGCAACTTTGGCTACATTTCCGTTGTTGTCAAAGCGCCATTTTCCGGCACGAGCACGAATAACATTAATTAATTCTCTAGCACTTTTACCTCCTTGTATAGTTGCTCCCATTACAGCTGCTTCTGCGGCTATAAAATAAAGTTCCGATAATTTGGCAATATTAAAAGGTCGGGTGCTGGCCGCATTTGGTTGACCCAATCCTGTACCATTATCCGTGCGGTAAGTACCAAGTTTCCAAAGCCCTGGATATACTATTCTACTTATACCACTTGGTGCTATCACAAAATCCGATCTTCCTGCTAATACTCCTGCACCAATATTTGCAGTTGAAGAAGCGTAAACAATAGATGAATTTTCATCATTCAAGAAAGTAAGTATCGCCCCCCCTGGAGCAACTGGCAAGCCGTTTGCATTATTCAGAGACGCAGGCGCACTTGACGGTGGGTTGTATCCTTTAGGCCAGTTAGCACGGTAAACGGATACAAAGGTACCATCATATCGAGAATCATTCGTTTTGTCTGCAAAGGTGTTTACAATTGCACCGATAGTTGGACACATACGGGTCCATGGACGTCCCAAGTGTTGTTCTGCTTCACGTTGTACTGAACTTACACCAGAACTTCTAATGTTTGTATAGTTCCATTGCATCATCCAACCAGCAAAATTATCCGGGGAACCACCACCACCATAAGTAAGGCTACCTGCATTATAAAATTCGCTTGTCTCAGTGTGGTCGGCATACAATAATATTTCACTATTGCGGTCATTTTGACCTAGGCTAACATCATAGAAAGAGGGTTGTAAGGCAAAAGATCCGTGACTGTCAATTCCTGTTGCGGCCACGTTATAGGCTTGCTGAAAATACCATGCTGCATCATGTCCGTCTGGATCTACACGAGTACTTTCTGGATAAGTTGGAATGTTGTTTGGGTTTTTTAGCCACCAAGCATAGGTCAGGTATGCTTTTGCTAAAAAAAGTCTGGCAGCCGTTTTGGTTACCCCTCCTTTTACTCGTCCTCCATCTGGTAAATCATTTACAGCCGCTAACAGGTCTGGGAATACTCCCTTAGTATATACTTGCGGTACGGTATTCCGCACAGAGAATCTGATGGGAGTGGTGTTGAATTTAAGTTCTCCCGAACCCAAATCCAAAGGTACTCCGCCGAAAGTTTGAACCAGTAAAAAGTAATCAAAAGCACGGAAGAATCTAGCTTCTGCAATCATTGAATTTGGTATAGTTTTTACTGCGCTTGCATTTTCAATAACACCGCTGGCGGTGTTAATATTAATGAAAGCTGTTCCCCACAAAGCATCGGTACGGCTTGAGGTAGGAGTAACCGATCCCACGCCGGAAAGATCCATGTCCTTAAAGTTTCCGTCCGCACTCTGTGCATAGGTCACTTCATCAGTTCCTGTAAGACATGTATTATAGTAGTAGGCATTTCCATAAATATATCTCAAATGAGCATACATTGACGTTACTCCTCCAATTACCCCTTTTTCGGTTTTAAAATATTCGGGAGTAAAAGTACTACGTGGCTGTTCTTCTAAAACATTAGAACACGACCCCAAGAACAGCATTATCAAAGCTGTCACTATAAAAGTTTTTATTTGTATACGTTTCATTTTTATCTTTTTTAAAATGTTAAATTAAGACCAATCAGGAAGCTGCGCGTTGAAGGTGTGTTAGTACCCAAAGTCAGCAAACGTTTTAAGTTTGAAGAATATGGTACTGCTGCATTTTCGTTACCATATGAGTTGGTTTCAGGATCCATACCTGTTTGCTTGTAGTATGGAGAGTAAATTACAAATGGGTTCTGTACGGTGCAGTAAAGACGAAATTTATCAATACCGGCATCTTTCATAAATTTTTGGTTTACATTATAGCCCAGTGTAATGGCACGAATTTTCACATAGGATGCATCGAAGTACCCCAAGGTAGAACCATATTTTGGATTGTCGCCGCTAGCTAAACCACCTGGTTTTGGATAATTGGCGTCCGTGTTTTCTGGTGTCCAGTAGTCTACCTTTACGTTCCCTCTACGTCCGCTCAACATATTGAGGTAACCTGCTGATGAATATAGAGTACTAATAAGGACTCCTCCGCTTTGAAAGGCACCTACAGCACTCAAGTCAAAGTCTTTATAGGCTAAGCGTGTATTGAATCCCCCTTGAAAATCGGGATTTACATCTATAATTTGTCTATCGTCAGCTCCTATCGCTCTTGTCGGTGTTCCATCTGCGTTGAAATCACCAGTATATTGTACCTTAATCATACCGACATTTCCACCCACTTCATATTTTTGTAGATTCGCGTCTCCCTCTTGCCAAAGTCCAATTTTTTTATAGTCAAAGATTGCATCAATTGGATGACCTACAAACCACCAGTTATTTACGTCCCTTTGCTGTCCCGAATCAAGTGCTACCAACTTGTTTTTGTTGGAATAAAAGTTAGCACCTACATCCCATGACCATCCATTAGGATTGTCTATTATAGTACCATTTAGCGAAATTTCCATCCCTTTATTTTGAGTCTGTCCAATATTTGCCGTGTAACTGCCCACTCCTGAAGTTGCAGGTAAACCTACTCCTAGTAGAATATCTTTCGTATCTGTAACATAATATTCTACGGAACCTGATAAACGATTTTTCAACAAAGCGAAGTCTATACCGTAGTTGACTGTGCTAGAGTATTCCCAACCTAAATTAGGATTAGGCAATGTAGAAACATAGTAACCCGTGGCGTATGTAGTCCCAAAATTGTATGGTCTTGTAGCCAAACTTCCAAGTGTTGAATAAGGAGCAACAGCTTGATTAGAAGTTTCTCCATAACCCACACGTAGCTTCAACTGATCTAGCCAGTTAACGTCTTTCATAAATGATTCATTTTTAACATTCCATCCAGCCGATACAGCAGGATAGGTATGCCATTGATGTCCAACTGCCAGCCTTGAAGAGGCGTCAGAACGCACAGTAGCTGTCAGCATATAACGGTTGTCATAAGAATACATTGCGCGTGCCATATACGACACCAACCCGCTTACAGAATACCCCTGGTATGCTGGATTTACATTGATTTCTCCAGCTGCGGTACCTAGATTGTAGAATTGGAAGGCATCGGCAGGGATATCTTTTGCTGAAATATATGAACTATTGTATTTGGATTCCTCTGCAGAGTACATTGCTACTGCATTTACCTGATGTTTACCAAAGCTGTGGTCATAGGTCAACAAGTTTTCAATTGTCCAGTTGGTAGAAAGCGAGTTGCTGATAGAAGCTGTTGAAACTGTTGTAGGATTAATATTAAATACTCCCTCTCCTGTGTAACTACCACCAGTACTAGTACGGAAGTTACCTCCAAGGTTCATGCGATACTTTAAGCCCTCTACACCTGGTATTTTTACCTCGCCATACAGGGTGTTATAGGAACCATAAGCCTTCGTTTTATCTATCCATTTATCGCCCAAACCATTTACAGACTCTCTTGTATACACCCAGTTTTCATCTAATGGCATTTTCACTGTTCTTTTCAACGTGCCATCTGCATTATACGGATTAGCTATAGGCGAACTGCTTAAACTACCATACAGCCCCATATTATTACCGTTATTAATGGAGTAATTGTTATTTGAAGTGAAGCCGAATCGAAAATACTCCCCTACTGCCTGGTCAACAGCACCACGCAACGACACACGGGTAAAGTCCTGTCCAGGTACCACCGCTTCTTCTTTATAGTAACTAACGCCGAAGTTGTAGTTGCCATTTTCGGTACCATTGGAAACACCTATGTCATGGCTTGTTACCACACCGGCTCTATAAAACAAATCTTGCCAATTAGTATTTACATTATCCGCTTCATCAATACCGTTTGTGTACTGACCGGCTGCTTTACGTAGCGCAACAAATTCAGGTCCGTTCATCATTGGGTATTGGGCAAAAATATTTTTCAATCCATTATATGCATTGTAAGTGAATTTTGCTTTTTGTCCTTTTTGTCCCTTGTTTGTTGTTATTAATATTACACCATTGGCACCACGCGATCCGTAAATAGCTGTTGATGAGGCATCTTTTAATATATCAACACTTTTGATATTGTCGGGGCTGATGTCGCCGATTGACCCCGCAAAAGGCACACCATCTAGAACCACCAACGGGTCATTACTTGCCGATAATGAGCGAGTACCACGAATACGGATTTGCATTGTGGCACCCGGCTTGGATGATGTTTGTGACATCTGCACCCCTGCCACACGTCCTTGTAAGGCCTGTGTAATATTAGATGATGGCACCTCGCGCATCACGTCCCCTTTAATTGAAGCAACTGAACCTGTCACAGCTTCTTTTCGTTGGGTACCGTAACCAATTACCACTACTTCTTTCAAAGCACTTGATTCGTCTTCAAGTTTTACATTTATTTTAGTTTGACCGTTTACGGCCACTTCTTTAGTTGCATAACCTATGAAGCTATACACTAATACGCCACCCTTCGATGGCACATTACTAATTGAATAACCGCCATCCATATTTGTAGTTATTCCATTCTTTGCGCCTTTTAAAGACACATTGGCTCCAGGAATTGGCCCAGACGCATCAGAAACAGTTCCAGAAACTGTTATTTGGGCATTTGCCCCCGCAGAAAACATAAACATCAGTATCAGAAATCCTAAATGCTTAAAATGTTTTGATTTACTTTTAACAAAGAAAAAGTTAGTCATAAATAATTGATTTAATTGGTTAATTAGTTTTGTATTAAATTATGTTTAAAAATTTTTAATCCACCGCTCGAATAGATGATAATGGTTTTATCAATAATTTAATATCACAAATATATAAAAAATAACACAATACACAATCGGTTGCGTATTTTTTTTTTAAATCAAAAAAAATATTGAATTTATATTGCATTATATATAAATGTCAAATATGTAATTCGTTACTAAATCTACAATTCAAACTAATAAGAGTTCGTTTTTTTATGGTTTTTATGTAAATTTCCATTCTTTATTGTTTTTCTTTCAAAAACACGATGATTACTCCACTAACAATTATAATGAAGCTAATATAAATGTAGAGCCAATAAAAGAATGTAAAATTTAAATTAAAGCGGGTAAACAAATACGAAGTTAGTTCTAGCTATTTTGTTGTTTTTCATAATTAAGCAGCAAGAGCTTTGACTGACACCGTATATGGAGAACTAAACCACTATGGAATAAAAGTTCATAGATTTAGTTTTGCAGACTAAGAGTCTGCAAGGTGCTATACGTTTAACACAAATTTCACCCATTTACACAAATCAATTCGTGAGAATTAGTGAAATTCGTGTTTAAATTTTTAGAACCTGGAAGGTAAATGCGCTAAAGCGCATAGTTTTAAACTATTTTTGAGAGCAATAAATCCTAGTGAAAGATTCTCTTACAACCATACTAGATACTTTCTCGATGTGACTTGCTCTATGAAAAGCATATTCATCTAAATATAATAAAGGAAAAGAAAAGACTTTGTTTACGTAAATAACCTAATGAAATAACAATCGATTGCGCACTTTTTTCTGATGGGAGGTCTTCAGGGCAAAATCCAAAAAAAAGCGTTTTAAACAATTTGCACCACCGCATAAATCCATTTAATAGCCTAATAGCGCTTTTTTATTCATCAAAATGTAAAAACCTCGGGGATGTCAAAACTCAAAATTAAATCCTTTTTGAGTAAGTTTTTCATAAATTTTAGAATCAAATTTATACAACTTTGCGGCTCTATGGGAAACATCCTGTTGTTTTTCATTCAGGGCAAGCAATAACTTCATGTGCAATATCTTTCTACGGAAATTTGATTTATCCATCTCTATACCTAAAATCTCTTCATAGAGATGCATTAACTGTAACAACGTAAACTTTTCAGGTAAAAGATTGAAACCTACAGGAGCCTGACGAACACGGTTGCGTAATTGTTTTATGCTAAACGCTAAAATTTCATTGTGATCGTAAATTAAATTAGGGATATCATTAATTTTATACCACTTTGCATCCGAAGCTGTGAAACCGGCTTTTACATTAAAGTCTTCTCGTTTCAATAAAGCATAATAACCAATGGTAATAACCCTCCTCAATGGGAAACGATCAGGTTCTCCAAAAGCTTTCAACTGCTCTAAATATATGTTATCCAATCCCGTAAGCTCCCCTAATAGTCGATGTGCAGCATTATCTGCACTTTCCGTTTTTTTAATCCAACCACCAGGAAGTGCCCATTTTCCTTCACTTATTCCTTCGCCATGCTGCACTAAAAGCACTTCAAGAATTCCGTTATCAAAACCAAATACTACACAGTCAATACTAAACGCATCCATGACTGATGTGTCCTCTACTATTTTAACTGATTCTTTATTAATCATAACAACACAAAATTTGGACAAAAATAGACAAATTTTTAAAAACGACTCTGTAACTAAATCACGATATTTTTAAACACAACTATAACAATCAGGTAATTACATTTTTTTTTGAAAAAATTTGAATTTTAAAATTTTAACGAATTCAAGCAATTGATTGCCAATTAAATAATACCATTGGTTAATATGTTT
>DHXP01000073.1:0-21178 GCA_002413745.1 Flavobacterium sp. UBA5153 | reverse complement strand
GAAATAACTAGCGGTATAAAACGCCAATGTGTTTATCCTGCAAATACAATCCGAAAGTAACTCATTTTTTATTATAAACATAAAAACATATCCAATAAATATACAATTGCAAATTTTTAATCCTAATATTTTGTTAATATGAAAAAAAAGTTTTATAATTGTAGTCAAACTAACCATAAGGCGTGAAATCGATAAAAAAACATTCATTATGAATAAAAAGAAATATATAAGTAACGTTATAAAAACATTGGCTATAATAGGTATTACTACAGCTATAGCTTTTAACGTAAAAGAAAAAATAAAAAATTTCAGCACCAGAAAAATTGATTTTAACTCTGATTGGAATTTTCATTTGAACGACAGTATAAAAGATAAAGACACCATTGGTGTCAATACGCAATGGAGGACACTAAACCTGCCCCATGATTGGAGCATCGAAGGAAAATTTGATAAAAACAGTCCCGCTGGTATAGGTGGAGGTGCTCTTACCGGAGGATTGGGTTGGTATAAAAAAACGTTTAAAGTAGATTCTGCGAACAAAACCAAAACAATTTCAATACTATTTGACGGTGTATATCGAAACAGTGAAGTCTGGATAAACGGACATTATCTTGGTAAACGTCCCAATGGATATATCGGTTTTCAATATGACCTCTCCCCTTATTTGAATTATGGAGATAAAACCAATGAAATTCTGGTAAAAGTTGACAATTCGCTACAGCCCAATTCACGCTGGTATTCCGGTTCAGGAATATTTAGAAACGTATGGCTGGAAACTACCGATAAACTCCATATTGCTCAATGGGGAACTTATATCACTACTCCGAAAGTAGATTCTAAAAATGCTACAATACATCTTGAAATTGCCTTAAAAAATCAATATGCAATATCAAAAAAGGCAACGATTATAACTTCACTCTATAAAAACAACAAAAAAATAACTTCGGTTAATCGGAAAATTAATATCGGTGCCAATGCCACACAAACCCTGAAACAGGAGACCGTGGTTAGCAATCCTATAGTATGGTCTATTGAAAAACCGGAACTTTATACAGCAGTTACCGAAATTTCAATAGACGATAAAATAATTGACCAGTATAAAACCAATTTCGGAATTAGAAATTTCAAATTTGATGTAGACAAAGGCTTTATCCTAAACGGAAAACACGTAAAAATAAAAGGGGTTTGTTTACACCATGATTTGGGTCCATTGGGTTCTGCCATCAACACTAGAGCGATTGAACGCCAACTGGAAATTTTGAAAGGAATGGGAGTAAACGGCATCAGAACTTCCCATAATCCTCCTGCTCCCGAACTTTTGGATTTATGTGATAAAATGGGTTTTATCGTAATGGATGAGGTTTTTGATATGTGGAAAAAAAGCAAAACCAAATACGATTACAGCATCTATTGGGACAAGTGGCACGTAAAAGATCTGCAAGATCAAATCCTTCGCGACCGCAACCATCCCAGTATATTTATATGGAGTATCGGTAACGAAATTCAAGAACAATGGGATGAATCAGGAAGTACAATTGCTAAAGAACTGGCAGGATTAACCCGAAAATTGGATGCTACACGTCCAATAACCTCAGCATTGAATCCTCCAGGAAAAAACAATCACATTGCAACTTCTGGTGCATTGGATCTTATCGGTTACAATTATGCTCATGAAACCTATGCTAAACATAGAGAAGAATTTCCGGGTATTCCTTTTATAGCCACCGAAACTACCTCGGCATTAGAAACCCGCGGGCATTACGATTTCCCTTCAGACACCATAAAATTATGGCCTAAAAGATGGGATGAAGTATTCACGGGAGGCAACGCTGACAATACCGTTTCGGCTTACGACCAAGTAAAAGCTCCTTGGGGATCCACGCACGAAGACACTTGGAAAGTCATCAAAAAACACGATTATCTTTCCGGGATGTACATCTGGACTGGATTTGATTATATAGGAGAACCAACACCTTATGTTTGGCCATCCATAAGTTCGTATTTTGGCGTTGTAGATTTGGCAGGTTTTCCCAAAGATGTGTATTATATGTACCAAAGTGAATGGACAAACAAACCTGTATTGCACATCTTCCCACATTGGAACTGGACAGCGGGACAAAATGTAGATATCTGGGCCTATTATAATAATGCCGATGAGGTAGAACTTTTCCTTAACGGAAAATCATTGGGCATCAAACGTAAAATAGGAGACGATCTACACGTTATGTGGCGTGTCCCTTTTAAAGCAGGTACCTTAAAAGCCATCTCGCGTAAAAACGGAAAAACCGTTTTGGAAAAAGAAATTGAAACGGCGGGAGCTCCAGCAGCTTTGAAACTCACCGCTGACAGGGCAACAATTCATGCCGATGGAAATGACTTGTCGTTCGTAACAGTTGATATTACCGATGAAAAAGGGGTGTTGGCGCCAAATGCTGGTAATGAAATTAATTTTGAACTTAAAGGCAACGGAAAAATCGTAGGAGTTTGTAGCGGTGACCCTGTTAGTCATGAATCTTTTAAAGGCACAAAACACACCGCTTTAAACGGAAAATGTTTGGTAGTGATACAAGCTGGAAATAAAGCCGGAAAACTTGAATTAACGGCTAGTGCAAAGGGATTGAAAAATAGGACGACGTTAATAACTGTAAATTAATAATGATTAAAAAATGTTGAACATAAATTTCATAACAATGAAGAAATCACAAATAGTAAAGCTATTTTTATTCCTGACTTTGGGTCTTTTTATGACGCCAAAAGCCACATCGCAAATACAAAATGCTGATGTTCTTAATGCTCCAATTGATATCAGTAAAGATTTTCAGAATTACCTGAATACCTTTTATTTTGCTGACGAGCTCGCTACCTTTGATCCTCAAACGGGAAAAGGAACAGTAAAATACCTTAGGTACAATTACAAAACACGCCAGGCATTCAACAATATGGAGATGTTGCCCAGTCAGGTTCCGGCAAATGAATTCCCAGCCACTGAATATGAAGCCACCCCTGAATTACCATTCCAAATTCAATTTGTTTCTGACCGTACACTAAGGATAAAAATGTCTTCCGGTCCTCAATTTCACCCTGAGGCAGCATCTTTGATGTTGGTTGATGGAGTTGCTCCTAATCATCCAGAGTTATGGAAATATTCTAAAATCGAAGGAGGGTATAAATTTATCAGCAAACATGGTTCGGTTGAAATTCAAACTAAACCTTGGCACGTAAAAATATATGATGAAAAAGGCAAGCTTTTAACGGGTACACTGCACAATTCTGATTTTAAAAACACCTATACACCAACACTTCCGTTCTCCTATGTACGTAGAAACAGTGATTACTCCAGAAGTATGGGTGCCGCTTTTAGCTTAGAGCCAGACGAAAAAATATTTGGTTGTGGAGAATCATTTACCCAATTCAACAAACGCGGACAAAAAGTAGTTTTATGGGCAGATGATGCCAATGGAATCCAGAACGAAACAATGTACAAACCGGTTCCATTTTATATGAGCAGCCGTGGGTACGGTGTTTTTATGCATCATTCTACTCCAATCACGGTCGATTTCGGAAAATATTTTGGAAGTGCAAATGAAATGTATATTGGAGATGATGAAGCCGATTTATTTTTCTTCATTGGTGAGCCTAAAGAGATTTTAGACGAATATACGAACCTTACCGGAAAAGCAGCAATGCCACCATTATGGTCTTTCGGTTTTTGGATGAGCCGAATTACTTATTTCTCTGAAAAAGAAGGTCGTCAAGTCGCTAAAGATTTACGTGCCTATAAAATCCCAACCGATGTGATTCACTTTGACACAGGATGGTTTGATGTGGATTGGAGAAACAATTATGAGTTTTCTAAAGATCGTTTTCCAGATGCTGTAAAAATGATGTCGGATATGAAAGACGATGGTTTCCATGTATGTTTATGGCAATTACCTTATTTCAGTCCAAAAAACACCTTGTTCAATGAAATAATGGACAAAGGATTGGCAGTAAGAGATCGAAAAGGAAATCTTCCTTATGAAGATGCGGTACTGGATTTTTCGAATCCAGAAACAGTTACATGGTACCAAGCCAAATTGAAACATCTGTTTGATCAAGGTGTAAGTGTATTCAAAGTTGATTTTGGAGAAGCTGCACCACCAGATGGAATTTACCATTCAGGACGTACCGGATTTTATGAGCATAATTTATATCCACTTCGTTATAACAAAGCAGTAGCCGAAATTACCCAAAAAGAAAAAGGATATACCTTAATTTGGGCAAGAAGCACTTGGGCAGGAAGCCAACGTTACCCATTGCATTGGGGTGGTGATGCCGAAACTAGTAATGGAGCAATGTCTTCTGAATTAAGAGGTGGTCTTTCCTTAGGATTGTGTGGTTTCAGTTTTTGGAGTCATGATGTAGGCGGGTTTGTAACAAAATCACCAGAAAATTTATACCGCAGATGGGCTCCTTTCGGAATGCTTACTTCACATGTAAGAAGCCATGGGGAACCTCCAAGAGAACCTTGGTTATATAGTAAAGATCTTTTAGAAACTTTTAGAAATGCTGATAATATGCGTTATGAATTAATGCCTTATATCTATGCTCAGGCCAAAGAAAGCTCCCTAAAAGGATTGCCTATGATGCGTGCCTTATTTGTGGAATATCCCAATGATCCTGGGTCATGGTTAGTTGACAACGAATATTTATTTGGATCAAGTATGTTAGTTGCTCCTTTATTTGAAGAGGTTACAGGAAGAGATGTTTATCTTCCGGAAGGTACTTGGATAGATTATCAAACGCATAAAGTTTATCAAGGTGGTTGGCATAAAATTGAGGCAGGTGAAGTTCCCATAGTCGTTTTGGTTAGAAATGGTTCAGCAATTCCACACATCAAATTAGCACAATCAACTAAAGATATGGATTGGAGCAAATTAACGCTTAAAGTATATGCGACCGAAGGGACTGATACCGCAACAGCAAAAGTTTTTCTACCTGACGGAGATGCAGTTCAAACTATTTCTCTTTCTAAAAAAGGAACTGGTTTTGAAGTGAACCAAAATCCGATAAGCAAAAAGACCACATTCAAAACGGAATGGATAAAATAATAAGTTGAGTTAGTGTTAAATCGGGGTTTTTAGGGTAGCCTAAGCCCCGATTTTTTTTAAATATTATTTAAGATCCTATTGCAATCATAAAAAAAATTGAGATTCCTACTCTACTCTTTTCTATAATCATAGGTAACGTTTCAATTCTTAAAAGATATTCCGACAGACTGGAAGGCACTAAAGTTTTAAATGGTGAAAACAGTAAAGCAATCTGTTCTTAGTAAGACAAAACAATTAATTATGAAACATTATATACTATATATCTTTCTTCTGATAACGCTTACGCCAATTTTGGCGCAGCAGAAAAATTATCAATATCCTTTTCAAAATCCGAATCTGGAAGTCGAAAAACGCGTTGATAATTTATTATCGTTAATGACACTCGACGAGAAAATTGCAGCGTTGAGCACCAATCCTTCCATTCCCAGATTAGGAGTAATTGGAACCGGCCATGTAGAAGGCCTGCACGGATTAGCCTTAGGCGGACCTGCCGGATGGGGTGGCAAAGGAAAAGAACCAATACCCACCACAACCTTTCCGCAGGCTTATGGACTTGGAGAAACCTGGGATATTGAACTACTTCAAAAAGTGGCGCAGGCCGAAGGTTATGAAACCCGTTACGCTTTTCAAAAATACCACCGTGGCGGATTGGTGGTTCGTGCACCAAATGCCGACCTTGCCCGGGATCCTCGTTGGGGGAGAACGGAGGAAAGTTATGGCGAAGATGCTTTTTTTAATGGAACTATGACCGTGGCTTTTGTAAAAGGGCTTCAAGGAAATAATCCAAAATATTGGCAAACGGCTTCTCTAATGAAACATTTTTTGGCAAATAGCAATGAAGATGGAAGGACCTATACCTCATCTGATTTTGACGAACGTCTTTGGAGAGAATATTATTCTGTTCCTTTTCGAATGGGGGTTATTGAGGGTGGTTCCCGTGCCTATATGGCTGCCTATAATAAAGTAAACGGAATTCCCGCAATGGTTCACCCTATGCTGAAAAATATTACCCAAAAAGAATGGAAACAAAACGGAATTATCTGTACTGACGGGGGAGCTTATAGATTGTTGCTTTCGGATCATAAATATTACGCGGATAAATATTTGGCAGCAGCAGCTACCATAAAAGCAGGTATTAACCAATTTTTAGATGACTATAAAGAAGGAGTTGAAGGTGCGATTGCGAAAGGCTATCTCAAAGAAAAAGACATAGAAGAAGTCATTAGAGGCAATTTTAGAGTAATGCTTCACCTTGGAATGTTAGATCCTGATGGTGAAAATCCTTATACAAAAATAGGAACCGGGAAAGATACGCTTGATCCCTGGAAATCCGATGCGCATAAAAAATTAGCATTGGAAGCAACCTTGAAATCAATCGTTTTACTAAAAAACGATGAAGCAAAACAACTATTGCCTTTGCAAAAAGAGAAACTAAAAACCATTGCAGTAATTGGGCTTTATGCAGATAAGGTGCTTTTGGATTGGTACAGCGGAACGCCTCCATACGTGGTAACACCATTAGAAGCGATAAAAAATAAAGTAGGTTCCAATATTGAAGTTTTATATGCTAAAAACAATGCCGATGGGAAAGCAGCAGCAATTGCCAAAAAAGCAGATGTCGTTATTGTTGTTGTCGGAAATCATCCTACCTGCAATGCGGGTTGGGCAGATTGTCCCTTGCCAAGCAATGGGAAAGAAGCGATGGATCGTCAGTCTTTGACATTGGAACAGGAAGATTTAATTAAAATAGCCTACCAAGCCAATCCAAACACCGTTGTAGTTTTAATCAGCAGTTTTCCGTATGCCATCAACTGGACTCAGGAACACGTTCCGGCCATTGTTCACATGACTCAAAACAGCCAGGAACTAGGAAATGCTTTGGCTGATGTTTTGTTTGGAGATTATAATCCAGCGGGAAGATTGACGCAAACTTGGGTAAAAGAAATTACTGATTTACCCGATTTACTAGATTATAATATTCGTAACGGACGAACCTATATGTATTTTAAGGGAAAGCCATTATATGCCTTTGGTCACGGGTTGAGTTATACCCATTTTACGTATAATAATTTATCGACCAAATCAACAACTCTTGAAAAAGGAAAAGACATAACAGTTTCTGTTTCGGTTACGAATTCAGGAAAACGAGACGGTGATGAGGTAGTTCAACTGTATGTAAAACAATTGCAATCGGTAGTAGAACGTCCTGAAAAAGAGTTAAAAGCATTTCAAAGGTTTTTTCTGAAAGCGGGAGAAACTAAAATAGTTTCTTTAACTTTAAAAGCTAAAAATCTAGAATATTGGAATACGGCAAAACAACAATTCGAACTCGAAAATAATAGGATTGAAATACAAGTAGGTGGGGCTTCCGATGAAATTCTTCTTACTAAAAATATAACTGTAAAATAATGACAACAACAATGAAAAGAAATTTATTATTACTGATTATTATACTATGCCTAACCAATGTTACATTGTTTGGACAAGGTATAAATGCCAACAAAACGGCTTCTATGGATAGAATTATAAAAGTTGATTATAATAAATCTGTTGGAAAACTGAACACCATGTTCAAAGAGTGTATAGGAGCAGGAAGAGCGAATGAAGGATTGCGCGCAGATTGGCAGCAACAATTAGCTTTGGTAAAGAAAGAATGTGATTTTAAATACATTCGGATGCACGGTTTGTTGACTGATGATATGGGCGTTTATCATGAAGATTCTAAAGGTAATCCACAATACAATTATCAATATATTGATGCCTTGTATGATTTCATTTTGAGTATCAAAATGAAACCTTTCGTTGAATTAGGGTTTATGCCTTCAGCTTTGGCCAGCGGCAATCAAACCATTTTTTGGTGGAAAGGAAATGTGACACCACCAAAGGATTATAAAAAATGGGAGGATTTAATACGCAATCTAACCATCCATTTTACCGAACGTTACGGTGCAGACGAAGTAAAATCATGGTATTTCGAAGTTTGGAACGAACCCAACTTATCACCAGGCTTTTGGACAGGTACTCAAGCGGAATATTTCAAACTCTATGATTATACAGCTCGTGCCATAAAAAGTGTAAATGCAGCCTACAAAGTAGGAGGTCCTGCAACTGCCGGTGCTGCCTGGGTTCCTGAAACGATTGATTTTTGCAATAAAAATAATGTTCCGTTGGACTTTATTTCGACACATACTTACGGAGTAAAACAGGGTTATTTGGATGAATTTGGAACCACTGGAACCGTTTTGAATAAAGAGGAATCGAGTGTGAGTGGTGATGTAATTAATTCGCGTAGGCAAATTTCAAAATCTGCAATGCCTAATCTGGAATTACACTATACCGAATGGAGTTCATCGTATACTCCGGCAGACCCTATTCACGACAGTTACCATTCGGCTGCCTATATTCTTCAAAAATTGAAACAAGTGGCGAACGCTGCAAACTCCATGTCTTACTGGGTTTTTACCGATATTTTTGAAGAAGCTGGTCCACGATTTACGCCTTTTCACGGAGGATTTGGATTGCTGAATACTCAGGGAATTAAGAAACCGGCCTATTTTTCGTATTCCTTTTTAAACAAATTAGGAGAAACAGAACTTCAAAATGAGGACACTTCCTCTTGGGCAACCAAAAACACAAATGGTAATGTACAAGTTTTATTTTGGGATTTTACTAATACACTTCCTGATGCTATAAATAATCAGCAATATTATATTCAAGATTTACCATCTAAGCCTAAAGGAAAAGTAAAAATTGAAGTAGCTGGATTGCAAAAAGGAAATTATAAATTAGAAATATACAAAGTAGGATACAAAGTGAATGACGTGTATACCGACTATTTAGCCATGAATAAACCGAATCAACTTAATCTACAACAAGTAAACAACCTTAAGCAGCTAAATAATGGTTCTCCGATTGCAACAGAAAAAGTAACAATTGATTCAAAAGGAATTTATAGTAAGGATTTCAAGATTAATGAGAATGATGTTGTCTTGTTCAATTTTGTTAAACAGTAACCCGTTGGGTGTAATTATTAAAAATAAAAGAATTCCAAAAAAGATATAAAATTTAAACACATAGAATCATAGAAAAAAGAGTTTGATAGCCCAATTCTTGGGTTCACATAGCTATGATTTTCTCTAAGAAAGTGAAACGCCTTTCAAAATTCGCAAAATCTATGTTCTATGTGTTTAAAAAACAAGAAATTTTGAATTTTACCCAACGGGTTAAACAGTAGTTTCTTGAAAAAAAGATTTTAAAAACAAAAATATAAATATAGTAATTATGAAAAACAATATAATACACCTATCAGTGGCGATAGTTTTTGTGGCTTTTTCTTCTTGTAAAAATGAGACACAAAGTTCTAGTACGACTCAAACAAAAGTCATTGAAGGAAAAGAATTGAGCTCTGAATTTGACACGAAAATCGACTCATTGCTAGGACAAATGACACTTGAGGAAAAAATTGGCATGCTACATGGCAATAGTATGTTTTCTACTGGTGCCGTATCACGCTTAGGTATTCCAGAATTAAAAATGGCAGATGGACCATTAGGGGTTCGTGAAGAAATTTCCCGCGATAACTGGGCGCCAGCAGGATTAACCAATGATTTCGCAACCTATTATCCAGCTGCAGGAGCTTTGGCTGCAACTTGGAATGCTGATTTAGCATATACCTTCGGTAATAGTGTTGGTCAAGAATTGCGAGCCAGAGGCAAGGATATGTTGCTTTCGCCAGCAATTAATATTGTCAGAACTCCACTTGGAGGTAGAACGTATGAATATTTAACCGAAGACCCTTTTTTAAACAAAAAAATGGCAGTGCCCTTAATTGTCGGCTTACAAGATAACGATGTTATGGCTTGCGTGAAACACTTTGCGGCGAACAATCAAGAAACCAATCGTGATATTTATGATGTTCAAATGGATGAACGTACTCTTCGTGAAATTTATTTGCCGGCATTCGAAGCTGCGGTAAAAGAGGCTAAGGCTTATGGCATAATGGGAGCATATAACAAGTTTAGAGGCGAATATTTATGCGAAAATGATTATATGCTGAATAAAATATTGCGTGACGAATGGGGCTTCAAAGGTGTTGTTGTTTCTGATTGGGCTGCGGTACATTCCACAGTAAAATCTTTAAATAGTGGATTGGATATTGAAATGGGAACACCAAAACCTTTCAACGAATTTTTCTTGGCTGATAAACTAATTGCAGCTGCTAAGGCAGGCGAAATTTCAGAGGCAGAAATTGATGTACACGTAAAACGAATATTACACGTCTTGTTTCAAGTAAAAGCGATTGATGGTAAAGACAGAGTTAAAGGGAGTATTGCAACTGAAGCACATTACCAAGATGCTTATAAAATTGCATCAGAATCTGTGGTTTTATTGAAAAACGAGAACAACGCTTTGCCTTTACAATTGGATGGCGTGAAATCAATTGCCGTGATTGGAAATAATGCGACTAAGAAAAATGCTTTGGGCGGATTTGGCGCGGGTGTAAAAACAAAAAGAGAGGTTACGCCTTTAGAAGGTTTAAAAAATAGATTGCCAAGCTCCATCAAAATTAATTATGCCGAAGGATATTTAGAGCGTTATGAAGAAAAAAAATCGGGTAAATTAGGAGATATTACCTTAAGTGGTGCTGTAACAATTGATCAATTGGATCCCGCTAAATTGCAAGAAGCCTTAGATGCGGCTAGAAAATCAGACATTGCCGTCATTTTTGCAGGTTCCAACCGCGATTATGAAACTGAAGCATCTGACCGTAAAAGTTTGAAGTTGCCATTCGGTCAAGAGGAATTGATTAAAAAAGTATTGGCAGTGAACCCAAAAACGATTGTGGTTATGATTGCCGGAGCTCCTTTTGATATTCAGGACATAGGTAAAAAAACGTCAGCTTTAGTATGGAGTTGGTTTAATGGTTCCGAAGGTGGAAATGCTTTGGTGGATGTATTGTTAGGAAAAGTAAATCCTTCTGGTAAATTACCTTGGACAATGCCGAAAAACATTATGGATTCGCCTGCACACGCTACAAACAGTTTTCCTGGAGGTAAAACGGTAAACTATGCCGAAGGAATTTTGGTTGGTTACCGTTGGTTTGATACCAAAAATATTGAGCCTCTTTATCCTTTCGGATACGGATTGTCATACACCACTTTTGCTTTTGGCAATGCTAAAACGAATAAGAAGTCCTATGCTGTCAATGAAACTATTGCCGTTACTTTAGAAGTAAAAAATACAGGAAAAGTAGACGGAAAGGAAGTTGTTCAATTATATGCAGCAAAAGCTGATTCTAAAATTGAACGAGCCGCCAAAGAATTGAAAGGTTTCCAAAAAGTATTCGTCAAAGCGGGAAATAAGCAAACAGTAACGATTCAAGTTCCAGTAAAAGAATTAGCCTATTACGACGTGAAAACTAAAAAATGGACCGTAGAACCAGGGAATTATACCTTGAAATTAGGAAGTTCTTCTCGTGATATTAAAAAAGAAGTTACGGTAACCATTAAATAAAGGGTTAGAATGAAAAAACTTATAAACAATCAAGTATTAGATACTATTTTAATGGTAGTTTTTTTAGGAATTTTGGGTTGTAGTTCAGATTATGAAATAAAACTAGCAGGAATTACCGTTTGGAAAGATTAAATTAATTAAAATGAAAAATCAACATATTTTAAGGTTTTATATTTTTCTTCAAATCATTGTTAGTTCTTTAGATTGCAATTCATCGTTTGCCCAAAGTGCGATGATTAATGTGTCTGCTAGAAAAACCTTGAGTTTGAATGGTAAATGGAACGCAATAATAGATCCTATTGCCAAAGGTGACTGGCTCAAAGTTTGGGAAGAAAAGAAACCAGTAAAGAAAAGTGATTTTGTAGAATATTCTTTTGAAGGAGGGCCAGAGCTAAATGTTCCGGGAGATTTTAACACACAATTACCAGAGTTGGTCTATTACGAAGGAACGGTTTGGTATAAAAAAACTTTTAAATACAATTTAGAAAAAAACAAACGATTATTTCTTCATTTTGGTGCCGTAAACTATATGGCTGATGTCTATTTAAACGGAAAATTGTTAGGGACTCACGAAGGCGGTTTTACACCTTTTCAATTTGAAATTACAAATCTTATAAGTGAATCGGAGAATACTATTGTAGTCAGGGTAAATAATCAAAGACGTAAAGATGGTCTTCCTGGTGAAGGTTATGATTGGTTCAATTATGGCGGAATTACAAGAGATGTAAATTTAATTGAAACCCCAGAATCATTTATTGAAGATTATTCAATACAATTAAAAAAGGATTCTTTTGATGAGGTTGTTGGTTGGGTAAAAATAGACGGAGCAATCGCTTCTCAAAAAATAAAAGTAAGTATTCCAGAATTAAAACTGAATGTCAATACCAAAACTGATGAAAAAGGATTGGCAATGATACAATTTAAGTCAAAATTCAAACTTTGGAGTCCAAACAATCCTAAATTATACCTAGTACTAATTCAATCGGATTCAGACGCAATTAAAGATGAAATTGGTTTTAGAAATATAGCAACACGAGGAACTGAAATTCTTTTAAATGGGAGTCCTGTTTTTCTTAAAGGAATAAATATTCATGAAGAAATGCCTACTCGTGCAGCAAAAGCCTATTCTGAGGAAGATGCAAAAGTGGTATTGAATTGGGCTAAAGAATTAGGGTGCAATATGGTTCGTTTGGCACATTATCCTCATAACGAACACATGGTACAATTGGCAGAAAAAATGGGGCTCATGATTTGGGAAGAACTTCCAATATACCAACATATCCAGTTTTCCGCTCAAGGAGTAGAACAAAAAATGGATTTGATGCTAAAAGAAATGATAAAAAGAGATAAAAATCGTTGCGGAATAATGATTTGGAGTTTATCTAATGAAACCTATTATTTTACAGAGAATCGTGACAATGCATTGATAAAACTAGAAAAACAATGTAAATTTTTAGACCCAACAAGACTTACCACAGCTGTTATTTCGACTCAAGGATACTCAAACAATATGTTTGATTTATCAGATCCTCTTTATAATAATTTCGATATTATGTCAGTCAATGAATACGTTGGTTGGTATATCCCTTGGCAAGGTCCACCAAGCGAGACCAAATGGAAATTGGTAAACAATACAAAACCTGTTTTTATATCTGAATTTGGAGGTGAAGCGCTTTATGGCAACCATGGACCTAAAGACGTAGCTTCTAATTGGTCTGAAGAATACCAGGAACAAATTTACAAAGACCAAATCCAACTGTTTAAATCCAATCCAAATTTGGCAGGAGTTTGCCCGTGGATTTTGTGTGATTTTCGATCTTTGTCAAGGTTGCATCCCGTTTACCAAAAAGGCTGGAATAGAAAAGGATTGCTGTCTGAAAAAGGAGAAAAAAAGAAGGCTTGGTATATTATGAAGGAATATTATGAAAGCATAAAAACGACAAGAAATGAAAAATAAAAGAGTAATTAGCAGCATTTTTTTACCTTGATTACATTTAGCCTTTTTGCTAATGTAAGATTGCCTTTATTGTTTTCGGACGGAATGGTTTTGCAACGCAACAAGTCAATTCCGGTTTGGGGTTGGGCTGATGATGCCAGCGATTCCAATCTTTATAATAAAGAAGAATTTCCTGCTTCGCCTTGCAGAACCGATAATTGGGAAATGATTACTGCAACTGAAAAATATAAATTCAACAAGTAAATTTTTAGTTAGGGATAAAATATAAAGTCCTTATAATTCAGAAAAATAAATAATAGACACATATGAAATCAACCACCTTAAAAAAACTACTTTTAGTACTTATTTGTTATTCCTTTGGCAGCGTTGTTTTTGCACAATCTACTCATATATTATGGTACAACCAACCCGCCAATTACTTTGAGGAAAGTTTGGTTTTGGGTAATGGAAAACTGGGAGCGACCGTTTTTGGTGGCGTAGATTCAGATAAAATTTATTTGAACGATGCAACTCTTTGGTCGGGTGAACCCGTAAATGCCAATATGAATCCCGAAGCGTATAAAAACCTGCCCGCTATTAGAGAAGCGTTGAAAAATGAAGATTATAAACTCGCCAATGAATTGAACAAAAAAATTCAAGGCAAAAATTCCGAATCTTTTGCGCCGTTAGGAACGATGAACATTAATAGTCATCACAATGGAAGCGAGACCAATTACTATAGAGAATTAGACATTTCTAAGGCGGTATCAAAAGTTAGTTATGAAATTGATGGGGTGAAATTTACCCGAGAATACTTTGTTTCTGCACCAGACCAAATTATGATAATCAGGCTAACCAGCAGCAAGAAAGGAGCGCTGAATTTTGATATTAATTCGACTAGTTTATTGAAATCAAAAATCGAAACCTCAAATAACACATTGCAAATCAATGGTTTTGCTCCTATTCATGAGAATCCGGGATATACTGTCGTGCCTTCATTTCTTTTGGAAAAAGATAGAGGCACCCGATTCACCACCTTGATAAAAATCAAGAATACAGACGGTACCATTGTAAGTTCCAATACGAGTTTGGGACTAAAAAATGGAACGGAAGCCTTGATTTTTGTTTCTATAGCCACTAGTTTTAATGGTTTTGACAAAAATCCCGCTACCGAAGGATTAAATGATAAAGCGATTGCATTAGAAAATTTGACAAAAGCATTTTCAAAAACATTCAAACAAATCCAACAATCCCATATTGCCGATTATCAGAAATTCTACAATCGTGTAAGTTTAAATTTAGGAAAAACAGAAGCGCCAAATTTACCCACAGACGAACGTTTAATGCGTTATTCAGAAGGAAAAGAAGATAAAAATTTAGAAGTTTTATATTTTCAATATGGGCGCTATTTACTCATTAGCAGTTCCAGGACCAAAGGTGTCCCTGCCAACTTACAGGGAATTTGGAACCCCTATCTCAATCCGCCATGGAGTAGCAACTATACGACAAACATCAATGCGGAAGAAAATTATTGGCTTGCCGAGAACACCAATCTTTCCGAAATGCATACTCCAATGCTTAGTTTCATAAAAAATGTTTCACAAACAGGAAAAATTACTGCCAAGACTTTTTACGGACTAAACGGTTGGGCGGCAGCACATAATTCTGATATTTGGGCAATGAGTAATCCTGTTGGAAATTTTGGAAAAGATGATCCAAGTTGGGCTTGTTGGAATATGGCTGGAGCGTGGCTAAGCACCCATATTTGGGAACATTATGCTTTTACACAAGATAAAAATTACCTAAAAAATGAAGGCTACGAAATTATGCGCGGGGCAGCCCAGTTCTGTTTAGAATGGTTAATCAAGGATAAAAACGGGTATTTAATCACCTCTCCTTCTACATCTCCTGAAAATAAATACGTAACTCCAGATGGGTTTATTGGTGCTACTATGTACGGAGGAACTGCTGATTTAGCCATGATTCGAGAGTGTTTTGACAAAACCATTAAAGCTTCGAAAATCTTAAATATTGACGCGGAATTTAGAGCAAAAATCGAAGAGGCACTTTCAAAATTGTATCCCTATCAAATAGGAAAAAAAGGGAACTTGCAAGAATGGTATTTTGATTGGAATGATGAGGATCCAAAACACCGGCATCAGTCGCACTTGTTTGGTCTTTTTCCCGGCAATCATATTACACCACTAAAAACTCCCGAATTAGCCAACGCTTGTCGAAAAACCCTTGAAATCAAGGGCGATGAAACAACAGGCTGGTCAAAAGGTTGGCGTATTAATCTTTGGGCGAGACTCTGGGATGGTAATCACGCCTACAAAATGTACCGTGAACTACTTCGTTATGTAGATCCAGATCAAAAGAAAACTGAAAAGCCAAGAAGAGGTGGCGGAACATATCCCAACCTGTTTGATGCGCATCCCCCGTTTCAGATTGATGGTAATTTTGGCGGAGCTGCCGCAGTTGCAGAAATGTTGGTACAGTCTGACGAAAACGAAATCAGGTTGCTCCCTGCCCTACCCGATGCGTGGGAAAGTGGTTCCGTAAAAGGTATTTGTGCCAGGGGAGGGTTTGAAATTTCGATGGAATGGAGCGATAAAACCTTGAAAAAAGTGAGTGTTTTTTCTAAAAATGGCGGAAATACAACACTCATTAGTGGCAATAAAAGCAAACCAATTACGTTGACCAAAGGGCAAAAAACAGAATTTATATGGTAATTTGAGCTTGCTGAAAGCACTTAGCCATGTATATTCACAAACATTAAACAATAACGGTAAAGTTGCATTTATAACTTGAATCCGCCTATTTATAAAATATACAGGTGTAATTAGCATTAAAAATGCTTATTACACCTGTTAACTATATTCTTTTAAATTTATGTCTTCGGCTGTAAATGGATAAAAAATATTTACCGCCCTATATAGAGTTTATTAACTATTCCCTTTGTTGTAATCCGCCAAAAAAGTGGCTAAACCAATATCCGTAAGCGGGTGTTTTAACAATCCTTCAATAGCGCTCAAAGGTCCAGTTATAACATCAGCTCCAATTTTTGCACAATTCAAAATGTGCATGACATGGCGCACTGAAGCAGCCAAAATCTGGGTTTCATAGCCGTAATTGTCGTAAATCAATCTAATTTCTTCAATCAGCGCCATTCCATCTGTAGAAATATCGTCTAATCTTCCGATGAAAGGAGATACATAAGTAGCTCCGGCTTTTGCAGCCAAAAGTGCCTGACCTGCCGAAAAAACTAAAGTACAATTGGTTCTTATTCCTTTATCAGAAAAATATTTTATAGCTTTTATTCCTTCTTTAATCATTGGGATCTTAACCACGATTTGAGGGTGTAAAGCAGCTAATTTTTCTCCTTCGGCAATCATTCCCGCCAAGTCTGTTGAAATTACTTCGGCACTTACATCACCGTCAACCAATTCACATATTTTTACGTAATGTGCGATAATATTGTCCGCTCCCGTAATTCCTTCCTTTGCCATTAGCGATGGGTTGGTCGTTACGCCGTCTAGGATTCCTAGATCATTGGCTTCTTTTATGTCTTTTAAATTTGCTGTGTCAATAAAAAATTTCATGTTTTATTTATTTTAAATATTTATTTACTTTCTTCAATATATTTTAGGATTTCTTCGCAAACGTGTGCACTGGTAAATCCAAATTTTTCGTCCAATACACTTGCCGGAGCTGAATAGCCAAAATGTTCCAAACCAACTATTTTTCCACTGTCTCCAATTAAACCTTCAAGATTTACCGGAAGTCCTGCGGTAAGTCCGAACACCAATTTTCCTTTTGGAATAACACTTTCTTGGTATGATTTTGTTTGTGCTTTAAACAATCCTTCAGATATAATTGATGCTACGTTTATTTTTAGATTTTTCTCTTTTTCTAATATAGTGGCAGCGGCTATAAGAGTCGATACTTCTGAACCATTTGCGATTAAAGTAATATCAGGATTTTGTGTAGATTTGACCAAATAACCTCCTTTTGTTGCTTCAGTCGCCTCTTCATATCTCGAAGTTCCTTGTGCCGGAATGTCTGCGATATTTTGTCTTGAAAGAATTAGACCTGTTGGAGTTTTGGTATTTTTTAATGCCATATCCCAAGCCACGGATGTTTCTATGGCATCGGCTGGACGTAATGCTAGAAAGCTTTGGTTTCCGGAATGGTTTTTAAGTTTTTCCAATAAACGAATTTGTGCTTCTTGCTCAATAGGTTGATGTGTTGGACCATCTTCACCCACTCGGAACGAATCGTGTGTCCAAACATATTTCACGGGAAGTTCTTGTATAGCTGCTAATCTGATGGCAGGTTTCATATAATCTGAAAACACGAAAAACGTTGCCACAACAGGAATAACACCTCCATGCAGTGCAATTCCATTAGCAATAGAAGTCATGGTAAGTTCTGCAACACCGGCTTGTAAAAAAGCTCCGCTGAAATTATTTTTTTGCAATACAGATGATTTTTTCAGGAATCCGTCGGTTTTATCACTGTTAGACAAATCCGCCGAAGAAACAATCATATTTTCCACGTTCTCTGCCAAATAAGCAAGCACCGCAGAAGAAGCTTCCCTTGTGGCTGCATTCGGCTTTTGGATAACGCTGCTTAAATCCAATTCAGGCAATTTTCCAGATAAAAACGAATCCATTTTTTGGGTCAATTCTGGATTTTCATTTTTCCAAATTGCGATTTGACTTTTTTTGACTGCTGAAGTTTCTGCTTTTTTTGCCAATATTCCGGCATAATGCGTTGCCACTTCTTCAAAAATACCGAAAGGATTTTCAGGATTTGCACTCAGATTGATAAGTGTTTTTGTGTAATCTGCTTTGGTATCACCAATTGGTTTTCCGTGTAATTCACACTCTCCTTCATACATGTCTCCGTTTGCGGTAACGCAACCTTTACCCATAATTGTTTTTCCAATTATTAAAGTTGGTTTTTCAGACTCTTCGTTCGCGGCATTCAACGCTTTTCTGATTTGCTCGTGATTATGTCCGTCGATAGTAATGACTTTCCATCCCCAAGCCTCATATTTCATAGCTGTATTTTCAGAGGTAACTTCGTCTGTCATGGAAGAAAGCTGCACATCATTGGAATCATAGAACATAATAAAATTGTTCAAACCCAAATGTCCCGCTATTCGACCGGCACCTTGCGAAATTTCTTCTTGAACACCACCATCGGTTATATAACCATATATTTTGTGATTGAAAAGATCTTTAAATCTTGCATCCAAAAATTTGGCGGCAATTGCCGCCCCTACTCCCATAGCGTGCCCTTGGCCTAAAGGCCCAGACGTGTTTTCTATACCTCTGAGCACATCTAATTCAGGATGACCTGGAGTAATAGAACCCCATTGTCTAAAATTTTGAAGGTCTTCTTTTTCGAAATTCCCCAATAAATTATATTGGGCATACATCAATGCAGATAAATGTCCCGCATCCATAAAGAAACGATCCCTAAAAGGCCAGTCCATTTCAGTTGGATCAAAATTTAAATATTCTGTATATAAAATGTGCATAAAGTCTGCGCCTCCCATCGCGCCTCCTGGATGCCCTGAATTTGCTTTTTCTACCATGGAAATAGCTAGTGCTCTTATATTGTCAGCGGCTAATTGGTCAATTTTTTTATTCATGTTTTATTTTAAATTTAATGTATTTGGATAAAGTTGATTTTTTATTTAAACTCAAACATCTGTTTATAAGTATGTAAGGTAGGACTGAATAATAAGTGTATAAAATACATTTACAAATATAAGTAAATTATTATTATAAAGGCAAATAAATTTTTTTATCACTATTTTGCAAGGGAAAGTTGTAAAATTGTTTAGTTTGATTATTTTTTATCACTCCTAATTTTTAGAACACCATTGGTAAACGAATAATAAATTTATGGCTATTTTTTTCAATCATTTATTAAATATTGAAACCGCAAACATGATAAATTAATTTTGTGTGTTTGTAAGTGTAATTAACACACTTCACTATGAGAAAAATATTTTTGGTGTCTTTATTAGGTATACTGCTAACTTCATTTTCCTGGAAACAAACAGATTACTTTTTTGTAAACTCGGATAAAACAATAAAAATTGAATTTAATTTAAACCAGAATAAAACCCCTGTGAAAAAGAAATTGAAATTGATTTGTCCTTTGTAACCAATAAAAACGGATTTATAATTTCAGAAAATGATAAAGGCTTTAAGCAAGATCCTATTACACTGACAAACACTACTAAAATAAAGGTCAAAATGAAACCACATGGAGGTTTTGTGATGAAATTTTAAATAACTAATGTTGTTTTGTTAAGCCATTTTAGGTTTTAATTTCTTCACCAAGATAAAAAAAAGAGGGCAATGCCCTCTTTTTTTATTGTTTTATATTGACTTGTATTACATAATTTCCATTGTTAAAGTAGTCCAAAATTATTTTTTTATCTATCAAAACACAAGCATTTTAGATAAATTAATTACACCTGACGGGCAATCAATTGGCATTTTTTTTTAGATTTAATGCTTGCATTTTTTTATGAAGGATATACCAGTCCTATTTGATTTCTAACTTCATCAACTATTTTGATAAGGTCTAAACTATTTTGATGAGACCAAAGACTACTTTCAATTCTGTTTTCTTTAATGCACTTATGACATTCCATAATTTCATAAGTATATCCTTTTCCTAAAGTTGGCCAGCTATAATTTATCTTATGGTTGTCTTTTATTAAAGCATAGGATTGTGGCATAAACCAAAGTGGACTTAAAGTAATTCTACCCTCTGAACCACTTATTGTGGCTTCCATATTTGATGTAGAAACAAAACTTGAATGCAAGACAGCTTGCGCATTATCATACTGCAAAATCATTGATGTTTGTAAATCAGCCCCTGTCTCATGAAAATTTGATTTTGCAACTATTTCTTTAGGAATTCCTAACAATAAGTAACTTAAAAACAAAGGATATACCCCGATATCCATAAGTGATCCCCCTCCTAATTTTATGTCAGTCATTCTATTGCCTTCGAGTTTTTCGGCATGAAATGCAAAATCTGCATTAATATATTTGACCTCTCCTATTTCACCATTTTTAATTTTATAAAAAGCTTCCTGAACAGATGGGTTAAATCTTGTCCAAAAGGCTTCCATAAAAAATTTATTGTTTTTCTTTGATGCATCAATCATTTGCAAAGCATCATTATAGTTTAATGCAATGGGTTTTTCGCAGAGCACATGTTTATTATTCTGCAAAGCTTTTATGGTTAAAGCTGCGTGAGAATCATGAGGTGTGGCAATATACAGGATATCAATCTCGTCGTCATTAATAATCTCGTCATAAGAAGCATAGGCTTTTTTACAATTGTACTTCTCGGCAAATTCTTGTGCTTTCCCAAGATTACGGGAGGCTACGGCAGTAATCTGGGTTCCCTCGACTAACATTAACTCTTTTGCAAATTGATGGGCAATATTACCTAGACCTATAATTCCCCATTTTACCTTTTCTGTATTTTTCATTTTTTTTGTTTTAAATAAAAAGGAACAGTTTTTTACTGACTTTCCTGACTATTCCGATGAAAGTGGAAACCTCATTCCGGAGCAAAGTGTACAGTAGTTTTGATGATA
>DHXP01000043.1:5158-79762 GCA_002413745.1 Flavobacterium sp. UBA5153 | reverse complement strand
AAATTAAACCCAATTCCATTTTTCGATTAACAAATCAAAAACTATTTCTTGTTGACTCATTTTGTCTGCTCTCGTTTGTGGGCACTGCAACCATTTCCGCCTATCGGGTTCATTCTTCCATTTTTGGAGGATAATCGATGTAAAACTAACAAGAAAATGTCAAACGCTAATAAATACACAATAACAAACACCCAAAAAAAATACCTAAGAATCGTTGCTGATAATTTACTAATTTGTCATAAGCATTTACTTAGTGATATTGAAACAGAAACTCGAACAGATTCAACTCTATTAGATACAATTGTTTTATGTAGGAAAATAGATTTTTTAACAGGAAACAATATGCCTGATTTAATGAATATTATATATCCTGAAATTACTGCGCAATCCTAAGATAACTTGATAGCATTTTTAAATCTTCTCTTATTTTAGAATAGTTATTTGAAATACAAAAATCTACTCCGTCTTTTAGCCATTCCTCTGTAATAAAATCAGAACTTCTATAAAGAGTAATAGATTTAGAAAACCTTTCGAATTTTTCGTCAGATTCAAAAGATTCACGTTTTAAATTTTCACACCGATTGTAAATGCTAGTGTAGATGTTATAAACTTTAACAAAGTCTATTTCATTTGTGTTTTCAATTTCTATTATGTCATATTTTATATCTTCAATAAGTAATTCTAAAGTAGGTTTCATATTGTTTTGGTTATTTCAGTTATATTTTTGGTTTTCAATATAGTTTTCTATTTCGTAAAGATAGTTGTCAATTTTTGTAAATCTATATCTTATTCCTTCATATAAATATTTAGCAATTATTAAAACAATAAATGATATTACAAACCAAACTATAATAAACAAAATTATAGTAAAAACATTATGTGGGTTGACTACTTTATAAGCAATAAGTCCAGTTGTAAAAGGAGATATTAATCCTAAAATTATCGATATAAAAACGTAAATATAAACTGAAATTTTAAGTGATAATTTATTCATAAATTAGTTATTATAATTTTAAAGTTTTTAAAAAGAGAGGGACGCGAATCCCTCTCAGCAGTCTCGCGAATGGCTTTAGAATACGATTTGATTTGATTTAATTTAAATGCAGATTTTAATGTGTCTTACCACGTCTTACCAAAGCGATGCGACCACTTCAATCAATTTAACTAAGGAGGTTAATAAATTAACCCACTTGCTAATCTTTTCAAGTTTACACATAATCTTCTTTAGCTTTTGTACAGTCGCTAGACTGAAATAGGAAATAAGCGTCCTATTCTTCTTAAAAACTTTGAGCATTCAACCCTATCAATTTTGGTAGGGTTTTCTGTTTCTATTCTAAACTGCATGACAACTTGTACATAGGTCTGACAAAATCAGACTTATCACCCCTATTTTGGGTGGCTTTGTCTGACAACCGTCCTGCTTTATTGAAAATCAAATATACCCTTTTTATTTCCATTACAATTAATCTTACATTTATAATTTAAAGAACTGGAAATAAAACTTTTGTATTAAATGAAAAGGCAGTTTAGTCATACAAAAAAAACTATTTTGTATCTTTATGCTAACTATGAAAAAAGCTCCACAATATAGACTTTCAAAAGAAGAATCCCGATTTTTTCAAGGACCGTTTTCCCGATTTAGGGAGTTGATTTTCACCTTCAAAGTGCAGTATAACTTCATTAGGGCTTTCCGTAAAATGCACTTTATCGGGCCTTGTGTCACGGTTTTTGGTTCGGCACGTTTTGGTCCCGAAATGGATCATTATCAGGATGCCGAAAAAATTGGCGCCGCAATGGCTAAACTGGGTTTTACCGTAATGACAGGCGGCGGCCCCGGAATTATGGAAGCCGCCAATAAAGGAGCTTATGAAGCCGGTGGTTATTCCGTGGGTTGCAATATTGTGCTTCCCGTAGAGCAAAAACCAAATCCGTATCTTCATAAATGGATTTATATTCCCTACTTTTTTGTCAGGAAAGTGATTCTCGTGAAATATTCCTTCGCATTTATTGTAATGCCGGGAGGAATGGGCACTTTGGATGAATTATTTGAATCTTTGACCTTAATTCAAACAAAAACAATTGCCGGTTTTCCGGTTGTGATTTTCGATACGGAATATCATAAAGGTTTGTGCGAGCACATTGATATGATGGTAAAGCACGAAAGCATCAGTCCTGAAGATATGAAATTGCTGTTTGTTACTGATTCCGTTGAGGATTTGGTTGCACATATCAAGAAATATTCCATCAAAAAATTTGGATTGAAGAAGGAAGTTTACAAAGCCAAATGGTGGTTTGGAGAAAGTAGAAGATGATAAATTTGTGTTTTTTGTCATTGCGACGAAGGAGACTCGAGCGATAGCGAACTGGCGAAGCAAATCACATTTGTTGCTCATATTAGTTGCTCTCGTTATGTGATTGCTTCGTTCCTCGCAATGACAAATAAGAACGTTTTATTAAGCAAAAACATCTCATTTCGAGATGTTTTTTGATTTTGTGGTGTTCTATGTAACACTTGTTACTGAACTTCTTTTTTTGCGAATATATATTTGCCCCATAATCAGATAAATCAATTATGAAGAAAATAAATTTTATAATGTTGCTTGGAACAATTTCCATTTGTACTTTAGGTTATAGCCAAGACACTTTGACTATTTCCAGGAAGGATATCTGGCAAAAAGCTTCCGACAAAAATTTGCAAATAAAAATTGCAGAAAAGTCGTATCAATCGGCGCAGGCTGATTACAGGCAATCAAACGCGCTTTTTTTGCCGAATATTTCCGCTTCACATACTGCAATTTCTACAACTAACCCCCTAATGGCTTTTGGGTCTAAACTCAATCAAGAAATCTTGACGGCTTCTGATTTTAATCCGGCATTGCTGAATAATCCAGCGAAAACTAAAAATTTTGCCACTAAAATTGAAATTTTACAGCCTTTGATAAATGTTGATGGATTGTATGGAAGACAAGCAGCCAAATCCAAAATGGAAGCGTTTCAATTGCAAACCGAGCGTACCAAAGAATATTTGGAACTTGAGGTTAGTAAATCCTTTATGCAATTACAATTGGCATACAAAGCGGTCAAGGTCTTGGAAAAAGCAAGTGCTACGGCTGATGCCAATTTAAAACTGATAGAAAACTATTTCAAGCAAGGTATTTTGCAAAAAACTGATTTGCTTTCGGTGCAAGTTCGTGTCAATGAAATAAAAAACCAGTTGCAATATGCCAAAAGCAATGTACAAAATGCCTCAGATTATTTGGCTTTTTTATTGGATGAAGACAATTCCAATAAAGTATATAAACCTTTGGAAGAATTAGAAAACACCATTGCTATTGAAAATATTGACACCAAACTTTCCGATAATAGAAAAGATATTCAGGCAATGTCAAAATCATCTGAAGCCTACCAAAAAATGTTGCAATCTAGCAAAATGAATTTCTTGCCAAGATTGAATGCTTTTGGAAGTTATGAAATGTATGATGATAAATTATTTGGCACTACTGCCAAAGGGTATTTAGTGGGAGCACAATTATCTTGGAATGTTTTTGACGGTTATAAATCTATTGGAAAAATGGAAAAAGCCAAAGCCGATTTTCAAAAATATGAAATTGAAACCCAACAATATAAAGCTCAAAGCCAATTGGAATTGAACAAAACCAATCGTCAGTTAAGGGATGCCGAAAACAAAGTAAACCTTTCTAAACTAGCTTTGGAACAATCACAAGAAGCGTATAGAATCAGAAGCAACCGTTTTACCCAAGGACTGGAAAAAACAACAGATTTATTGCAATCTGAAACGCAAATGTTCCAAAAAGAATTGGAATTACTACAAGCCGTTTTTGAATACAATTTCACTCAACAATACTTACAATTTTTAACTAAATAAACATATGAAAAAGATATTAATACCAATTATAACTGTAGCATTTGCCATTTTATCTTCGTGTAACGGAGAAAAAAAAGAAGTGGTGACCAATGAACCGGCAATTGCCGTGAAAGTAAGTGGAGTTTCTGAAAATGACACTAGCTCTTTTATCACAGCAAGCGGAAAAATTGAAGCCGAAAACAGTGCTAATTTAAGTACCAGAATGATGGGTTACGTTACCCGAGTTCACGTGAAGGTAGGACAAAAAGTGGGAGCTGGACAATTATTGGTAAGCATTAATAACACCGATTTAGAAGCCAAAAAAGCACAAGTTGACGCTAGTATTCTTCAAGCGACTGCGGGCTATAACAATGCTAAAAAAGATTACGATCGTTTTGTTAATTTATTCAAACAACAAAGTGCTTCCCAAAAAGAATTAGACGATATGACGGCGCGTTACGAAATGGCGAAAGCGGGATTAGAAGGAGCCAAGCAAATGAGAAACGAAGTGATGGCGCAATTTTCGTATTCTAATATTACGGCTCCATTTTCGGGAGTGGTAACTAATACTTTTGTAAAAGAAGGTGATATGGCAAATCCGGGAATGCCTTTGGTTAGCGTTGAAGGAGCTTCAAAATTACAGGTAACAGCGATGGTTTCTGAAAATGATATTAGTTCCATCAAAAAAGGAATGTCTGTGAAAGTTTTGGTCAAATCATCCAACAAAAATATTACCGGAAAAGTGAGTGAAGTGAGTTTGTCGGCTACAAATACAGGCGGACAATATTTAGTGAAGATAAATTTAGATAAAACTGACAGTTCCGTTTTGTCCGGTATGTTTGTAAATGTACAATTCCCAATTGTAAATGCCGCTAAAACTGCACAAAGTGGAATGGTTTTGGTTCCAGAAAATGCTTTGGTAAAACAAGGTCAGTTAATTGGAATTTACACCATAGGAAGCGGAAATGTCGCCATTTTACGATGGTTGCGAACAGGAAAAACTTTCGGTAATCAAGTGGAAGTTTTATCAGGATTATCAGCAAACGAGCAGTACATTGTTTCGGCTGAAGGAAAATTGTTTAACGGAGCGAAAGTTAGTGTTCAGTAATCAGTCACTGTTTTCAGTTTTTCAGCTCCAGAGGAGCGATATGTTTGTAGAAAAATAGATTTCATTGTTAATTCCGCGTGAGGGATAGAAGTGAAAATCCCACGTGTCATTCCGACAATAGGAGGAATCCCGTGGATTGAAACGGATAGCCCGACCCGACCTTTTTGGGAGGGTCACGCCCAAATAAATAAAATATTATGCAAGAAGGAATTTCAGGTAAAATAGCCAATTTTTTCATCAATTCGAAACTAACCATTTTATTGATGGTGGCTTTGATGATTATTGGTGTTTATAGTTCGTTTCTTATTCCAAGAGAAGAGGAACCACAAATTAATGTTCCGATGGCCGACGTGATGGTGGGCTATCCTGGTGCAAGCCCGACAGAAGTGGAAAATAGAGTTGCAAAACCCTTGGAAAAAATCATTTCTAATATCAAAGGGGTCGAACACGTGCATACGATGGCAATGAATGGTCAGGCGATGCTGATTGTACAGTTTTATGTAGGTGAGGATGTCGAACGTTCGTATGTGAAGCTATATAACGAATTGGCAAAACACGAAAATATGTTTCCGCAAGGTGTTTATAAACCCATCGTAAAAACACGTTCCATTGACGATGTGCCAATGTTAGGAATAACGTTTTGGAGCGAAAAACAGGATGATTTTCAGTTGCGTCAAATAGCCGAAGAAGTTAGTTCGGAAATTAAAAAGGTAAAAGACGTTGCCGTTACCAAAGAAATTGGAGGTAGAACGCGGGAGCTAAAAGTGATTTTAGACAAAGACAAAATGGCCGAAAACGGCGTGGATGCTTTGGGAATTATGCAAATGATTCAGGCCAACAATGGAAGTTCACAATCCGGAAGTTTTGTAAAGAATGACCAAGAATATTTGTTGACAACAGGGCAATTTTTATCGACTTCTGAAGACGTTGAAAGTCTTGTTGTGGGGGTAAATAAAAATATGCCGGTGTATTTGAGACAAGTGGCGAAGGTTCAAGATGGCCCTTCAACAGCACGGAGTTATGTGTCTTTTGGTTATGGAAAAGCCAATGAAAAATTTAAAAATGCGCAGTCAGAGTATCCAGCCGTTACCATTTCTGTTGGTAAAGTAAAAGGAGCTGATGCGATGAAAATATCGGAGAAAATTATAGCTAAAGTTAATCTACTCAAGAAAAATTTAATCCCGAACGATGTTCACGTAGAAGTGACCCGAAATTATGGCGAAACGGCTTCGGACAAAGTGGGAGAATTATTGATGCACTTGGGGATTGCTATTTTGGCGGTTACCTTCTTGGTGATGTTGGCTATGGGTTGGCGTGGTGGATTGGTGGTATTTTTCTCTGTTCCATTAACGTTTGCCTTGACTTTGTTTGCTTATTATTTATTGGGTTATACGCTGAATAGAATTACACTTTTCGCACTTGTTTTTGTGGTTGGAATTGTGGTAGATGACAGTATTATTATTGCCGAGAATATGCACAGGCATTTCAAGATGAAGCGACTTCCATTTAAACAAGCAGCAATTTATGCGATTAATGAAGTAGGAAATCCAACTATTTTGGCAACCTTTACGGTAATTGCGGCAATTCTTCCAATGGCTTTCGTATCCGGAATGATGGGGCCATATATGAGTCCGATGCCTATCGGTGCTTCGATTGCGATGATATTGTCTTTGTTTGTGGCTTTGACCGTGACCCCTTATTTGGGTTATCATTTGCTTCAAGAAAAGGAAACACAAGAACATAAAGCCGAAGAAGGATTAAATACCAGTTGGGTTTATAAAATTTACAACAAGTTGGAGCGACCTCTCTTGGAAAGCGGTACAAAAAGGAAAATTCTTTTGGGTATTACTGTTATACTATTAATAGGTTCTGTAACTATGTTTTTCACTAAATCGGTGGTTGTAAAAATGTTGCCATTTGACAACAAAAACGAATTTCAAGTAGTGATTGATATGCCCGAAGGTACAACATTAGAACGTACGTCGGCCGTAACCAAAGAAATTGCGCAATATCTTTCGACTAAACCAGAAGTGGTTAATTATCAAAACTATATCGGAACTTCGGCACCAATTACCTTTAATGGTTTGGTTCGTCATTACGATTTGCGTGGTGGAAGCAATATGGCAGATATTCAGGTGAATTTATTGCATAAAGAAGACAGAAAGTTGCAAAGCCACCAAATTGCCAAAGAAATGCGACCTGAAATTCAAAAGATTGCCAAGAAATATGGAGCAAATGTAAAAGTGATTGAAGTTCCGCCAGGACCACCTGTTCTATCGACTTTGGTTGCAGAGATTTATGGACCAAATTACAAAGACCAAATAAAAGTGGCTAATCAGGTAAAAGATATTCTTAAAAACACTTCCGATATTGTGGATATCGATTGGACGGTTGAGGATAATCAAACGGAATATAAACTGGTGGTGGATAAAGAAAAAGCAATGCTCAACGGAATTGCCCCACAACAAGTGGTTGGGAATTTGACTTATTTGCTGAAAGAATATCCCGTTTCTAATTTGTATGACGAAAATTCTGATGACAATGTTGGGATTGTCCTTTCGCTTGACGACAAAGACAAAACCAGTTTGCAAGATATTCAAAACCTAAAAATCAAAGGAAGTCAGGGCAATATGATTCCGGTGAGCGATTTAGTGAAAGTAAAAATGGATACATTGCAGAAAACCATTTACAGAAAAGATCAAAAACGGGTTGTTTATGTTACTGCCGATATGGCCGGAGCATTGGAAAGTCCAGTATATGCAATTTTAGGAATGAATGAAAAATTGGCCAAAATTAAAGTGCCAAAAGGATATAAAGTCAATGAATTGTATATGGAACAACCATCGGATGAAAGTGACTTTACTGTAAAATGGGATGGAGAATGGCAAATCACTTTGGAAGTTTTCCGTGATTTAGGGGTTGCATTTATGGTGGTAATTGTTATCATTTATATGCTGATTGTTGGTTGGTTTCAAAACTTTAAGACGCCTATTGTAATGATGCTTGCCATCCCATTATCTTTAATTGGAATTGTATTTGGTCACTGGTTATTAGGGGCATTTTTTACCGCCACTTCATTTATTGGCATGATAGCTTTGGCGGGAGTTATGGTTAGGAACTCGGTACTGTTAATAGACTTTATTGAAATTCGATTGAACGATGGTATTCCATTAAAACAAGCCATTATTGATGCCGGAGCAGTAAGAACGGTTCCAATTTTATTGACGACAGGAGCAGTAGTAATCGGGGCTTCTATTATTTTGTTTGACCCTATTTTTCAAGGATTGGCAATATCATTGGTTTTTGGAGCCGTGGTTTCTACAATTTTGACTTTGTTAGTTGTGCCAATTATTTATTACATAACAGAAAGAAAAAAATGGGAAAGTGATTCAGACAGTGAATTACCTAAAGACCAAGAACTATAACCTAATACTTAAAAAAATGAAATTACTATTAATAACAGCAATAAAAGAATTTGAGAAAGAAATTAAACAAATTCTTAAAAAGTCAGAAGTTAAATCATTTTCCTATAAAGATGTAAAAGGATTTAAAGATAACTCCGAAGATGCCATAGAAGGCAACTGGTTTGCAACCAATATGCAAGAAACAGAATCTATACTATTTTATGCTTTTGTAAAAGAGGAAAAAGTAGATTCTCTTTTTGAATTTGTAGGAGTATTTAATAAAGAACAAGTAACGAAATCGAATATTCATATTGCTGTACTTAACATCGAGAGATGCAGCAAGTAAATTCATTAAATCTAAATAATTATGAAAAATAGAGTCTTTAGAGCAATTGTAGGAACTTTTATACTAATCAGTTTGTTATTGGCAATTTATGTAAATCAAAATTGGTTATGGTTTACCGCATTTATAGGTGTTAATTTATTACAATCCTCAATAACCAAATGGTGTTTGTTGGATACTATTTTGTCTAAATTAGGATTGAAGGATTAAATAAAAACTCCTAACTTATTTATGAAAAAGAGGATATCTTGAACGGTATCCTCTTTTCGTGTTTTAAAAAAGTCTAGCTCTCCTACAGAAAATCAATTTAAAAACAGTAAATTTAATATAGTTTTAATTCAATCCTTATAAACTATGGATTTAAGTAAATACAATCGAAAACGCGATTTTGATTCCACCACCGAACCTAAAGGTGAGATTAAAAAATCAAAAAATGAATTGATTTTTGTAGTACAAAAACACGCAGCATCGCATTTGCATTATGACTTTCGTCTGGAAATGAACGGGGTTTTGAAAAGTTGGGCAATCCCAAAAGGACCCTCAATGAATCCGGAAGAGAAAAGACTTGCGATTTTGGTGGAAGACCATCCTTATGTTTACAAGGATTTTGAAGGAATTATTCCCGAAGGAAATTACGGTGCGGGAACGGTTATCGTTTGGGATAATGGAACCTATACTTTGGCTGATGAACACGATAAGGATGAAGTTGAAAGTAAATTAAAAGAAGGTTTACAAAAGGGTCACCTTAGTTTTATTCTGAATGGGAAAAAATTAAAAGGAGAATTCGCATTGGTAAAATTAAAAATTAAACAGAAAAATGCTTGGATTTTGATAAAAAAGAATGATGAGTATGCAAATGATGCCGACATTTTACTTAAAAATAAATCCGTTATTTCTAATTCAACTTTAGAAGAATTGGGAAAATAATTTTTTTCAATGGAAAAACAAGGCTATCGCTATTTCGATAAGGATTAATATAATAATAATCCACTCTAAACGGGTGCTTTCCCGGACGTTTAACACATCAGTAAAAAGGGTAAGATTGTTTTCAACGATTTGCAGGCGATAATCAAGGTCTTTGAAACGGGGATTGATGTCAAAATTGGTCTTGAGGAGTCGGTTGAGCAGATTGAGTTCTTCATTATCCCAAACGAGGTTTGGATCATCGAGAATATACAAATTGTCGACAATACTGTTTTTTACATTCAGTACCTTTCCTATGTATTTGAGTAAATCAGTTTTTGAAATACTCAGTTTACCGCGATGTTCCAATTCCAGAATATAGTATTTTGAAGAAGTTATGAGTTCGTCCGTCAATACTTCGTAATATTCAAGCGCGACAGATTGCCCAATATTGAGCATTACAATTCGCAATAGGGAAGAGTCAATTTGGGGAACGGTGACATAATCATTTTTTACCAAAGCCCTATGTAATTTTTCATCGGTTTCAATCCGGTATTCCTCAAACAAATTTAAATTAACAGCTGTGGTGGTATAATTTTTCACAAAATGAATGAATTCACTCTTGGCTACTGCATCATAATTAGCAAATACGACCACCCCATAGTCAAAAACATATAAATATCGGTTAGTGTCTGTTAGGGCATAGAACACTTCGGAAGTGGATCCGGAAAAGGCTTCGGCACGAAATTCGGCACGAAATTTTTTGATATTAAAGAATTCTGCAATTTGGATAGCCTCGATTTTGATTTCCATAATAAACTGTTTTACACAAATTTAAGAAAAATTTCATTTTGTAAAACCAAAGGTAGGCTCAGATTTCATATCTACCTTAACTTTACTTTTCTATTGAGAAAAAACGGAATCAAAACCTGAAATTATAAAGATAATCTGATCTATTTAAAAAATAAAATCTTAAATTTGAGTGTGATTTGATAATGGCAACAATAAGGCTTAAAAATAGTATTCTATTCATTATCAAAGTTTTATTTGCAAAAATCAGTCGTATTGATAAAATCAGGATAGTTAAATATTTTTTAAATGAAACATTTGATGCTATATTTATTAAGTCTTCTGGCAGTTGTAATTTTTAACCCAATTTATGCCCAAGTTTCAGATTCAATAAGAAAATGGAGTATAGAAGAGTGTTTTAAATATGCGGCTGAACACAATATTGAGATTAACACACTTAAGCTAAAAGAACTAACTTCCATACAGGAGGTATTGGCTGCCAAAGGGAGCAAAATCCCCAGCCTGTCAGGTTCTGCCAATAACACATTTAATAATAGTAAAAATGAGGTATCTGGCAATGGTAATCTTGAAAATCAGTTAACCAGCAATGGAACTTATTCGGTTAATTCTTCGATTATTCTGTGGAATGATAATTACATTAATAACAATATCCAGCAAAAGGATTTGCTAAGTCAATCTGCAAGACTTTCTATACAGCAATCCCAGAATAATATTACGCTATTAATTACTCAAAGTTACTTGGCTATTTTATTGGCAAAAGAAAACCTGAAATATCTTTCTGATCTTGTAAAAACATCAGAAGCCAGGGTTAAACAGAGCCAACTATTTTATGATGCCGGGAGCATTCCAAAAAATAATTTATTGCAACTCCAAGCACAACTGGCAAGCGATAACTATTTATTGGTACAAACCCAGAACGCAATCAGGCAGAACATCCTGTCCTTGAAACAATTGCTGCAATTACCGACAGACACCGTATTTGATATTGTAACGCCACTTTCGATAGAAATAGTTGTTGTGATGCCTTCGCTTCATAGTGTGCAACAAACAGCTTTTCAAATTTTCCCGGAAATAAAAATTGGGAAATTAGGCGTTGATATCGCCACATTGGATATTGCCAAAGCCAAAGCGGGTTTCAAACCTGTACTTTCTGCAAACGGCTCTATGGGCACAGGTTATAGTGATGTTATCACAAATTCCAATTTTCCAAAGACAGGGTACTTCACACAATTGGACAATAATTTTTACCAACGGTTTGGGCTCAACTTATCAATTCCTATTTTTTCAAACCGTATTAATAAGACCAATCTTGAAAAAGCCAATATTGGTTATAAACAAGCCAATCTCAATTTGCAAAACAATCAACTGGTTTTGTCGCAAGAGGTAGAGCAGGCTTATCTCAATGCCACAAATGCCCAGCAGGCTTATGATGCAGCAAAAGAGCAATTGAGTGCCGCCACGGAAACCTACCGAATCTCAAATGAACAATTCAGATTAGGCGGAATCAATTCGTTTGATTTATTGCAGCAGCGAAACCAATATGTGCAGGCTGTGCAGGCTTTCACTCAGGCAAAATACACTGCCGTATTGCAACAAAAAATATATGAATTCTACATGGGCAATCCTATAATATTATAAAATCACTAAAATGAAAAAAAAGACAATCATATTACTTTCTGTTTTGGTTATTGTAATAGTTGCTGCAATCCTATATTTCGTGTCCCGGAAAAAAACAGAGGAGGTAACCATTGTAACCAGCAAGGCACAATATGGGTATATTGAAAAAAGTGTGACGGCCACCGGAACCGTCCAACCGGTTGACACCGTTTCTGTAGGAGCACAAGTTTCCGGCGTGGTAAAAAATATATATGCTGATTTTAATAGTGTGGTAAAAAAAGGGCAATTGCTGGCCAAAATTGATCCTTCTATTCTTTTGGCGCAAGCCGAACAATCAAAAGCAAATCTTGCCAATGCCAGAAGTAACCTGAATTTTCAGCAGAGTAATTTTGAACGACAAAACCAATTATTCAACTTGGGAGCCATCAGTAAAGCAGATTATCAGCTGGCGCTAAATCAAATTCAAAGTGCCAAAGCTGCCGTAGATAATTCAGTTGCACAATTGAAAGTTATTAATAAGAATCTTTCCTATACCGATATTTATTCCCCTATCGATGGGGTAGTGCTTAACAGGAATGTGAGTGCCGGACAGACTATTGCTTCCAGTTTTAATGCGCCTACATTATTTGTCATTGCAAAAGACCTTACCAAAATGCAGGTTCGTGCGGCTGTAGACGAAGCCGATATAGGCGAAGTAAAGTCAGGACAAGAAGTAACTTTTACGGTAGATGCTTTTCCAAACGATGTTTTTGAAGGAACTGTTCAGGAAATTTTATTGCACGCAAAAGTTTCAGCAAATGTTGTAACCTATCCCACTCTAATAAATGTTGAAAATGAAGCAATGAAACTGAAACCAGGTATGACAGCCAGTATCTATATTTATACAGAACAAGACGATAATGCTTTGTTAATTCCCTCCAAGGCTTTGACTTTCAAGCCTGATTCCACTTTATTAAACCATTATATAATCATAAAGGCGGAAAGAAATATTGCCGGTCTAAAAAGAGAAGGAGAAAAGAAAACCCAACAACCAGACAGTACAAATAAATTGAATAACCTAAACGAAACAAACCAAAAAGCAACTGTATGGATAAAGAATGGCGATACACTAACAGAGAAAAGAATAACAATCGGTCTGAATGATAATACTTATGTAAAAGTAATAAAAGGGCTGTCGCCAAATGAAGAGGTGATAACAAATGTTGTAACAGGTGAAAACAACAACAATGCCGATAATGCACAACGGAGTCCTTTTATGCCGCAAATGCCAAGAAGAGGTAGCGGAAGGCCGAGAAATTAATGAAATAAAACCAAGGAGTAATGAGTTCAGTCATTGTAGATTTAAAGAACCTGACACGGGAATTCAGAATGGGAGATGAAACCGTTAAGGCACTTAACGACGTTAGTTTCACCATCAACTCAGGTGAATTCATAACCATTATGGGCAGCAGTGGTTCGGGCAAAACAACCCTATTAAACATATTGGGTTGTCTCGACAAACCCACTGGGGGAGATTACTTACTTGACGGAACAAATGTAAGCACGCTTTCAAAAAATGAACTGGCAAGACTTCGCAACAAAAAGCTGGGTTTTATTTTCCAGTCGTATAATTTATTGGCAAGAACATCAGCCATAGAAAATGTGGAATTGCCTTTGTTATACAATCCTGAAATTTCTGCAAAACAACGCAGGGAAAAAGCCATGAGCGCACTGGAAGCCGTTAATCTCACCGATCGAATTCATTATCTTCCGAGTCAGTTATCGGGTGGACAGCAACAGCGGGTGGCTATTGCAAGAGCTTTGGTAAATGACCCCGTAATGATACTTGCAGATGAAGCTACCGGAAATCTTGATTCCAGAACTTCTTACGGGATTATGGTGCTGATGCAGGAACTTAATGAGGTACACGGAAAAACAATTGTCTTTATAACGCATGAACCGGATATTGCCACATTCAGCAAACGTACCATTACACTTCGAGATGGGATGATTATAAAAGACAGCGTCAATACGAACGTACGAAATGCAAAAGAAGTTTTAGAAAGCCTTCCACCAATTCCTGATTTGATAACTGTAGCAAAATGAAAATAACTAATCTTTTACGCATAGCCTGGAGGGCAATTCAACGGAATAAGTTGCGGGCTTTTCTTACTATGCTGGGTATTATCATTGGTGTGGCTTCGGTCATTTCAATGATTGCCATTGGTCAAGGTTCCAAACAAAGCATCCAAAGCCAAATAAAAGGAATGGGCAGCAATATGATTACGATAAGACCAAGCAGCAACGTGATGGGTGGAGCAAGAATGGAAAATACCAGTGTTCAATCCCTTACAGAGCAGGATGTCGTCGCTTTGCAAAAACAAGCAGTTTATATCAATGCCATTTCTCCTTACGTAACTTCACGAGGGCAGGTCATTAATGGTCCTTATAACTGGTCTACCTCAATGCAGGGGGTATATCCGGAATATTTATTCATCCGCGGTTGGACTTTGCAGGAAGGTACGCCTTTTACAAATCAAGACGTAAAATCGGCTGCCAAAGTTTGCCTGATAGGACAAACAATATTAAATAATCTCTTTCCCGATGGTGGAGATGCCATGGGGAAAAACATTCGTTTTAAAAAAATTCCATTTAAAATAATCGGTATATTGAGTAAAAAAGGGGAGAATACTTTCGGTCAGGATCAGGATGACGTGATACTTACTCCAATTAGCACGGTACAGAAACGAATCCTGTCCACCACATATTATCAAAGTATTTTTGCCTCAGCTATTGATGAAAACGCAACAGATAAAGCAGCTTCAGAAATCCAACAGATATTAAGAACAAGTCATAAACTGCCAAAAGGAACCGATGATGATTTTACAGTAAGAACACAGGCCGAATTGATTAGCACCTTTACTTCCACAAGTCAGACACTGACGGTATTGCTGGCTGTTATTGCGGGTATATCACTGGTAGTTGGCGGTATTGGTATTATGAACATCATGTATGTATCGGTAACCGAACGCACCAAAGAAATTGGGTTGAGGATGGCTATTGGAGCAAGAGGAATTGATATCATGATGCAGTTCTTAATTGAAGCCATTATGATCAGTATTACGGGAGGAGTAATAGGAGTGGTACTGGGGATTTCTGCAACAAAATTGGTAACCTATTTTATACATTGGCCAACTTTAATTACTGAATCATCGGTTGTTCTTTCCTTCTTGGTATGTTTTGTCACAGGGGTGTTTTTTGGGTATTATCCAGCATTAAAAGCCTCAAGGATGAATCCAATAGAAGCATTGCGATATGAATAAATAACTCTATTTGATGAGGGAATTTATATCCTGAAAAGATTTTCGTAAATCACGTGACTTCCATAAAACACGCAAAGCAGGGAAGAAACAATTATCAAACCAATTTGCAGTTTTTGAGATTTCAGTATTGATTTTCCATAAGGAAGACTAAATAAACCCGAGGCAATAAACATTCCGATAATAGAACCTGCACCGAAAATTAAAATGTATGACAATCCTTCCAGCGTGGTTTTCATTTGCGAAAGCACCAAAACTACCAAGGCACCACTTCCAGCCAAACCGTGAACCAAACCTACTCCAAAAGCCGCGCTAAAACTATTCGATTTATTGGGATGACTGTGATTTGAAGCGGTAATTATATGTGAATGTGAGTAAGTGTGTGAATGCAAATGGCTAACAGAATCAGTATTGGAAAGAGTGTGACTATGGGAATAAGTGTGTGTGTGCGTATTTTTTTTAAATAATTTTGACAAGCGATAAATACCCAAAAAAACTAGCATTAAGCCAACTGTAGCTTCCAAATAACTAAAAATGTGTTCGCTGACACTAACTTTAAAACCAATCATCAAAACAACTATCACGAAAATGGTAAGTGTGTGGCCAATTCCCCAATACACGCCGTCTTTCACGGATTCTTTGAGATTATTTCTATTGGTTACCAAGCTATTTACCGCCAATAAATGATCGGCTTCAAAAGCGTGCTCCAGTCCAGCATATGCCGTTATTATAAATCCTATCATCTCTAAATGGAATAATGATAATAAGCCGCACAAGCACCTTCCGATGAAACCATTGGCGCTCCAAGAGGATTTGAAGGCTTGCAATTTTTACCGAATTCAGGGCATTCGTGAGGTTTTTTGATTCCTTTCAGGATTTCTCCCGCTATGCAGTTTTTATCTTTTTCGCTATGAGTTACTTCGATGGAAAACTTCCTATTGGCATCGTATTTTTTATATTTTTCGGTCATTACAAAACCGCTTTCGGGAATTTTCCCAATGCCTCGCCATTCTTGTTCTCCAATTTCGAAAACATCATAAATGACTTCTTTGGCTCTTAGATTTCCTTCGGGTTTTACCAAACGCTTGTATTGATTGTCAACGAAATAGTCGCCATTTTCTAATTGAAGTACGGCGTGATAAATTCCCTGTACCAAGTCGGCAGGTTCAAATCCAGTGACAACAAGCGGAATTTTATATTTTTCTGCAATGGGATAATATTCGTCCAATCCCATAATCGTGCAAACGTGACCGGCAGCCAAAAAGGCGTCGATGGTGCAAAATTCATCCGATAAAATGGCTTCCATAGCCGGCGGAACCAAAACGTGAGAAACCAGAATAGAATAATTATTCAAGCCCAATTTATCAGCGTGAACCACGGAAAGTGCATTGCTTGGAGCGGTAGTTTCAAAACCTACTGCAAAGAAAACCACTTCTTTATCAGGATTTGCTGCAGCAATATTCACCGCTTCGAGAGGGGAATATAAAATTCTCAAATCGCCACCATCCGCCTTGGCTTGCAGCAAACTTTTTGTTGAACCCGGAACCCGAATCATATCGCCAAAAGAGCAAACAATAACGCCTTGTTTTAATAGTTCAATCGCCTTGTCAATCAACGAAATAGGAGTAACACAAACCGGACAACCCGGGCCGTGAATCATTCTCACTTCTTTGGGAAGTAAATCTAACAGTCCATTTTTTACCAAAGAATGGGTTTGGCCGCCACAAATTTCCATTATATTCCAAGGCTTAGTAACTATTTTGCTAATCTCAGATAAATAGTGCTTTACGAGTTCTGGATTTCGGTATTCGGTTAGGTATTTCATATATAATCAATTTCTCAAAAGAATATTATTAACCCGTTGGGTGCAATTATTAAAAACGTCAGCGTGAGTGTTTTTTGTGCAGTAAAACGGAACAAAAAATGTATCGAGAACCGTTTTTAATAATAATTTTCTAGTTCTCGATACGATCCCGCCCAAAAGCGGGATCACTCGAACTGACGAAAATTATCATCAAAAACTAATTACACCCAACGGGTTATTATTAAACTATCTCCATCAATTCGATGATAAAAATCAATGTAGTATTGGGCTGAATCATTGGTTGTGCACCATATTCTCCATAAGCCAAATGATGCGGAATGTATAATTTCCAACGTGAACCAACTGGCATCAATAGCAAAGCTTCTTGCCAAGCCAAAATGGTTTGCGCTACATTCATTTCTATTGCACCGCTATCTTTGGTCGAATCAAAAACGTCTTTGTTTAATAAAGTGCCTTCGTAAATGACTTTTACGGTATCGTTAATAGTTGGAATTTCTCCAGTTCCTTGTTCCAAAATTTCGAATTGTAAACCACTTTCGAGTGTGATAACGCCTTCTTTTTTAGCGTTTTCCTCCAAGAATTTTTTGCCTAATTCAGCGTTTTTATCTTTCAAATCTTCCTGAAGTAGCACCACATAATTTTGAAATATATCGATGGCTCTTTTTTGGGTTATTTTTGGATAAGAATCATTAAAAACCGATTTCATACCTTCGATATAATCATCATATTTTATCTCGTCAAAACCAATGTCTTTCAGGCTTTGCGCCATAATCACTCCGGCAGAATAGGATATTTTATCAGATTCATCTGTTTTTCCTATAGTTCCCAACAATTCGTTTATGTTCATATTTTCTAAAATTAATTTTTAATATTAAGATAATAATTCAATTGCCCGAAAGAAATGTTTTCGTCGTTTGGAGATAAGTTTTCGTGTAAATGTACCTCAAAATCGTTCGATAGAAATTCGATAATCATATCTACAAGAAGCGAGTTTTGAAATACGCCACCGCTGAATGCTAATGTATGAATTTTATTGTTTGCGGCAATTTTTTCAATACTCTTAATTAGTGTGTAATGAAAATTCACGGCAATTTCTCCAACTGAAATTCCATTAATTTTATCCGAAATTATTGTGTCAAAAAGTAATTTAGTTGGAATGATATTATTGCTTATTTTTTCATTTTCGAGATAATCGATAAGTTCACTTTTTGATGCTGAATACTGTTTTTGGGCTATTTTTTCCAAGTAAATTGCCGCTTCGCCTTCAAAATAAATTTGTTGGTGAAATCCTAATACAAAACCCACCGCATCAAATAATCGTCCCATTGACGAGGTTTGAATCGTTGAGTTTTGAATTGCTTTCGAATAAATATTCCATTCATTAGCATCGAAATAGTCTTTAAAATATAAATTTGAATCGCTGATGGACAAAGCCGAAATTTTTGGATTTTTAGACATTTTGTCTCCAAGAATCCAAGGGAAATTAGCCAAGTGGCCAATTCTATTGATGGTGTTTTTATGATATTCGAAAAATTCTCCGCCCCATATTTCGTTTTTATTCCCATAACCGATTCCATCCCATACAATTCCCATAATTTTGTCTTTGGATTGCCACAAATTCTTCTCCCCAAGAATCGCCGCAAAATGGGCTTCGTGGTGCTGGATTTTTTGAAAATGAATATCATCTTCCTCACTAAAGAAGCTTTCTTCAATATTTGAACTTATATATTTTGGATGGGAGTCAGATAATAGGACTTCTGGTTCAAAACTGAATATTTTCCTGTAGTTTTCTATTGTTTTTTCAAATCGTAAATAAGTGTCATAATTTGCCAAATCGCCAATGTATTCACTTATATAACAATTATTGTTGGGCAAAATGGTAATCGTGTTTTTCAAGTCGCTGCCGAGACAGAGTATTTTTTGGTTGTATTTCGGTTTATCGAATTGCAAAAAATTGGGAGCAAAACCACGTGAACGTCTCAAGATTATTTTTTTGGAATGTTTTTCCGTGAATTTTATAACCGAATCATCCTGTGGATGGAGCACATTCAAGGAATTGTGGATAAAATAATCGGCGATTTCTTTTAATGTTTTCGTGGCTTCTTTTTCATTGGAACATATCGGAGAACCGTGAAAATTAGCACTTGTGGCAATAATTGGTTTTCCGAAATTTTCCATTACCAATTTCAATGTTCCTGAATTTGGAATCATTGCTCCGATAGTTTCAAGATTGGGCGAAATTTGATTGACGGCTAAATCCAACACGTTTTTTATTGGTAAAATTACTATTGGAGTTTCGGTAGAATTCAGCAAATCCTTTTCGATAGGATTCATTTTTAGATAGTTTTCTATTGACTCCGTGTTTTTGAATAAAACAGCAAATGGTTTCGTGGGTCTTTTTTTTCTAATCCTTAATTCTTTTACGGCTTCTTCATTGGTGGCATCACAAATTAATACATAACCTGCAGTATTTTTTAAGGCGATTATTTTCCCTAAGGCTAGTTTTTCGGCTATGATTTTGAATATTTCAGTGTTTGTTTCTGAAAGTATTTCTCCTGAATTGGTTGTTAATTTTAAAGTAATTCCACAATTGGGACAAGAGTTTGTTTGAGAATGAAATCGAATAGTATCGCTATTTTTATATTCCTGCAAACAATTTTCGCACATAATGAATTCATCAATGCTTGTGTTTGTTCTTTCAAATGGGAATTTTTTGGTTATAGTATATCTTGGTCCGCATTGCGTGCAAGTTATGAATGGATAATAATATCTTGGATTTTTAGGATCTAGCATTTCCGCTGAACAGCTTTCACAAATGGCAAAATCCGGAGTTAATGGAATGTCAATAAGTAGGTTAGGAGCTGTGGGTTTTATGCAAAAACCATCCAATTTTTCTATTGAAGGAATTTTTTTTATTTGAGAAGAAGTAATCTCGGAACTTACCGGTTTTTGAATAAATATTTGGTTGTAAAAAGCGTCAATATTGTTGTCATCCGACACGGCATTGATTAAAACGCCTTTTTCGTTATTGGTTACAAAACCTTTTATATTATATTTTGTTGCCAAATTATAAATAAAAGGTCTGAATCCGACTCCCTGAACTCTTCCGGAAATTACTATTTCAAAAGTATCAGGACTCAAGTAGAATGCTATTTTTTGTTTTTAATTCTTCTAGTAAATCCAGTATTTTACTTTTTACATTGGACAATGAAGCTTGTACTTTGGGAGATAACTCGGTAACCATAGGATCCATATTGTCTATTGAAACGGTGTAAAGGTAGATGTCTGGCATTCGACCGAACATAGTTAGTATTTCGACCATATCTTTTAATCCAAAATTATGTCCGCTCAATGATAGAGGGAAATCATTCGAAAATTTTGGTTTCAAAAGAGTGACAGTTCCAGCTTCTTTTCCGTCCATTGTTGCATCAATAATAATGGCAACAGAATGACTTTCAAGATAGGGGATAAGTAGGAATCCGCCTGTTCCACCATCCATAAAAGTGATGTTTTTAGGAAATTCAGATTCGTCAATAGTGTTGACAAAATGAACTCCAACTCCTTCATCTCCCATTAAATAATTGCCAATTCCCAATAGTAATATTTTATTGCCATTATTGTGAAATCCATCGGATACGTGTGGGAATAATTCTTCAGCCATTTGTATATTTTTTAAACTATTAAAAAAATTCCCTGTTATTTTTAGGGAATTTTTATAAATCAATTTATTCATTTATTTTTTTTCTGCCTCTTTCTTGATTCTTTCTGCTCTTACAAATTTATAACCACTTATCATCGCTGATGCTTCGCCCCGTCCTTCTAACCAATCATGATAAAGAACAAGGTACACATGAATTAACACAAACAAAATGAATCCCCACATTGTTAAATGGTGCAAAACTCTAGTATTCATATCACCACCTAGAAACTCGGGTACCCAAGCAAACATTTTTGGTAAAAACCAAGTTGAGTTAGCTGAATACAAACCAAAACCAGTAATAATCATAACAATTGCCAGAATAAACATAACTAAATAGGAAACAGCGGCTATATTATTATGTCCCACGTGTATGCTTTTTTTATAGTTATATCTTTTTTCATTTTGGAGGAAAATATCATATTTTAATGTATACCAACCATTTGAAAGTCCTTCTTTATTGAATGGAACAAATACTTTCCGGTTAGCATATTTATTGCCTTTAAAAGCCCAATACACTCTCATAATTAAAACCGCCACCATTAAATAAGCACTCATAAAATGAATTTCACGAATATACCCAAACCAAAACTGGGAGGAAGCTTCATTTCCGGAAATTATTCCTGGAGGATGGGATATCATTAATCCAGTGATGATTAAGACTGTTATTGCTAATGCATTAACCCAATGAAATATCCTGACCGGCAATTGCCAAACATAGGCTCTTTTAAAATCTTGTATTGACATAAAATATTTATTAAGGGGTTATTTAGACATTACAAATAGAAAGATCATTCATTTCTTTAATGATTTCGCCTTTCTCGTCATACAAATGCACTGCACAAGCAATACAAGGATCGTAAGAATGGATGGTTCTAATAATTTCTAATGGTAATTCTGAATTAGCAACCGGAGTGCCCATCAAAGCACTTTCGTAAGGAGATCTTTGTCCTTTTGGATCTCTCGGTGAAGCATTCCATGTAGACGGCACCACTTGTTGGTAGTTTTCGGTTTTGCCATCTTTGATAATAATCCAGTGGCTCAATGAGCCTCTAGGAGCTTCAACTAAACCAACACCTTTAGCTTCTGAAGGCCAAGATGAGATTTCCCATTTTTCCATATTGGACATTCTGGTATCACCATTTTTGATGTTGCTGATTAGGGTGTCAAAAAATTCAAGATTCCAGCCTGCAACTAATTGTGTTTCTAAAGCTCTTGCTGCTGTTCTTCCCAAAGTAGAGAAAAGTGCCCCGGCAGGAACCTGCAGTTTAGAAAGTGTTGCATCAACTATTTCTTTGTACTCGGGTCTTCCCGAAGCATAACCAATCAAGGTTCTTGCCAAAGGACCCACTTCCATCGCATGACCTTTCCATCTTGGAGTTTTGATAAAACTGTATTTTTTATCCACATCAAGATGGGTGTAAGGAGGTTTTGGCCCTGTATAATTGATGTTGGTTTCACCAACCCAAGGGTGTTTACCCGCGTTTCCGTCTCCTGAATAATCATACCAAGAATTATTTACATATTCTTCAACTGTTTTAAGATTTCTCAAGTCAAGATCGTGAACTTTTGATAAATCCTTGTCAAGTATTACTCCCGACGGGAATTTGAAAGTATTGATATTCGTATTATTGTAGCCTTGCATTGGAAAATCTCCAAAACTCATAAAATTATTAAAACTGCCTATTGCCGCCCAGTCTTTGTAGAAGCCTGCAATTGCCAATACGTCAGGCAAATATACCTGTTCTATGAACTCTTTACCCTGGATCAACAATTTTTGAACCATTGCCAATCTTTCGGCATTGAGTCCGCTGGCATCATCAAGATTGATGGCACAAGCCATACCGCCAACCAAGAAATTAGGATGTGGATTTTTTCCACCAAAGATGGCGTGTACTTTCACTATTTCTTTTTGCCATTCCAATGCTTCCAAATAATGTGCAGTGGCCATTAAATTGGCTTCTGGCGGCAATTTCATTGCTGGGTGACCCCAATAACCATTGGCAAAAATACCTAACTGGCCGCTTTCAACAAATTTTTTCAATCTTTTTTGTAAATCAGAGAAATAACCGGGCGAGCTTTTTGGCCATTTTGAAATGCTTTGTGCCAATTGTGAAGTTTTCACTGGATCAGCGCTTAACCCGCTTACAACATCAACCCAATCAAAGGCGTGAAGATGATAAAAGTGGATCACGTGATCATGAATATATAACGATCCGGTCATTATGTTTCTAACCATTTCGGCATTTGGCGGAACCACAATTCCCAAGGCATCTTCTACGGTTCTAACGGATGCCGTCGCGTGAACAGCGGTACAAACTCCGCAAGATCTTTGAACAAAGGCCCAAACATCCTTAGGATTTCTACCTTTAACAATATTTTCTAGACCTCTAACCATTGTAGCGGACAAAAAAGCTTCTTTTATCGTTCCGTCAGAAATTTCGACTTCGGCTCTTAAATGTCCTTCTATTCTTGTAATTGGGTCAACTACGATTCTTTCTGCCATTTTATTTTATTTATTGGTTTATTAATCTTTTATTTTTGATTCCACTTTTTCGCCTTCTGCAATTCTTCTGTCTAATTCTTTTCTTTTAGAAACATTAGATAAAATGGCATGAGCACCAATTCCGGCAGCAACTGCCCCAAGAGCCACTTTTCCTAAAGTATCTGAATCACTTTCGATTCCGCCTCCAGTTGCGAGGTCACGAGAATAGAAACTTCCTGCATCCCAGAAACCTTTGGCACTGCAACCTAAGCAACCATGTCCTGACTGAATTGGATAGCTAACGCCACCGTTCCATTTGATATTACCACAGGCATTGTAAGTGGTTGGTCCTTTACATCCTACTTTGTACAGACAATATCCTTTTTTGGCATTTTCGTCATCAAAGTGTTCTACAAAAAGACCCGCATCAAAATAGGCTCTTCTGTAGCAGCTGTCATGTACTCTTTTGGAGTAGAAAGCTTTGGGTCTTCCGGCTCCATCAAGTTCAGGAAGTCTTTCAAAAGCGACAACGTGAACAATAATTCCTGCCATAACTTCACCAATTGGTGGACAGCCGGGAACATTTATGATGGGTTTGTCGGTAATTATTTGGTCAATTGGCACAGCCCCAGTTGGATTTGGTTTTGCAGCTTGAACGCAACCTGATGTTGCGCAGCTTCCCCAAGCAATTATGGCTTTGGCGCCAGCAGCAGATTCTTTTAATATATCGATTGCGCTTCTACCCGCAATGCAACAATAATTTCCATCGTCGCCTAAAGGAACAGAGCCTTCAACACAAAGGATATATTCACCTTTATATTTATCCATTGTGGCTTTCTTGGCTGCCTCAGCTTGATGTCCGGAAGCGGCCATTAAAGTTAGTGTGTAATCAAGGGAAATTTTATCCAAAATAATGTCGGCAACAATAGGGTGATCAGAACGAATAAATGATTCGCTACAACACGTACATTCTTGGAAATGTTCCCAAATTACCGGTAATCGTGGTTTTGTTGATAATGATTTTGCGATTTGAGCTAATGTAGATGATTCTACACCCATGTAGGCTCCAATAAATGCAACAAACTTTAGAAAGTCTCTTCGATTGTATCCTTGTCTGATGATACTTTCATAATAAGTTTCATTTGTTTTGATTTCTTGTCCCATAATACATTTTTTTTAAATATCCTATAAATTTACATATTATTATTATAACTTTTACTACATAATAATATTTAGAATGAGACTCAATAAAAGGCAATTTATTTTGTGAATTTAATAATTATTTAACAATATAGATGTCGTAATAATTTTACTATATTTGTCTAGATAGAATTTTTTAGTATCGAAAAAATAGTTTTATTGTCTTTATGAATTGAAATGGTATGCATGAATTATCTATTGTAACTTCTATTATTAAAACTGCCGAAAAGGAGGTGGAAAATGGTGGTGGAGTAAAGGTTTTGGAGATATATTTAGAAATTGGCAAACTTTCGGGAGTAGAGATACAATCTTTAAATTTTGTTTGGGAACTTAGCGCCAATGGCACTGTTTTGCAAGATTCAAAAGTAATAATTACTGAACCTGAAGGAAGGGCAAAATGTGCCGAGTGTGATATGGAATATAGATTGGGAAAAATTTACGATTCCTGCCCAAAGTGCAATAGCCCGTTCAAAAACATTATTTCCGGTAAAGAATTAAAAATCAAGAAATTAATAATAAACTAATAATAATGCTATGTGTGTAACTTGTGGATGCAACTCAGATGGAAACGGAGCTAGAATCATAAAAGTGGATGGTAAAGCCATTCAACATTCTCATACGCACTACCATGGACAAGAACATCATGACCATAGCCACAGTCATGACCACGATCATGACCATAGTCATACCCATGAACATCATCATGACGATCATCAAAATGCCAGAGAAATCAATTTGGAAAAAGAGATTTTGCACAAAAATGATTTGTTGGCCGAAAGAAATAAAGGCTATTTTGAAGCCAAGAATATATTTGCCATCAATTTAGTCAGCTCCCCAGGTTCCGGAAAAACATCATTGCTGGAACGAACCATTGCCGACTTGAAAAACGAAATTTCGTTTAACGTCATCGAAGGCGACCAGCAAACAACAAATGATGCCGATAGGATTGCGGCTCTCAAAGTTCCCGTGATACAAATCAATACAGGCAAAGGTTGTCACCTTGATAGCGAAATGATTGCAAAAGCAGTCAAGGAACTTTCGCCAAAAGACGGTTCTTTGATGATGATAGAAAATGTTGGAAATTTAGTTTGTCCTGCCATGTTTGATTTGGGTGAAAACATAAGAGTTGTCATTATTTCAATCACCGAAGGAGAGGATAAACCCATAAAATATCCCGACATGTTTTACGGTTCACAAGTGTGCATCATCAATAAAATTGACTTATTGCCTTATCTCAAATTTGATATGGAAAAGTTGAAAGAGTATGCAAAAAAGGTGAATCCCAATCTTGAGTTTTTCGAAGTTTCTGCATACACCGGGGAAGGAATGGAAACTTGGTATAATTTTTTAAAAAAATCATTAAAATCATAACAATATGTGTTTAGCCATACCGGGAAAATTAGAAAAAGTCATATCAGAACTGGATGAAACATTTAGAATTGGCAGCGTATCATTCGAAGGAGTTATAAAGGAAGTGAATCTGGCTTTGGTTCCAGAAGCTAAAATTGGCGATTATTTATTAGTGCATGTTGGAGCCGCCATTGGAATAATAAATGAAGAAGAGGCCAGGGCCACAATGTCAGTATTAAAGCAAATGGGGGAAGGAATTTAACTGTTTTTTTAAAAATAATACTATTTAATGCAAAACCTTCAGGACAACAAAGAAAAAATAAATCTGCATCACGGGAGCGGCGGTGAACATACGACAAGGCTTTTGAATGAAGTAATTTTTAAACATTTGAATAATCCAATTCTGAATGTAAGGCATGATGGAGCCTTTCTTGATATACAAGGGAAATTAGCTTTTACCACCGATAGTTACGTGATTAGTCCAATTTTTTTTAAAGGTGGGAATATCGGCGAATTAGCCGTTAATGGAACCGTAAATGATTTATCAATGTGTGGTGCAATTCCCAAATATTTATCCTTGTCTTTTATTATTGAAGAAGGATTTGGAATCGAAGAATTTACCGAAATCATCAAATCTATCAGGAAAACTGCCGACAAGGCAAACGTATTTATTGTGACCGGAGATACTAAAGTGGTTGAGAAAGGGAAAGGAGACAAGATTTATATCAATACTTCAGGAATTGGTGTTTTGCACGAAAACGCCAATATTAGAATCGACAGGATACAATCCGGAGATTCAATAATAGTTAATATGCCAATAGCTTCTCACGGAATGGCGATAATGTCTGAAAGAGAAGGGTTACAGTTTGAAAGCGAAATTCTCAGTGATACGACCAATCTAAATAAAATTGTCGAGTCGTTGATGGACAAATGTGGAGAAGATATTCATTTTTTGAGAGATGCCACTCGCGGTGGATTAGCATCGGTATTGCACGAAATTACGACTGAAAGCAATCTCGGAATGCTTCTGGAAGACGAAAAAATTCTTGTCGAAAGTCAGGTGCGAAGTGCTTGCGAAATTCTTGGGCTTGATCCATTATATGTTGCAAACGAAGGGGTTTTTGCCTGCATAGTTTCGAAATCTGTCGAGAATGAAATAATGGAAATCTTGCAATCATTGGGTCAAAACCCATCCATAATCGGCAAAATAACCAATGATGTGAAAGCTAAAATTATTCTGGAAAGTGCCTTTGGGGGCAAAAGGGTAGTGAGTCCGTTAATTGGGGAACAGTTGCCAAGAATTTGTTAGAACATAAATATTTGAACAGCTTAAACACAAATTAAACACCTTGATTTATCACAATGAATTCCGGATAATCAAGGAACATTTATTTTCTATTTGCTCTTTCTTTCCATTCAATATCATTTTTGCCAATATTTTTCCCATTGCTTCAAAATCAGTAGAAATAGTGGTAATGCCATTTTCTACCACTTTTTTTAATGGTGTTTCGTTGTAAGAAATAATTCCAAAGTCTTGACCTAGTTTTAGATTTTGAAGTTTCGATTTTTCGATTACACTTACTAAATCCCTGTCATTTGGTATGATATATATTTCTCCTATTTTTATTTCTCTGTTGGTAAACTCTGTAATAATTTCATATTCTATTAAAAAATCAATGCAAAATTTTTCGAATCCTTCTTTCATCCCTAGGGGTTCCCTAAATCCAGGAAAGATCAAAATCAGTTTTTTATATTTAAATAATTTAGATTTTCCTTTTAATAAAGCGTCATAAATATCTTTCTTGTGATTTTGATAAACTGCGGGAAAGGTTTTAAGTTCCGAATTTGTTTGGTCTAATATATAAACTTCATTCACCGGTAGGGTTTTTATAATCGAAGCGGCTTCGGCTAAATTGGTTGGCATTATGATGTATTTTGTATAATTTCCATTGCTGTCATTTATCAATTTTTGAAAAACCTGAATATTAAAATGATGGAAGAAAATATCTACTTGGACATTTTTTCCAATGCTTTCCAAAAACGAATTGTAAAGGTCTTCCTTGAAAATATTCAACTCCTCAAAAAGTAAAAATATCCTTTGTTTTATGGTGACTTCAATGCTTTTTATATAGTAGCCTTTGCCGAGAATAGCATAAATAATACCTCTCTTTTTTAATTCTTCATAGGCCTGCAAAACGGTATCACGTGACAAAGAAAACTCCATGCAGACTTTGTTTATTGATGGCAATCTTTCGTCTTTTTTTAACTTTTCATCTTCAATTGCCTTTTCAATAGATAGGATAATTTGCTTGTATTTTGGTATGCCAAAATTGTTTTGAATTGAAATAATTTTCATAAAAAAATATTTTTTTGCAAGATACACAAAATAACTGGTAGGTACTGGTATGTAAAAATATAAAAACAGTATAATTTTGAATTTCGTTTTTGATAAAAAAGCAATGGAAATAAAACACATATCACATTTTACAACTGGTTCCACAGCGAAATTATTTGGTTTAATGCCTGATGGAGAAGCTATTCATTCTTATGAATTAACCAATAAAAACGGAATGCGATTAAAAATTATCAATTATGGGGCTACCATTACGGCATTGAAAATACCATTAAAGAATGGTGAAATTGTAGATGTTGTTTTGGGGTTTGACAATTTAGAATTGTACTTAAAATCATTCGATTTAGAAAGCGCACCTTATTTTGGAGCAACCGTTGGCAGATTTGCGGGTCGTATCAATAATGGTACTTTTAGTTTGAACAATGAAACCTTTCATTTGAATAAGAACAACAATAATCATTCGCTTCACGGTGGGAATGCCGGTTTTAGTCAAAAGGTCTGGAAAGTTAAAAATGTAAATTATGATAAAAATCCATCAATAACTTTAACCTATTTTAGTCCTGATAAGGAAGAAAATTATCCAGGAGATTTAACAGTGGAACTGACCTATACTTTGTCCGAAGAAAACGAATTAATTATTGACTACAAAGCAATGACAACTGAAGATACTGTCGTAAACTTAACCCATCATAGTTATTTCAACCTCAATGGTCATAATTCAACTGTTTCTGATCAAGAGCTATTTGTGAATTCAATAAAAATATTGGAAACTAGCAATGAAAATATTCCAACGGGAAAATTAGTTGATTTGTACAATCACTCGTTTGATTTTGGTTTGCCAAAAAAATGTCCTTCAAAAATTGACAATACCTATATTTTAAATAAAGAGAACAAACTAGCAGCATCGTTTTTCAGTAAAAATAACAATCTGAAAATGTCGGTTTATACGGATCGGCCGGCGGTTCATATATATGTGGGAGGTAATTGTTTTGATATTATAAAAGGCAAGGAAAATGCAAATTATCATTCTTTGAGTGGCATTTGTTTCGAAACTCAGAATTTTCCTGACGCACCCAATCACAGTCATTTCCCGAACGCTGTTTTGAAAAAAGGAGAAACCTATTCGCACAAAACAACTTTTAAATTTGAAATGTATTAATATCATGAAAAAAACAAGAACCTTATTGTCGTTGGTGCTTTTATTGTCATTGATTTTTTCTTCATGCAGTAAAGCTCAAACCCCTGAAACAACACCAATGGCGGTTGCATTTGCAAAAGGGGCTGATGTGGGATGGTTATCGCAAATGGAAGCCACGGGATATAAATTTTATGATACTGACGGCACACAAAAGGATTGTTTGCAATTGCTGAAAGATAGAGGGATTAATACGATTCGCCTTCGCGTTTGGGTAAATCCTTCAAACGATAAAGCAAGTGGACATTGCAGTAAAGCCGAAACGGTAGCCATGGCATTGCGAGCTAAAAACATGGGAATGCGCATCATGATTGATTTTCATTATAGTGATTCTTGGGCAGATCCGGGTAAACAAACAAAACCTGCCGCTTGGACAAATCATACTTTTTCAGAATTATTGAATGATGTTTACAATCATACTTTTGATGTGTTGAGTGCGCTAAAATCAGCGGGCGTAACTCCCGAGTGGGTGCAAATTGGCAATGAAATTCCGGGAGGAATGTTGTGGCCGGAAGGGAGCTCTTCTAATTTTAGCCAACTAGCTCAATTATTAAACAAAGGATATGAGGCTACAAAAGCTATAAATTCAGATATCAAAGTAATCGTTCATATCGACCAAGGTAACGACAATTCTAAATTCAGATGGTTTTTTGACAATGCCAAAGCCAACAATGTAAAATATGACGTAATTGGAATGTCCTATTATCCGTATTGGATAAAAAGCGATTACACGGCCACGATTGCCGACTTGGGAAATAATCTAAAAGATATGGCTTCAAGATACGGAAAAGAAGTGATGGTTGTAGAAGTTGGAGGCGATTACACTTTGGTACAAAACACCAAAGATATGTTGGTTGCAGTTATAAATGCTGTAAAAGCGGTTCCAAATAACAAAGGACTTGGCGTGATTTATTGGGAACCCGAAGGCGAAAAAAGTTGGAGCGGCTATCAATTGAATGCTTGGCAATCTGACGGAAAACCTTCACCAGCATTAGATGCTTTTAAAAATTAAATTACAAAAAAACAATGAAATTCATTTTAAGAAATATCCTTTTTTTAGTACTACTATTTTCTTTTGGAAAAGTCAATTCACAATCCAGAACGAAAGTCAATTTCGGTGGGGATTGGGAATTCAAAAGAGTAGAAGTAAATTCTAATTGGGAGAACATCACTATTCCACATACGGATAAAATCGAACCTTTGGTGGTTATCAAACAGTTTCAAGGGACTTCTTGGTATCAAAAAAAGTTCAAAGTTGCCAATTCTAAAAACAAGAAAGTCTTCCTTTATTTTGAAGGTGTGATGCAAGAAGCCGATGTTTGGATCAACAACCAAAAAGTAGCCAATCATAAAGGCGGATATTTGCCTTTTACGGTGGATGTTACCGCTTTTCTACATTCAAAAAAGGAAAATATCATTAAAGTCAAAGTTAATAATGAAGACAATCCGGAATTTCTTCCAGGAAAGCCTTTGAAGGATTTAGATTTTAATTATTACGGTGGAATTTATCGAAATGTTTATTTGGTTACAACCCAAAAATTTTACATTACCAATGCCGTAAATGCCAACAAAAAAGCAAGTGGCGGTATTTTTGTGAATTTTGACAATATCAATAAAGACAAGGCGGAAGGAACGGTTCAAGTTCATTTAAAAAACGAATTTGTTGTTGAAAAGAAAGCCTATTTGAAATTTATTTTAACTGATAGAGACGGCGAAAAACTAGAATACAAATCAGGTGATTTTACCATAAATCCTAATGACGAGAAAGAAATTACGCAGAATATTTCAGTGATAAATCCGAAATTATGGTCAATAAACAAGCCAAACTTATACAATTTAGAAGTTGAGGTAATTTCGAATAATCAAATTATTGACAGTTATTCTGAAAAAATCGGTATCAGAAAATCAGAAATAAAGAGCGATGGTTATTATCTCAACGATGAAAAATTATACATAACAGGAACGAACGAACATCAGGAATATCCGTATTTAGGGTACGCCATTTCCGATGAAGCACAATATCGCGATGCCGTGAAAATCAAAAATGCAGGTTTTGATTTCGTGAGATTATCCCATTATCCGCATGCCGAAGCTTTCCTAAATGCGTGTGACGAATTGGGGATTTTGGTCATGAATAGTTTGCCTGGTTGGCAGTTTTTTGGCAATGAAACGTTCCAAAAAAATGCGTTCGAAAACATTCGGGAAATGGCACGAAGAGACCGAAATCATCCGAGCATTATTTTTTGGGAAGCTTCTCTAAATGAAACGGGCATGAGTGACAGTTTTATGAAAGAAGCCACCAAAACTTTAAAAGAAGAGTTGCCTTTCAAGAATAATTACAGCGCAAGCTGGATTGATAACGAGGCTTACGATATTTTTATTCCAGCACGCCAGCACGCAAAGGCGCCGGATTATTGGACAAAATACAACAAAGGAGACAGAAAAATTCTCATCGCCGAATATGGTGATTGGGAATATTATGCCCAAAATGCAGGCTTCAATCAAAAAGAATTTTCGAATTTGAAAGAAGACGAAAGAACTTCGCGTCAGTTGCGAAGCAATGGCGAAAAACGATTGTTGCAACAGGCATTTAATTTTCAGGAAGCGGCAAATTCTAACAGAAAAGGAGCGCAAACCATTGGCGAGGCCAACTGGGTAATGTTTGATTACAATCGTGGTTACAGCCCTGATTTGGAAAGTTCAGGAATAAGCGATATTTTCAGGATTCCGAAATTTGCCTATTATTTTTACCAAAGCCAACGCGATGCGAATGTGGTTTTAGATAAAAAATTGGTTTCTGGGCCAATGGTGCATATTGCTAATTATTGGACCGAAAATTCGCCGTTGAATGTGACCGTTTACAGCAATTGCGATGAAGTTGCGTTGTATTTAAATGACGTTTTAGTTTCGAAAAAGAAACCTGATTTAAATAAAAGCAACGATTCTTTAAATCATCCGCCATTTGTTTTTAAATTAGCCCAATTTATTTCAGGAACTTTACGAGCCGAAGGTTTTATCAATGGAGAAAAGGCAGCCACAAACGTTGTTAAATCTCCGGAAAATGCTACCAAAATTGAGTTGAGTTATGATAGTTCTTCAAAAATCATCAATCCTGATTTTCCGGATATGGTTTTTGTTTATGCAAAAATTACGGACAACAACGGAACCATAATTCCAACCGCAAATAATGAAGTGACTTTTACTTTGAATGAAGGAAATGCGGAGTTAATTGGTGAAAATCCAGTGAAAGCGGAAGCCGGAATTGCAACTATTGTTCTTAAAACACGGGATTTAAAAAATCCAATAAAAATCACTGCCACATCAGAAAAATTACAAACTAATACCCTTTTAATTTTAAAATAATGAATGACATATTAATTAAAAAAACGACAACTTTTTTTCAAACAACTTTTGGTTCATCTCCAGAAAAAATAGTGCTTTCGCCGGGGAGAATTAACATCATTGGCGAACATATCGATTACAACGACGGATTTGTTTTGCCTGCGGCAATTGACAAAATTATTTGTTTTGCTTTCGAAAAAAACAATTCAAATCAATCTAAAATAATGGCAATAGACCTTGATGATGAATTTGAAATTGATTTGGCGGATACGATGCAGCTGAATGAAAAAGTTTGGACAAATTATTTACGTGGCGTTATCAATCAATTGAAAATTAACGGCTTTTCTTTTGAAGGTTTTAATTGTGTTTTTAGCAGTAATATTCCTGTTGGTTCCGGTTTGTCTTCATCGGCAGCTTTAGAATGTGGTTTTTTATTTGGGATTAATGAACTTTTTAATTTGAATATAAAACCATTGGATATTGCATTAATGGGACAAAAAGCAGAACATTGGGTTGGTATTAATTGTGGTATAATGGATCAGTTTTCGAGCGTTTTTGGTTTGGAAAATAAAGTGATAAAAATTGATTGCAGGACATTGGAATTTGAATACCATGACGCCAATTTCAGTGAATATTCCTTAATTTTATTCGATAGCAATGTGAAACATTCGCTGTTTACATCGGCCTATAATAAAAGACGGGAAGAATGCGAAGAAGGATTGGCAATAATCAGAAATAATTTTCCGGAAATCAATAGCTTTAGAGATTGTAATGAGAGTCAGGTTTTAAGTTTAAAAGACAAAATGAGCGAAGATGTCTTTAAAAGAAGTCATTTTGTAGTAAAAGAAATTGGAAGAGTAATTAAGGCTTGTGAGGCATTGGACAATGGGAATATTGAAGTTTTAGGACAACTAATGTTAGAAACTCACGAAGGTTTATCATCCGAATATGAAGTAAGTTGTGCCGAATTAGACATGCTGGTCAATACGGTAAAAATGGAGAAATCCGTAATTGGTTCCAGATTAATGGGTGGTGGTTTTGGAGGTTGCACGATCAATTTGGTAAAAAAAGGCCACGAAGAAGACCTCAAAAAAAGACTTTCCGCGCTTTATTTTGATGCATTTGGAATAGAATTAAAAAATTATGATGTTAAAATCGGAAACGGTACATCACTTTACACCGCTAATTAAATGAAAAATTTCGACATCAACGAAGACCCGCACAGACGCTACAATCCGTTAATCAACGAATGGGTTTTGGTTTCTCCGCACCGCTCCAAACGTCCTTGGCAAGGGCAAAATGAAACCGTGCATTCGGATGAATTGCCTGAATACGACCCAACTTGTTATCTGTGTCCGGGAAACGTTCGTACCAGCGGATTGAAGAATCCAGAGTATGAAAATTGTTTTGTTTTTGAAAATGATTTCGCCGCTTTGAAGCAAGAAGAAATCGTTTTTGAAGACAATAAAAAAGAGACTTTTTTCAAGGCACAACCTGAAAGAGGTATTTCAAGAGTGGTTTGCTTTTCGCCAAAACACAACCTTACACTGCCCGAAATGCCTGTTGAAGCCATAGAAAATATCATTCATTCCTGGCAAAAAGAATATATAAATTTGGGCAAAATAGATTATATCAATCATGTTCAGATTTTTGAAAATAAAGGAAGCGTTATGGGGTGCAGCAATCCACATCCACACGGACAAATTTGGGCACAATCTTCCTTGCCAACCGAAGTGGAGAAAACCCAAAACAACCTAAAAGCGTATTACGATAAACACCAAAGTAACCTTTTGCAGGATTATTTACAGGAAGAATTGAAGTTGAACGAAAGAATCGTAATCGAGAACAATCATTTTGTGGCGCTTGTTCCTTTTTGGGCGATTTGGCCTTATGAAACGATGATTATCAGCAAGCGTCATTTCGGAAAAATCACTGATTTAACCGAGGAAGAAACGACCGCTTTTGCAACAATTTTAAAACAATTGACAACTAAATACGACAATCTTTTTAAAACCTCATTCCCTTATTCGTCAGGAATTCATCAAACGCCAACTGATGGAAACCCGCATCCGGAATGGCAATTTCACATGCATTTTTATCCACCATTATTGCGTTCGGCTACCGTGAAAAAATTCATGGTGGGCTATGAAATGATGGGTGAATCGCAAAGAGATATCACTCCAGAAAAAAGTGCTTCTATTTTAAAAGAGCAATCAGATCAACATTATAAATTATCAATAAAAACAATTAATCAATCATAAATTGATAGCGTCCCAGTTTTGGGAACAGAGAATTGTAAAAGAATAAAGGCAGGTTTTAATTGTGAAAATGGTGGTCAAAAGGAAAATTTCCTGACGACTTGATTTAATGATGGGGAAGATAAACGCAATGGGGCTTGATTATGACATCGAGATAGAATCCAAAAGGATTAATCAGTTTGAAATACGTTCACAATCTACATTTACCGATGTAGTTGAGTTTAATTAATTATTTAATAATAATAGTGATACTTTCACTATAAAACAATCATTATCCATGAAGAAAAAAATAATTTTAACTTGCGTTCTTGCAAGTATTTTTTCCGTTGTTTTTGCACAAGATAAGCCTGTTGTCAACGATTGGGAAAACCCAGCAGTTTTTCAGATTAATCGTGAGCCGGCTCGTGCAGCCTTTCTTCCTTATGCCGATGCATCATCTGCCATTGCCGATGACTACACACGTTCTCCCTGGTTTCTGAACTTGGACGGAAACTGGAAATTTTCTTGGTCTCCAACTCCTGATCAACGCCCGAAAGACTTCTTTAAAACAGACTTTAATACAATCAATTGGAAAGAAATTTCCGTGCCTTCAAACTGGGAATTGAAAGGATACGGAATTCCAATTTATACCAATATTACCTATCCATTTGTTAAAAATCCGCCTTATATCGATCATGCCGATAATCCTGTTGGTTCATATCGCCGTACTTTCGAATTGCCGGCAAACTGGAACGAACGTCATGTTTTCCTTCATTTCGAAGCGGGAACTTCAGCCATGTATATCTGGGTAAATGGAGAAAAAGTGGGTTACACCGAAAACACTAAAAGTCCGGCTGAATTCGATATAACTAAATACGTAAAACCAGGTAAAAATTTGGTAGCCGTTGAAGTATATCGTTGGAGTGATGGTTCCTACCTCGAAGATCAAGATTTTTGGCGTTTATCAGGCATCGATCGCGACGTATATCTTTACAGTACAGGCAATGCCCGAATCGCTGACTTCTTTGCCCGTCCCGACCTTGACGGTTCCTATAAAAATGGAAGTTTGTCGGTTGATATTAAGCTGAAAAACTTGAACTCGGCTGTTAAAAAGAACCAGACAGTAGAGGCTAAATTAGTGGATGCATCCGGAAAGGAAGTTTTTACAAAAGCAATAAAAATAAATTTGGGAGCGAATGCCATTGAATCGACCACCTTCAAACAAAATGTTTCCGCACCTAAATTATGGAGCAACGAAACGCCAAATCTTTACACATTATTACTCACGCTAAAAGATGAAAACGGCAAGTTTATTGAAACGGTTTCTACTCAAGTCGGTTTCCGAAAGGTGGAGTTGAAAAATGGACAATTGTTAGTCAATGGTATTCGAATTATGGTGCATGGCGTAAACATGCATGAGCACAATCCCGTAAATGGACATTATCAGGACAAAGAAACCATGATGAAGGACATCCGCCTGATGAAACAATTAAATATTAATGCCGTACGATGCAGCCATTATCCAAACAACTTGATGTGGGTGAAACTTTGCAATCAGTACGGATTGTTTTTAGTCGATGAAGCCAATATTGAAAGTCACGGAATGGGTTATGGAAAAGAAAACATGGCATATAATCCTGCTTGGGATAATGCCCATTTGGACAGAACATACAGTTTGGTGGAACGAGATAAAAATTTCCCTGCAGTCATTATCTGGTCTTTAGGAAACGAGGCAAGTAATGGTGATGTGTTCAAGAAAACGTATAAATGGATAAAAGAAAGAGATAATACACGGTTGGTTCAATTTGAACAAGCTGGTGAACATGAAAATACAGATGTGGTTTGTCCTATGTACCCGAGTATAGCGTATATGAAAGAATATGGGAATCGCGAAAATGTGAAACGTCCGTTTATTATGTGTGAATACGCTCATGCCATGGGTAATAGCAGTGGGAACTTCCAGGAATACTGGGATATTATTCGCAGCAGCAAAAATATGCAGGGAGGATTTATTTGGGATTGGGTGGATCAAGGTATTCAGATGACAGATGAAGTAGGACGTAAATATTGGGCGTATGGCGGAGATATGGGAAGCCAAAATTACACCAATGACGAAAATTTCAATCACAACGGATTGGTTTGGCCTGACCGCATACCACACCCAGGTGCTTTTGAAGTAAAAAAAGTGTATCAAAATATTCTGTTCACAGGGATTGATCTGAAAAAAGGACTTATCCAGGTGGAAAATGGATTTGGCTATACAAACCTTGACAAGTACCTGTTCAAATACGAAGTTCTGGAAAATGGGTTGGTTATCAAGACAGGCACTGTTGATGTACGCCTTGCGCCACAATCGAAAAAACAAGTTCAACTTGAACTGCCAAAACTATCAGCAAAAGACGGCGTAGAATATCTTTTGAATATTTTCGCCTACACACGGGTTGGTAGCGAGGTTTTGCCTCAAAATTTTGAAGTAGCACGTGAACAGTTTAAAATCGGGGAGGACCGATACTTTGCTAAGGCAGCCGAAGCAGGTGAAACTCCAAACGTGAAAGAAGATAAAGATCGTATAACCCTTAGCGCAGCCGGTGTTGAAGTGGAAATAAGCAAGCACAGTGGTCTGATCCAACAATACAAATCTAAAGGTGAACATTTTTTCAATCAATTGCCGATTCCTAATTTCTGGCGTGCACCAACTGATAATGATTTTGGAAACAATATGCAGGTAAAAAGCAATGTATGGAGAACTGCCGGTAAAAACGTTTCTCTGAATAAAATAGAGATAAAAGAAGAATCCGGCAAAACAAGCGTTGTGGCAAACCTATACCTGAACGATGTAGCATCGGACTACACCATCACCTATACGATGAATGCCGATGGTAGTTTAACGGTATTAGCTTCATACAAGGCCGGAACCAATCAATTACCTGAAATGCCACGCTTCGGAATGATATTCTCCCTCAATAAAGAGTTGGATAATTTCGACTATTACGGACGAGGTCCCTGGGAAAACTATGTCGACAGAAACACAGCTTCCTTGACAGGAATATACAATAGCAAAGTAGCCGATCAATATGTTCCTTACACCCGTCCTCAAGAGAATGGTTACAAAACTGATGTTCGTTGGCTGACTCTCACCAATAATTCAGGGAATGGTATTCGAATAGAAGGTTTGCAGCCAATATGTGTAAGCGCTTTGAACAACTATCCCGAAGATTTTGATCCGGGATTGACAAAAAAATACCGTCATACCAATAATATTACCCCTCGTAAAGAAGTTATTGTTTGCGTCGATCTGGCACAACGTGGCGTGGGTGGTGACAATAGTTGGGGAGCATTGCCACACGAACAATATCAATTGAAAAACAAAGAATATAGCTATGGTTTTGTGATTAAACCTAATAAAAAATAATGATTATCCCTAAAATCGCCTAAAGATAAAAAACACATAGAAACATAGAAAAAATGAAATTGACAAAAAAAACATTTAATCCTCGATAGCTATCGGGACTGATGAAATCTATGTTTCTATGCGTTTAAAAAAGGTGCAAAATATCGTCTTGGTATTTAATGGGACAAGCATATAAATGATGAATATAAATCAAATACAAGAAATTATGGGGGATATGAAATGTGGGGTAAATCACAAGGAGATATCGCTCCCGATGTTCATCATGAAAATACACAGTTGTAAATCAAAATCAATAATTTAAAATAAACAGTATCAATCCGAGATTACATCATTTTTTTATTCTATTTCCTATATATTGTAAGTTTTTAATTTTGTATTTATCACAATAAAATTCAAAATTGAATAATGATAATGATGGTTTTTGGCAAAATGTTATTTGATTTCTGTTTTTTTACGGTATTCATTTAAATTATGAACTAAAAAAAAAAATAATTCAATAAAATAATTGTCAATTTAACAAATAATAATATATTTGAAAAATATATTGTATATATAATCATTAATAATTATAATGTAATAAGGGTTAGTTATACAATAATTTAGGTTCATCCCATAATAGTCAATATTCCAGGTGAGAATCAAATTGTGGAAGTTATTTGTAATACACGCAGGAAAGAGGTTTTGTATTGTGATGTTTCATCCGGCCGATTCCGTAAACTTTTCGATTTTTTAGAAGGATTAGATTATACAATAAAAAGTTTTTGCATTGCGCTGTATCTGTTATAGCAGCCAATGTAAAATATGAATAAAAAACCTATGAAATAGTATAACATTTTGAAATTTTATTAAAACACCAATTACCTATGAACAAGAATCTTGCTTTCGCTGATTACGCAGTATTTATTATCTATTTTATTGTGGTATCCACTTATGGCTATACCATTTATCGTAAACGCCAAAAAAATGAACATGATGCCAAAGCTTACTTTCTTGCTGAAGGAACACTTACATGGTGGGCAATTGGTGCCTCTTTGATTGCCTCTAATATATCTGCAGAGCAGTTTATCGGAATGAGTGGAGAAGGATTCTTCTTAGGAGTCGCAGTTGCAGCTTATGAGTGGATTGCTGCCATAGCATTGATAATTGTGGCCGTTTGGTTTATACCTGTTTATCTGAAAAACAAAATATACACGATGCCTCAGTTTTTGAAAACGAGGTATAATGAATCTACCGCTTTAATTATGGCCGTTTTTTGGTTGTTTTTATATGTATTTGTAAATTTAACTTCTATCTTATATTTAGGGGCTGTAGCCATAAATGGAATAGCTGGTGGGGAATACCTTCACGTTATAATGATAGGACTTGCCCTTTTTGCCTTACTGATATCTTTAGGAGGTATGAAGGTGGTTGCTTATACTGACGTAATTCAAGTAGCAGTTTTAATAATTGGTGGATTGGTTACCTCATACATCGCTTTGACTACCGTTGCTGAGCATTTTGGCGTGGGATCAGATGCCATAGCAGGGTTTAAAGTATTGATGAGGGAAGCTCCGGAGCATTTTAAAATGATCATACCTAAACCAACTGCTACCTCTTCTCAAAACGACATTAATAAGTATCTTACTTTTCCGGGTTTATTGTCCTATTTGGCTGGTATCTGGATTATTAACCTTAATTATTGGGGTTGTAACCAATACATTACCCAAAGAGCATTGGGAGCCGATTTACAAACAGCCCGTACAGGAATTTTGTTTGCAGGACTTTTAAAATTAGTGATGCCCGTAATTGTTATGTTACCTGGTATTGCTGCTTATGTTTTATATTCGAAAGGATACTTACCTCAATTAGTAGGGGGTAAAGACGGGGCTTATTCAGCGGTGCTTACTTTTCTGCCAACAGGTTTAAAGGGTCTATCTGTTGCTGCCTTGACAGCTGCAATTGTAGCTTCCCTAGCTGGTAAAGTAAATAGTATTTCTACCATTTATACGTTGGATATACATAAAAAATACATTCAAAAAGAGGCCGGAGAAAGACAGCAAGTGAACGTAGGAAGAATAGCCGTTTTTGCAGCAATGCTTCTTGCCGTTTTATTTACTTGGAATGATTTATTAGGAATTGGTGGCGTGGGTGGATTTACCTATATCCAGAAATATACAGGCTTTATTAGTCCAGGTGTTTTTGCTATGTTTTTCCTTGGGATGTTCTGGAAAAGAACTACTGGTACTGCTGCAATAGTAGGAGTTATTGCAGGATTTTTACTATCAGTTTTGTTTAATGAATTTGCGCCAATGTTATTTGGTAATGAAACTCTTTTATATACGGCTTATGCCAATGGAAAAGGTGCTTTTGAGATACCATTTCATATTTGTATGGGATTGTCATTTTTGTTTACAATGATTCTTATGATTGCCATTAGCTACGCTGGACCAAAAGTAAATCCAAAAGCGTTTGAGTTAGATACAGAAATGTTTAAATTAAAACCTCAAACGACGGTTTTGATTGTAATAACACTTTTGATTATTTTTGCTTTGTATGTTAAGTTCTGGTAAAAATTAATAATTTCGTTATCACGCAAAGTTTACAGTCTTACAAGTTTGTAATGCTGTAAACTTTGCGTGACAACAAATTTAGCACCATTGCTTTTTTGAAATATGGAAATTAGAGGTCCATCTCAATAGCATCTGGGTTTTGTTAATAGCAAGCTGTTCGAAAGTGACAGCAGATTTCTGATAAAAACATTTTAAATAAATATAACTAATTATTAATTATCATGGACAGAAAGAAAAAGACATTAAACCAAATTATTGAGCAAGGCATCCTGCCCCTTTATTTTCATCCTGATGCAGACGTAAGTATGCAAATACTGAAAGCCTTGTACAATGCAGGTATCCGAGTAGTAGAATACACAAACCGGGGAGAAACTGCAGTAGATGATTTTTTGCAACTACGAAAATTTGTAGGCAAAGAATTACCTGAATTACAGTTAGGCATTGGTACAATCAGGAATAAGATAGAGGCAACTGAATTTATTAATGTAGGGGCCGATTTTATTGTTAGCCCTGGCGTAGTAGAAGCTATTGCTGAATTGGCAGAAAAAAACGATATACTTTGGGTGCCGGGTTGTTTGACTGCAACAGAGATTATCCTTGCGGATGATTTGGGAGCCCAATTGGTAAAACTTTATCCCGGAAGTTTATTGGGACCTGCTTACCTAACGGCTATGAAGGAAATATTTCCACATTTGTTGTTCATGCCGACAGGAGGTATAGAAACAAGTGAAGAAAATTTAAGTAGTTGGTTTGAAAGCGGAGCAAGTGCGGTAGGGTTAGGAAGTAAACTTATCAGTAAAAATTTTGTGGAAAGAAAAGATTATATAGGGATAGAATCATTAACAAAACAAACTTTAAAAATTGTACAGGAAATAAAAAGTCGTTAATTGTTGTATTGCATTTTTTTTACAATAAACTGTTTAAATTAAAACCTCAAATAGCGGTTTTGATTATAATAATACTTTTGATTGCTTTTTAATAACTATTTTTTATAACACTAAAGTAATCTAAATCAAAAGCCGTATGGTTAAGAGCAGACAGTATTTCAACTGCTGAAAAACTTAACCATATGGCTTTTTAAAAATAAATATCAGTAAATATGCAGCGTTATTCTCAACAAAAACGAGTTTTATTTGCGGTCGATTGTATCATTTTTGGATATGATGGACAGGAGTTGAAATTGTTGGTTATAAAAAGGGGTTTTGAACCTGAAAAGGGAAAGTGGAGTTTGGTAGGAGGGTTTATAGGTGATAACGAAAGCGCAGAAGGAGCTGCAATGAGGGTTTTAAAAGACCTTACAGGCTTGGATGGATTATACATGGAGCAATTGCACGGCTTTACAGAACCGGATAGAGATACCGTTGAAAGAACCATTTCTATTGCCTATTTTGCTTTAATAGACATTCAAAAATACAATCAGCAAATCAATGAAGATTATCATCCTGCATGGTTTTCCATCAATCAGTTACCCGAATTGATTTTTGACCATACCGCCATTGTAGAACTGGCCAAAGAAAAATTACGGTACAAAGCGGCACTCCATCCACTCTTATTTGAATTGTTACCTGATAAATTTACCATGCCACAATTGCAGAGTCTTTACGAGGCTGTTTATAATACGGAATTTGACAAGGGAAATTTTAATCGTAAGTTGTTGTCCACTAAATTATTATTAAAACTAAAGGATAAAGACAAACTAAATTCTAAAAAAGGAGCCTTTTATTATATGGTAGATACCAATAAATATAGTGAGAGTTTTAATATATTTTTAAATTTTGTACCTAGCCAGAATGCTAATAAATAGGTTTTTAGTCCGATTATAATGAATTAAGTATATACATAAATAGTTATATAATATCTAATACCAATTGCTAATACATGTTAGTCTAATTTTTTTGTCAGTTCGAGCGCAATCGAGATGAAATAATAGTTCTCGACTGCGCTCGAACTGACAATTGGACTGATTTACAAATCGAATTGGTGTAAAAGGATAGAAAGCATTTCGGAACGGGACGACTCCATAAAAAAGGAAGCCTCATTTTATGATGCTTCCTTTTTTATATCTTGTATTATCAAACTTTGAATTTTAAACCTTAAATCAATTAAAAGGTAATATAGGCTAAGATTAAAAACTAAAAGTATTTATAAATTTAAAATAAAATTATTCAATAATTTTTCTTCGTATTTTTCTTTGTCGAAAGTATACAGATAAGACCCTTTTCTGGACGACATCATGTCTTTTTCATTTAATTTCACAAGTATATCTAAAGAATTTATTTTACTTATAAAATTTCTTTTATCCAGTTCTTTACTTAAAATAGCCTCATATAGTTTTTGAAGTTGACGCATAGTGAATTTTTCTGGTAAAAGTTCAAATCCAATGGGTTTTGTAGATGTCCTGTAACGTAGTCTACTAATGGCATGTTCTATCATGCTATCATGGTCAAAAATCAATTTGGGGGCTTTGGAAACATTAAACCATTTTACATTAGAATCCTGAATTAATTCTTTATTATGGTTATCTATATTTATTAAAGCATAATAGGCAACAGATATGGTTCTTTCAACAGGATCGCGGTCAATTTCGCTAAAAGTGTACAATTGTTCCATATATATATCGTGAAATCCTGTAAGACGATTAAGTATTCTGATGGCTGCATTATTTAATATTTCATCTTTTTTTAGAAATCCTCCTATTAAAGACCACTTGCCTTTTTCAGGTTCAAAATCTCTTTTGACTAAAAGTATTTTTAAATCTTCATTGTCAAATCCGAAAATTATACAATCCACAGCCAGTAAAACTTTGTCTGCCGTGCTATAACTATTTAGCATACTATTTATTTTTGCAGCCAAGATATAAACTTCCTTGATATTTTCATAATTTATTTAGTGTGGTTTTAACACTATTGCGCATTAAAACTTAAAACTGACATTCTAAATTGGGCCAAGCCCACGTTTTACGATGATTTATGCCGTTTGGTAATTTCAAAATAGTGCTATAATCATCTGAAATATGGGAGTACTTATATGATTTTTTTATCGGCACTAAATCAGTGCATTTCAGGACAAACAAGTCATCAAAATTGGAGTAATTTTCATCTTGTTTTATTCAACGATATTCATCCATCGTATTATGGTAATTGAGTTTAAACAAGTTTTGTGCCGGTGTATAAACCTAAATTCGGGCATTAAATCCCAACAGAGTCTAAATCTGATATTTCGTGTGTTTAACTCTATTTTTTGGTTTAAAACACATTCTAAAAAAGTGTCAAAAAAGAGCATTTTTTCTACAAATCTAATCGTCATATTCGTTAAGTGTAGTGATTTTATGTGCATTATAAAATCAGTGAAATAATCGATTTTTAAGTCTTTTTTTTAAATCATTATACAGGGGCTGCCGTGTAGACACAAATATTTAGATAAAATTTTAGATACGAATTTCATGAATTAATTAGTGCAAATTCGTGTTGTCTGCGTTCCATTTTTAAAATATATCCACATGGTAGTATATAGGTGGTTATTTATGATTTTTTTTATGATATATGTTTTTTTATTTTATTTTTTTTATCGCATATATTTATTTTTAGTTTTTTTATTGATAATATTTTGTTAATACAAAAAATAAGTTTTATTCTTGTAGTCAGATTAACCACAAGTAAATTACTATTAACCTAAATTAAATTAAAGTTGTATGAAGACAAACAAACAATTATTTTATTATTGCAATTTTTTATTACCTAGAAAAGAGTGGCTATTAGCAATAATAGTTATGCTATTTTCTTCTTATAATCTATCTGCTCAAGACAAGATTATTAAAGGAATTGTTACATCAGTAAAAGAGAAGACTCCTTTACCGGGTGTAAATGTTCAAATTAAAGGAGCCAAGACGGGGATTGTTACTGACGTTGATGGTCAATATTCGATAAAAGCTTCATCTGGCGATATTCTTGTTTTTTCTTATATTGGTTTCAATAACCAAGAAATTACTGTTGGGAATCGAACTCAAATCAACATTTTATTAGCGGAAAGTCTTAATTCTCTGGATGAGATAGTTGTTATTGGGTATGGTACACAGAAAAAAAAGACATTGTCAGGAGCTGTGGCAAGTGTTCAAGGAAAAGAGTTATTAAAGACTCCTGTTACCAATGTTAGCCAGTCCATTGCAGGTCGTATACCTGGAGTTGTAGCCATTTCAGGGACAGGGGAGCCTGGTTATGATGGAGCCACCCTTAGAATTCGGGGTGTCAATACATTTGGAAATGCAGCACCGCTAATCGTAGTTGATGGTGTGGCTGGGCGTTCGTTAGAACGAATAGACCCTAGTACAATTGAAAATATATCGGTCTTAAAAGATGCCTCTGCCGCGATATATGGAGCTCAAGCAGCAAACGGAGTTATATTGATTACCACAAAAAGAGGTGTCAGTGGAAAACCAAAGGTGAGTTTATCTGTTAACCAAGGTTATGCAAGTCCTACCACGATTCCAAAAATGGCCAGTTCTTCTGAATTCGCCACTCTTTTGAATGAAATCGACACCTATAGATCTCGACCTGCAAGATATACTCCTGAAGAAATTCAAAAGTTTAGAGATGGATCAGATCCATTGCGTTATCCTAATACAGATTGGTTTAAAGAAACATTAAAACCATCATCGCCTCAGAGTTATGCAAATTTATCCGTTAGTGGAGGATCTGATAATGTTAAATATTTTGTCAGCCTTTCACAGAAATCACAGGATGGATTTTATCGTAATAGTGGAACAAACTACAAACAGTTAGATTTAAGATCAAATCTTGATATTAAAGTTAATGATTATGTTGATCTTAATTTTGATTTAAGTGGCGGTATGCAAAATAGAAATTTCCCAACCCGATCTGCATATAATATTTTTAGAATGGTAATGAGAGGTAAACCAAATTATCTGGCTTATTGGCCAAATGGTTTGCCGGGACCAGATATTGAATATGGAGATAACCCTGTTGTAGCCGCAACAAATGCCACAGGATATGACAAAGATAAAAGGTATAATGTAAATACAGATTTCGGAATAAATATTAAGGTTCCGGGGATAGATGGACTTACAATAAAAGGTAAGGCTTCGGTTGATAAAGGCTACCAGTTTGATAAAAGATGGGAAACACCCTGGACATTATACTCTTGGGATGGTGTATCTCTTGATGCTCAAGGGGGACCTGTGCTTGTTGGAGGGCAAAAAGGATATGGTGATGCAAGGCTTACAGAAAGTTTTAACGATAACCAAAGCATTAACTTAAATGGATTGATAAATTACAGCAAAACTTTTAGTGAGAACCATGATATTAATTTTCTTGTTGGTGTTGAAAAAATAACAGGCAAAGGTGATTATTTTAATGCGTACAGAAGAAATTATGTTTCAACGGCAATTGACCAATTATTTGCTGGAGGACAGACAGATTTAAGCAATGGAGGGTCAAGTTCTTCAGAAGCGCGTCTTAGCTATTTAGGAAGGGTAAATTATAGTTTCAAGAATAAATATTTAGCAGAGTTTGTATGGAGATACCAAGGTTCATACATTTTTGATAAATCAAGCAGATACGGATTTTTTCCTGGGGTATCTTTAGGATATGTTGTCTCGCAAGAAAAATTCTGGAAAGAGCATGTTAATTTTATCAGTTTTGCAAAATTAAGGGGGTCTTATGGAGAAACGGGTAATGATTTAATTAATCCATACCAATACCTCACTACTTACTCATTAGATTATTTGTCATTTATCTCGGGAGGAGGAACTTCTATGGAACAAGGTCTTCAAGAAGGAGTTGTACCTAATGTAGGTGTAACCTGGGAAACAGCTATTCAGAAAAATATAGGGGTTGATCTTGAGTTTTTAAAAGGTAATTTATCTCTTACTGCAGATTATTTTATAAATTTAAGAAAGGACATATTGTGGAAAAGGAATGCATCTGTACCGACTTCCGCTGGACTAACGCTACCCGATGAAAATATTGGAAAAGTAGAAAACAAGGGGCTAGATTTTAACCTTGTTTATAAGAATAAGGATAATGACTTTAAATACAGTATTGGAGTTAATGGAGTTTTTACAAATAACAAAATCCTTTTTTGGGATGAAGCCCCAGGTGGTCTTGCATATCAACAAACTACAGGAAGACCAATTGGTGCCCAACTTTTATATCAGTCAATTGGTGTATTTAAAGATCAGGCCGCTGTAGATGCTTATCCACACTGGCAAGGAGCCAGACCTGGAGATATTATTTTTGAAGATTTTAATAAGGATGGGGTTATTGATTCAAAGGATCAGGTTCGATTTGACAAAAGTGGTACGCCAACTTTTACCGGCGGTCTTACTTTAGATTTTAGCTATAAGGGATTTGATATGGGTATATTGTTACAAGGTGCAACAGGTGGAGTATTTTATGAATCAACAGAATCTGGTGAATTAGGGAATTTCCTTCAAAGTTTTTACGATAACAGATGGACCGCAGCAAACCCTAACAGTCAAGGTCCTAGAACATTTAACCGAAGTGATGAATACTGGGTTGCCAATGGAAATACATCTTGGTTGCATAAAACAGATTATATAAGAGTTAAAAACATTGAATTGGGCTATACATTGCCTGAGTCTTTGACAAGCAAAATTAACTTTCAGAAAGTTAGATTTTATGTAAGCGCATTTAATTACTTGACATATAGTCCTGGTATGAAAGATTTTGACCCAGAAAATGTTTCTGGTAGCGGACAAAATTATCCTCTCAATAAAGTCGTAAATTTTGGGTTTAATATAAATTTTTAAAAATATAGTAATGAAAAATATAAGAATAATAATTTTACTGGTCTTTCTTGGAACTTTTGTTTCATGCAACGATAATTTTTTGGAAGTAGCTCCGTCAGACAGGTATTCCGATGCTGCAGTATGGAATGATCCTGTTTTAATAAGATCTTTCGTTAACGAAATCTATATTGGATTACCGCATGGTTTTAGTAATGTAGCGTTTGCCTCATTGAGTGATGATGCATTAGATACTTGGTCATTCGAGAGCGATCCGGTTCTAAATAGTCAACTTAATCCTGGTTATTTAGCTATTATGGGACCAAATCATTGGAATGCCAGTTTTAAAAACATAAGTTGGCCTAGTCTTTACAAGGAGGTAAGAGCATGTAATGTTTTTCTTGGTAATATGGCTAATTCAAAACTTGCAGGTTCAGACATTGACCAGTTAAAAGGGGAGGTATTGTATTTAAGGGCTCATTATTATACTATATTGGTTAGTTTATATGGAGGGGTTCCTCTTATTGATAAAGCTCTTACTTCCAATGATGATTTGCTAACCCCCCGAAGTACTTTTGACGATTGTATTAAATTTATAGTTAAAGATTTGGATGGTGCGGCTGCTTTATTGCCATTAAATGGTGACAAAGCTCGTGCAACTAAAGGGGCTGCACTTGGTTTAAAATCAAGAATATTGTTATATGCTGCCAGTGACTTGTTTAATTCTAATGGAGCTTGGACATCAGGATATTCAAAAAATGAATTAATTGGATATACTGGAGGAGATAGAACCGCAAGATGGCAGGCTGCAAAAGATGCCGCAAAAGCTGTAATCGACCTAGGAATTTATAATTTATATGGAGGGACAAACCCTGGTTCACCGGAAGCGGCCACAAATAATTATATAAACATATTTTTAAATAATGGTAATGTAGAGGATATATTTTTATCTTATCAAGATAACGTGCATAATACTAATTGGGACTCTCCGAGTGTAGGTTTGTTTGATGGTCCGAACGGCTATCACAATTGGGGTGGTAATTCACCTCTTGGTCAACTTGTTGATTCATACGAGATGATTGACGGGACAAAATTTGATTGGAATAATACAACTCACAACACAGCTCCCTATGTAAACAGGGATCCAAGATTTTATGCCAATATTTTATACGATGGTGCTAAATGGAGACAAAGACCTGCTGACGTGAGAGCAGCCGATCCACTGGGGATTATCCAGACTGGAAAATATCAACAAGCTAATGGTACATTTGTAGCGGGTCTTGATACCAGACAAAGCCCAATTGAAGATTGGAATGGATCTTACACCGGGTACTATACAAGGAAGTTTATTGACCCATCAATAGACCACCAATATGTAAAACAAAAATTACCTTGGAGACAAATAAGATATGCTGAAATTCTTTTGAACTATGCTGAAGCATGTCTAGGACTTGGACAAGAAGTTGAGGCCAAGCAATATATGAATCTGATCAGATCAAGAGCAGGTATGCCTAATGTCCCAGTTGGTGAAACAGGACAAACACTTGTAAACCGATATAGAAACGAAAGACGAATAGAATTGTCTTACGAACTGCAACGATATTTTGATATTCGTCGCTGGATGATTGCACCTACCGCAATCGCTAATGCTCAAGGTGTTAGTATTGTTCATCCATTTGGTTCTGCAAATACAACATATTCTGTGATAGAAGTACGAAACAGAGCATGGATTAATAAATCATACCTTCTTCCTATTATGCAAGAGGAAATGAATAGAAATAAAAATTTGATTCAGAACCCAGGCTATTAATAAATAAATTCATCAAATAATTGAAATAAAGAGTCATTCATTTAGGTGAAAGGCTCTTTGTTTTTTAAATTTTACATTTATGAGAACTATTCAATACTTGTTGTTATTTGCATTATTGCCTTTTTACGTCAATGCTCAATCATTTGTTCCTGATAATATATTATATGGTGTAGCATATTATCACGAGTATATGCCTTATGAGCGGCTGGACAAGGATGTACAGATGATGAAAGAAGCTGGTATTTCGGTTGTCCGCATTGGAGAATCCACATGGAGCTTATATGAACCCCGTGAAGGAGAATTTGAATTCGCTTGGCTAGACCGTGTTATCGATAAATTTCATGAAGCTGGCATTAAAGTAATTTTAGGAACGCCGACATACTCAATTCCTGCTTGGTTGTGGCACAAGCATCCGGAAGTCTTACTTGATTATCAAAATGGAGGAAAGGCAAAATATGGGATTAGGCAAAATATGGATATTACAAATCCTACTTATCTGTTTTATTCGGAACGGATTATCCGTAAAATGATGGAACATTATGCTTCACATCCAGGAATTATTGGTTATCAAGTAGATAACGAAACAACTTCCAGAGGAGTTAATAACTATGATTTCCAGGTAAGTTTTGTCAATTACCTGAAAAAAAAATACAAAACACCACAAAACCTTAATAAATTATGGGGACTTAATTATTGGGGTATGACTATAGATAGCTGGGAAGAAGTGCCACCCCGCGATGGTGTAACAAATACGGCCTATAAATTAGAATGGGCACGGTTTAACCGAATGGCAGTTGCCGATTTTCTAAAATGGCAATCAGCAATAGTCCAAGAATACAAACGTAAGGATCAGTTTATTACACATTGTTTTATGCCGTCAGTCCAAGACGTTGACCAGATAGAAAGTGCTGCAAAAATGGATGTAATGGGGGTTAATATTTATCATGATGTGCAAGACAAATTAACAGGTAACGAAATAGCCTTTTCTGGAGATTATTTTAGATCTGTCAAAAACACAAATTACCTTGTTACAGAAACTAATGCACAAACAATGGGCTGGAACTCAAGAGCCCAACATCCTCCTTATGATGGACAATTAAGGCAAAATGTATTTGCTCATATTGGGTCTGGGGCAAACATGGTTGAATATTGGCATTGGTCATCCATCCATTATGGACAGGAGACCTACTGGAAAGGGGTGTTATCACATGATTTGCAACCCAATAGAGCTTATGGTGAAGTCTCCAAAACAGCCAAAGAAATAAAAAGATTTGGAAAAAGATTAGTAAACCTTAAAAAGGAAAATGAAGTAGCCATTCTTTTTAGTCATGATTCTAATGATGCGTTAAATTTTATGCCATTTAATGGGGACGGTTCGCCTTGGAGCGATTCAGAAAGCAGTGTTTACCGTAATCAGTTGGTGGCCCAGTTTCACAGAGTACTGTATCAAAACAATGTTGGCGTCGATTTCGTTTTTTCTGAAAGGCCAAATTTTGATAAATATAAACTTATGATTATCCCATCCTTATATATCGCTTCGGATGAACTTCTTAACAAAATTAATAATTACATTAAGAATGGAGGACATGTGATAATGCAGTTTAAAAGTGGTTTTTGCGACGAAAATTCAATGGTACGCCCTATGTTGGCACCAGGTCCATTGCGTGAAGCATGTGGGTTTTATTATCAGGAATTCTCTAATTTTAAAGAACTTCCACTTAAAGGCAATCCTTATGGGGTGGCTGATAATGTGGCTAAAGATTGGATGGAGTTCATTATTCCCGAAACAGCAAAACCACTTGCTTATTATGATAATCCTTTCTTCTCTAAATATCCGGCCATTACAATAAATAACTATGGTAAAGGAACTCTGCTTTATGAAGGTTCTATATTTTCAGATCAGATTCAAACCAAGATTATTAAACAAGAGCTCACAAGAGCTGGAATTGATAGTCCGGATTTTAATCTGAGTTGGCCACTAATTGTTAAATCGGGTAAAAATGATTATGGCAATAAGGTTCATTTTTACTACAACTATTCATCGGAAGAAAAGGAGTTTAGTTATCCCCATCCTTCTGGTAAAGAATTGGTTTCGGATAAATTGGTTACCAAAGGAGAATCACTTAAAATAGATCCATGGGGTGTATTGATTATCGAAGAAAAGTAATGTTTGTTTATATTGAAGGTTTCTTTGAAAATCAATTAAAACTAAAAAAGGTCAAACCTATTTAAGGAAAAACATAAAAGAACAACATAAAGCAAAGTCTTTATACTTTCAAAAAAGTTATTCATTAGAATACAAGTCTTTAAAAATAATTAATTTTAAATCCTAAAAATAAAATGAGTAAAATAATCTTTTGTTTCCTCTCTATTTTTTGCGTGCATACAGTTATTTCTGGACAAAATCCCCAAATGGACAAGCTTCTTTATGGAGTTGCTTATTATGATGAATACATGCCTTACGACCGATTGGACAAGGACGTTAAAATGATGAAAGAAGCCGGCATAAATGTGGTTCGTATTGCCGAATCAACATGGAGCACGGTTGAACCGCAAGATGGCGTATTTGATTTCACCCATATTGACAGGGTACTAAATGCCATGCACAAGGCCGGCATAAGCGTAATCGTTGGTACGCCAACCTATGCAATTCCTACCTGGTTAGCGAGAAAATATCCTGACATATTAGCCATAACTCCCGAAGGCTCCAATAAATATGGTGCTCGGCAGAATATGGATATTTCCAATCCGAATTTTCGTAAACATGCTGAAACTGTGATCCGAAAAATTATGGAGCACGTAAAAACCCATCCAGCCATAATAGGCTACCAAGTTGATAATGAAACCAAATCTTACAATAGCGCAGGTCCTGAAGTACAAAAACTTTTTGTGAAATATATGCAGGAAAAGTTTAAATCTCTTGATACGATTAACAAAGCATTTGGTTTAGATTATTGGAGCAATCGCATCAATAATTGGGATGATTTCCCTTCAACAATTGGAACAATAAATGCAAGTCTTGGATCTGAATTTTCAAAATTTCAACGCAAACTTGTAACGGATTACCTTGCCTGGCAGGTTTCTATAGTAAAAGAATACAAACGCCCTGAACAGTTTGTAACCCAAAACTTTGATTTAGAATGGCGTGGCTATTCCAACGGAATCCAGCCTGATGTGGATCATTTTGCTGCGGCAAAAGCGATGGATATTGCAGGAATAGATATTTACCATCCTACGCAGGACAAACTCACCGGCATCGAGATATCTTTTGGAGGAGATTTAACCCGTTCTATGAAGGGAGGAAAAAACTATCTAGTGATTGAAACCGAAGCGCAGGGCTTTGCCCAGTGGGTTCCTTATGCTGGGCAATTACGATTACAGGCATTTAGCCATCTTGCATCAGGTGCAAATATGGTGGAGTATTGGCATTGGCATTCCATTCATAATTCTGCCGAAACGTATTGGAAGGGTCTACTTAGCCACGATTTTGAACCCAATCCAACTTACGACGAAGCCAAAACTATTGGTAAAGATTTCGAAAGACTAAGTTCCCACTTAGTTAATCTTAAAAAGAAAAATAAAGTAGCCGTTCTTTTTAGCAATGAAGCGCTAACAGCATTCAAATGGTTTGGATTAGGTTCGGAAGCGAAAGAAAATTATAATGACATTCTTCGTCCAATGTATGATGCCTTATATCACATGAATGTTGGAGTAGATTTTGTTGACCCGTCCAGTGCCAATATAGAAGATTATAAATTGCTTATTGTTCCCGCCTTATATGCTGCTCCCGATAGTTTATTGCAGCGCTTGAATCTCTTTGTAAAAAATGGAGGTCATATTGTCTATACTTTTAAAAGTGGGTTTTCTGATCAAAATGTTAAAGTTAGGACTTCTAAGCAACCCGGCATTATTTCTGAAGCTTGCGGCATTAATTATAGCCAATTTACCATTCCTGAAAATGTTTCCTTAAAAGGTGATCCTTATAATGTTGGTATCGAAAATAATAAAGTAAGTAAATGGATGGAATTAATTATTCCTACTACAGCAAAAGTTTTGGCTTACTATGACCATCCTGCTTGGGGCAAATATGCAGCAATAACTGAAAACAGCTATGGCAAAGGCTTAGCAACTTATATTGGATGCGTAACGAGTCCTGTCGTTACTGAAAAAATAATACAAGACGCTTTAAAAAAGGCAGATTTGTGGGGATTAGACCAACAACTCTCTTTCCCTTTGATTACAAAGTCAGGGACAAATGAAAAGGGCAAAATAATTCATTATTATTTTAATTACTCATCAGTTGCAAGCTCATTTAATTACCCACACAAAGAGGGTAAAGAATTGCTCTTTTCTGAAAATATAATGAAAAATAAAGAAATTCAAATAGATCCATGGGGTGTGTTGATTATTGAAGAAAAGTGATGTTTTAATTGGCGTTGTGGTCTGTGAAAAAGAAGAAATTTCATCCCATTAGTTAGTAAGAGATGAGTTTTGGGGGCTTCCATGTTTACAAAAAATTAGGATGACTTATATTCAACCTACAATATCATTATTTAATAATTTTCTTGAATGCTAAACAACAAAATATATAAAATAAGCAAAACAGACTTCAAATCCCTTGTGTTCGCAAGGGATTTGTCGTTTCATAAAAACCCTGCCTCCGCTGAAAATCAGAATAGCTCGTCCTTTGAGTTGCGTTCAACCCCTTTTATTGTATCCAAAATCAGCATAATGGGCGGTAGGACCGAAGAGGTAAAACTGTTCAAAATAAACTTTTTTAATCAGCTGGAAGGCAAATATGTTTTAAAATGCTTTAATAAATCAAAATTTTCCCCTTTGCTTTTGAAAGGGATTGTACCATTGTATTCCTAAATAATAGAACTCCTAATCAGTAAAGAAAAATAGATTTTTAAATGGATTTTTTTGAATTTCAATCGATTTAGGGGATTATCAGCGATTTATTGTTGCTAAATTTGGTCTTTTTACAACAAATATAGAACTGTAAACAAGATTTTTTTTACAAAACAGCGTTGGTTTATATGTTAAAATTAATCTAAAAGGTAAATATTTTTTTTTTTTTAAATAATTGACACAAGCCGTTTTTTGTAGAAATATTTGTTTTTTTTGAATATAAGTGTAAACTTTACATTAATTAATTGTAAAATCGTGATTTTTTTTATAAAACAGCACTCTTTAAATGTTTTTTTTACACTTAATTTATGGGATATATTTATTTTCACTCTTTTTTTTATCATATATAGTTGTTTTTGTTGTTTTATTTTAATTATATTTACAAATGTAAAATTAACACTTATTAATTAATCAAAAAAAAACAGAATGATGACAAACAAACGATTATTTTATTATTGCAATTTTTTATTGCCAAGAAAAGAGTTGCTGTTAGCGATAATAGTAATGCTATTTTCTTCTTTTAATCTTTCGGCTCAAGACAAGATTATTAAAGGAATTGTAACGTCGGTAAGTGACGCGATGCCTCTACCAGGTGTAAATGTCCTAATTAAAGGATCTGCAACTGGAATTACTACCGACATTGATGGTAGTTATTCTGTGTCAGCATCTTCAAGTGATGTTCTTGTTTTTTCCTATATTGGATATGTAAATCAAGAAGTAACAATTGGAAATCGAACTCAAGTTAACGTTTCTTTAAAAGAAGACGTTAATAAACTAGATGAAGTAGTAGTTATTGGATACGGAACACAGAAGAAATCAGATCTTTCTGGATCTGTTGGTGTTGTAAATATTGAATCTGCTAAAAAAACGGTAGCCTATGATGCAGCAAAAATGCTTCAAGGACAAGTAGCTGGTGTAACGGTACAATCCTCTGGAGAACCAGGAGGATTTGTAAACATCAAAATTAGAGGACTTTCTTCTTTTACTAATAATAACCCTCTTTTTGTAATTGATGGAATGATTGTAGATAATCCTTTTGATTTTGCCCCAGGTGATATTGAATCGATGCAGGTTCTTAAAGATGCTTCATCTGCAGCTATTTACGGAGTTCGTGGTGCTAATGGTGTTGTAATTATTACAACCAAAAAAGGAAAAACAGGAAAACTCAGTATTAAATATAAATCGCTTGTAGGTTTTCAAAATGTAGCTAACAAATGGTCTGTAACTGATAGAGTAGGATATCAAACTATTACTAGTGAAGCAGAGAGAAATAGAGATATAGCTGCAGGGGTTCCAATTAGTATTGCTCCTGGAAATGACCCTACAAATCTCACAGATTCAGACCCTAATAATAACTTTTTCATCAATAATGTTAATACCAATTGGCAAAAAGAAGCTTATAAAACTGGAGTGATAGAAAACCACTCGTTAGCGTTTAATGGTGGTGCTGAAGAATTAGCCTATAATATGAATATGGATTATTTCAAAAACAGCAGTTATATCAAATCACCTCAAGACTATGAAAGATTGTCTATGAATATGAATTTGAATGGTAAAAAAGGTAACTTCAAATACGGTACTAAAATAGGATTTACCCAATCTGGTAAAGAAAATTTTAACAGTTATGTTGGAGAAACTGCAATTGCTGCTTTAGTAGGCGCTATTCCTACAATGCCGGTTTATGACGCAAATAGATTAGGGGGTTACGGTGGTACAGACAATTTAACTCAAAGAGCCATATCGCTTAACGTTATTGGATTTAATAACTTAATAACAAACACCGGAAAAAGAGACCGTTTTATTGGAGATATTTGGGGAGAATATGAAATCATAAAAGGATTGAAATATAAAATTGACGCCAGTTTTGACCGATTTGATTATAAAAACAGAAAATTTGTGCCTCAAAGTGATTTAGGATGGTATTACTTTACTACAAAAGAAGAAGCTTCTTTAGACGTTTCAACTGGTAGCGTAGCCAAAACTTTTTTCAATAATATACTAACCTATTCACTAGACATTAATAAGCATAAATTTGATGTTTTGGGAGGTTTAGTACAAGAGCGCAATGATTCTTACAATCACTGGTCAAGAGGCGTAGGATATAATTACGGAGAAATAAGTATGCTACAATATGCTGATAACACTAGTACTGGAGAACGAAGTGAGACTGTTACAAGTAAATCATACATAAGCCGTATCAATTACTCTTATGATGATCGTTATTTGTTGCAAGCCAACTTTAGACAAGACAAAACATCTCTTTTTAGCGAAAAAAACAATACCGCTAATAACTACTCTTTCTCAGGAGCTTGGAAATTAAGCAACGAAAAATTTATTCACTTGCCTGAATGGGTAAACTCTATTAAACTAAGAGGTAGTTACGGTAAATTAGGAAACAACACCATTCCTCCATATTTCTTCGCTACAACAATCAATAGTTTTGCAGGCTATGATTTCAATAACGCATTGGCTTCAGGAACAACGGTTGTTGCTTCTTTAGATCCAAATGTAAGATGGGAAGATGTAAAAACAACAGATGTTGCATTAGAATTTGGATTGTTTAACAATGATTTACAATTTACTGCAGAGTATTTTGTGAAAAACTCTTCTAATCTATTAGTTGATGTTCCGTTACCTTATTCAACAGGTGCTTTTCCAGCAAGTATTAGAACAAATGCTGGTGCAATGAGAAACAAAGGTTTTGAATTTTCCACAAGCTATAACAACAATAAAAATGCGTTCAAATACAGCATATCTGCCAATTTAGGTACGTTGAAAAATGAAGTATTACAAATTGGTCTAAATGGAAATCCAATCTATGGGGCTGCATCAAAAACAGTCGTAGGAAGATCTATAGGTGAAATTTATGCTTATGAAACTGCTGGTATTTTTCAAAATGCTGCAGAAATAGCTGCGTCTCCAACACAAACCAATGCTGGTGTGGGTGATATTAAATTCAAAGACATTAATGGAGATGGTAAGATAAGTGATCTTGACAGGACGTTTCAAGGAGTTACGATTCCTAAATACAGTTATGGTATGAACTTTAGCGGTTCTTATAAAAACTGGGATTTCTCTATGTTTTGGCAAGGAAGTGGTGGAAACAAAGTTTTCAACAGTATTTACCGTAATTTAATGGCTGGACAATATGGCAATCATAGTACCGATATGCTTAATTACTGGACGCCTACAAACACCAATACAAATGTTCCTCGTCCAATTATTGGTGATCCTAATGCAAACGGAAGAGATTCTAATCGATTTATTCAAAATGGAGACTATTTAAAACTTCAGACTATGGAAATTGGATATCAAATTCCAGTTCCTGATAAAGGTTTTATTCAAAAAGCAAAAGTATATGTAAATGGGCAAAACCTATTGACTATCAGTAAATATGATACAGGTGATCCTGATTTTAACAGTAACGATGGGTCTTTTTCTAGAGGATATGATGGAGGTTCTTTCCCTAATCCTAGAACCATTTCCTTGGGAGTAGAAGTAAATTTTTAAAATTAGCAAACCATTAAAAACGAATCAAAATGAAATATAAAATATTTAATTATTTAGCTGGTTTCTTTTCACTAGCTATTATAACAACAAGTTGTGTTAAAGATGAAGACTTAATTCAGCTTGACCCAAATAATAATGCAGTAGATTCATTCTGGAAAACAGATCAAGACGCCCTTGAAGGTATTAATGCAGCCTATGGAAGTTTGTTAACAGATGGAACTTATATGCGAAGCACTCCTTTATTATTAGACTTAAAGGGAGATGATACACGTAGCAACAGCCCATGGGGCTCAATGTACAATGTAGGTCGCTTTAACTCAAATGTATCAGATGCTGCCATTTATGGCTGGGCTTATGAAACGTACTATCAAGGTATTTATCGTGCGAATCAAGTACTTGAAAATGTGTCTAAAATTGACATGACTGATGCTGCACTTAAAAGCAGAATCTTGGGACAAGCCTATTTTTTAAGAGGATTGTATTTATTTCATGCAGTAAACATGTTCAAAAACGTACCACTGCCAACAGAAATTGCCGCTTTCTATCCACAAAAAACAAACGAAGAAGGTTGGGCACAAGTTATTGCTGATTTCAAAGCTGCTGCAGATTTACTTCCTACATCCTATACTGATATTAATGATAAAGGGCGTGCTACAAAAGGTGCAGCTCTAGGATATTTAGGTAAAGCCTATTTGTTTACCAAAGATTTTACAAATGCAAGAGATACCTTCAAAAAAGTGATTGATTTGGGTGTATATTCATTGGTATCTAATTATCGTGATAACTTTACTGACACTAACGAAAATAACTCAGAATCATTATTCGAAGTACAATTCAGCAGAAGTGCTGGTGGTGTTGACTTAGGTTGGGGTGGATCTCCAGCTGTAGGCTGGGGAAAAACATCTGCAAGAGCGATTACTTATGGAGCAAGAGATTTTGGATTTACAGACGTACAACCAACATGGGCTTTGTTTAATGAATTTCACGACGAAAAAACTACTGCAAATACAGTAGATCCTCGTTTAGATGCAACTATGTTTTATAACAAGCCAGGAGGAATGCAATTGTACGGACAAGATTTCGCCACCAAATATGCTCCAAATCCAGGTGATTTAAATGATTTATTCTGTAGAAAATATGAAAATTCAGATGGGAATTATACAAACGAAAAAGACTGGCGTTCAGGCATAAACGAGCGTTTATTGCGTTATGCAGATGTATTGTTAATGTATGCTGAATGTTTAAATGAAACTGGCGATACTCCGGGAGCTTATACTTATATTCAAATGGTTAGAGATAGAGTAGGTTTGCCTAATTTAGCTACAGCAAAACCAGGGCTAACACAAGCCACAATGAGAGAGCAAATTGGACATGAAAGATTCTTGGAATTTCCACTAGAAGGACACCGTTTTGATGATATCCGTCGTTGGGGATGGTTACAAGATCCAGCAAAATTGGCATGGTTAAAATCAAGAGACGTTGAGTTTAATTCTTATGCAACTGGTAGAGAATATTTCCCTATCCCACAATTAGACATAGACAATAACCCTGGAACTGTTCAAAATCCAAGTTATTAAAAATTAGTTAGATTAATTAAAATTTTAATATCATGTGATAAGCCTTACAAGGCTTATCATGTGATATTATAACTTAAAAACAACATGAAAAAAACGTTAATACTATTATTAGTTTTTACTTTTTGTAATCAAAGTATTTTTTCACAAAAAGAAACTACAGTACTTACTATAAAAAATAGTGAAAGTGCACCAACAATCAATAAAAATATCTACGGTCATTTTGCCGAGCATTTAGGGAGATCTATTTATGGTGGTTTTTTTGTTGGGGACACATCTAAAATACCCAACACAAATGGTGTACGGAATGATATTATTGAAGCACTTAAAAAATTAAAGATTCCAAACCTTCGCTGGCCTGGTGGTTGTTTTGCTGACACTTATCATTGGAAAGATGGTATTGGTCCAAAAGAAAACAGACCTACAATGGTTAACAAATGGTGGGGTGGCGTTACGGAAGACAATAGTTTTGGCACGCATGATTTTTTAAATATGTGCGAATTGCTTGGTGCAGAACCTTACCTTTCCGGTAATGTGGGAAGTGGAACGGTACAAGAACTTGCGGATTGGGTACAATACGCCAACTTTGGAGGTAAAAGTCCGATGAGTGATTTGCGTAAAGAAAATGGAAGAACCGAACCTTGGAAAGTAAAAATTTGGGGAATTGGGAATGAAGCTTGGGGTTGTGGTGGTAATATGAAACCAGAATATTATGCTGGTGAATACCGAAAATATGCCACATTTATGTCTGATTGGGAAAATACGGGAGGTTTGATGCGTATTGCTTCGGGCGCCAGTGATGCCGATTATAATTGGACAGAAACTTTGATGAAAAATATTCCGCTCAATATGTTGGGTGGGCTCGCCATACATCACTATTCGGTGATAGAATGGAAGAAAAAAGGGGATGCCGTTGATTTTACAGAAGCGCAATATTTCACTACCATGAAAGAGGCCTTGAAAATGGATGAATTGATTACCAATCATGGAGCTATTATGGATAAATATGATCCAAATAAAAAAGTTGCTTTGGTAGTAGATGAATGGGGAGGATGGTACGATGTAGAGGCAGGAAGTAATCCAGGTTTTTTATACCAACAAAATACAATGAGAGATGCTGTTTTGGCAGGGGCAACACTCAATATTTTTAATAACCATGCTGACAGGGTGCGTATGGCTAATTTAGCACAATGCGTCAATGTTTTACAGGCCGTTATCCTTACCGATAAAGCCAAAATGATTTTAACGCCTACGTATCACGTGATGCAAATGTACAGCGTGCATCAAGATGCAAAATTATTACCGATTACAATAAACTCTCCGTTATATACCTATAATGGTGAAACACTTCCGGCTTTATCAGCTTCGGCATCAAAAGATAAAAACGGATTAGTTCATATTTCATTAGTGAATGTTGACACCAAAAAAGAAAATAAGATCGAAATAGACATAAAAGAACTTGGAATTAAAAATGTTTCAGGAACCCTATTAGCCTCACCAAAATTGCAAGATCACAATACATTTGATAACCCAACAAAAATTCAGCCTGCTGTTTTTAAAGCCTTTAAAATTAAAAATGGTAAGTTGGAAATAATAATTCCTCCCTTTTCTGTTGTAATGTTAGAGGGAAAATAAAATAGAATAAAATGAAAAAACCAATTTTCTTTTTAAAAGTAGTACAATACCTAGTAATTTTTTTATTGGTTTTTTCTGTTGCCAGTTGTTCAAGTAACGACAGTCCGACGCCAACGCCAGATCCAGTGGTTCCACCAGTGGTAGTTGTACCAGGTTTTCCTGGGCCTACCTATCTGGATAATTACACCTCTATTGCCTCTTGGGGTTCAAATTCCCAATGGAATTTAGCCAACGTGCATGACCCAACTGTCGAGAAGTGTGGTGATTATTATTATATGTACCAAACCGACGCTTCCTACGGAAATGCGACGGATGGACATGGACATTTCTTTTACAGACGTTCCAAAGATCTTGTTACTTGGGAATTTATGGGATCTTCAATGACCACAGCTCCTGCTTGGGTAAAAGATTCCTTGAATAATAAAAGAGGTCGTATGGTTCCAGCTTTACCTGCCATTCAAAATCCAAATTACGGCTATTGGGCACCCTGTGTTCGAAAAGTGGGTAACAAATACAGAATGTATTATAGTATTGTGGTCGATAACCCTATAATAGGAACTGATTTTACTTACTCTTGGTCAGAAAGAGCTTTTATTGGTTTGGCCGAAACAGATGATTTAGCTTCTAATGTATGGACTGACAAAGGAATGGTGGTGTGTTCAGAACCTGACGGATTAAAACCATATTCTTTTACAGGTACCAGAAATTGGGAAAATGCTTATTTCAAGTTTAACGCTATTGATCCTAGTTTTATAGAAACTCCTCAAGGGGAACAATACTTAATATACGGATCTTGGCACTCAGGTATTGCGGCTCTTAAATTAAATCCAACAACAGGTAAACCAGACCAACTAAAAACGCTGAGTGATTATGGTACTCGTATTGCAACCCGAAACGCTACCAGTCGTTGGCAAGCCTCAGAAGGTCCAGAGATTATATACAATCCAGACACACAATATTATTATCTTTTTATGGCTTATGATGAACTTTCTGTAGCCTATAATACCCGTGTGGCCCGTTCCAAAACGATAACCGGACCTTATCTGGGAATTAACGGTGCCAATGTTACTGCTGGAGCCGATTGTTGGCCAATGGTAACACATCCATATTCCTTTAACAATCACACAGGTTGGGTTGGAATCTCACATTGTGCTATTTTCCAAAATCCAGACACAAAAGAATGGTTTTATTCTTCACAAGCCCGTTTACCAGAAAATGTACCGGGAATTGCAGTTTCTAATGCAATAATGATGGGACACGTTCGAGCCATACAATGGACCGAGGATGGATGGCCGGTAATTGCACCAGAGCGTTATGCCGCCGTACCTAAAACTACCATTAAAGAATCTTCATTTATAGGTTCTTGGGAGCAAATCACGATGAATTACCAGTACAAAACCATTCAAAAATCGGTTACGATATACTTAACAGCCGATAAAAAAGTGAGTGGTGGCGTTACAGGAACTTGGTCGTATGACAGTACCAATCAAACATTAACTGTGAATGGTATAAAATGCAAAGTAAGCGATGCCTGGGATTGGGAGGCTTCTCCTAGAAAAGTAACTTTGACCTATTCAGGACTTACCCCAGCAGGACTTCCGGTTTGGGGCAAGAAAATAAATTAATTTATCCTTTTTTAATATTTGATTAGTTAGTGAAAAATGCTCTTTCTATTTTAGGAAGGGCATTTGGATAAAAAAATTGACAACCAAATGAAAGGGCAAAATAGTATAACTAAAAACTAAAAATGAAAAATATATTTACAATTCTATTTTCTCTTGTTTTAATTTCATCCTGTAAAACAATAAAACCGGACGAAGCTAAGACTTCCGCCAATGCGGAAAATAATACCAAATCAATACAAATCAATAACCCAATAATTAAAGACAAGTTTACTGCCGATCCAGCCGCATTGGTTTATAAGGATAAAGTTTATTTGTATACTGGCCATGATGAAGCAGAAAACGATTTTCATTTTTATAAAATGAAGGAATGGTTGGTCTATTCATCATCTGATATGGTGAATTGGGAAGAACATCCCGTACCACTTAAAGTTTCGGATTTTGCTTGGGCAAAAAATGATGCCTGGGCTGGACAAGTGATAGAAAGAAACGGTAAATTTTATTGGTATGTTGCTATTTCCCATGCTACCATTGAAGGTAAATCCATAGGTGTTGCCGTTTCAGACAGTCCAACAGGACCTTTTAAAGATGCTTTGGGAAAAGCTCTTATTACGAATGACATGACAAAATACACGAATATTAGTTGGGATGACATTGATCCATCTGTAATAATAGATGATGATGGACAAGCCTATCTTTTCTGGGGGAATACCATTTGTCATTACGCAAAATTGAAGGAGAACATGATTGAGTTTGACGGTCCGATACAAACCATAACTTTACCCAATTATACAGAAGCCCCTTGGATTCATAAGCACAAAGATTTATACTATTTATCATACGCCTCCGGATTTCCTGAAAAAATTGCCTACGCAATGAGTAAATCCGTCAATGGACCCTGGGAATATAAAGGAATTTTGAATGAAATTGCAGGAAATTCGAACACAAACCATCAAGCCATAATTGATTTTAAGGGCGTTCCTTACTTCATTTATCATACTGGTGGAATCCAACCCAACGGTGGTAGTTTTCGAAGATCTGTTTGCATTGACAGATTGTATTACAATGAAGATGGTACGATAAAACGTGTAATAATGACTTCGGAAGGAATTCAAAAATAAAAAACACATTAGTTATGAAATTTTATAAATGCACACAAACAGTTCCAAAAAAGCTATTCTTTTTTTTTACGTTATTAATCACATCATTTTCTTGGGCACAAGATATTACTGTCCACGATCCGGTAGTCATTAAACAAAATGACACCTACTATTTGTACTGTACCGGTGAAGGAATCACTTGTTATAGCTCTAAAGATTTAAAAGATTGGAAACGGGAACCTTCTGTGTTTAGTGAAAAACCCGTTTGGACTGATACGGTGGTTCCAGAATTCAAAAATCATATCTGGGCACCAGATGTTTCATTTCATAACAACACTTATTATTTGTATTATTCGGTTTCTGCTTTTGCCAAAAACACTTCTGCAATTGGCGTTGCCACAAATACAACTTTAAATCCTAATGATGCTGCATATAAATGGGTAGATCACGGAATTGTAATCCAATCTGTACCGAATAGAGATAAGTGGAATGCAATAGATCCCAATTTGGTTTTTGACGAAAACAATACTCCTTGGTTGGCTTTTGGCTCTTTTTGGGATGGACTAAAAATGGTGAAATTAAATTCAGATTTACTGTCGAAAGCGCAACCAGAAGAATGGTATACCATAGCAAAACGTAAAAGAAGTTTTGAATTAGCGGATTCCAATCCTGGGGATGCCGCCTTAGAAGCTCCTTTTGTGTTTAAAAAATTCGGGTATTATTACTTGTTTCTTTCTTGGGATTTCTGTTGCAGAGGCAAAGACAGCACCTATAAAGTGGTGATTGGAAGATCAAAAAGTGTCTCTGGACCTTACGTAGATAAAGAAGGAAAACCTTTGAACGAAGGTGGTGGAACTTTATTAATTCAGGGAAATGAGAAATGGTACGGAGCAGGACATAATAGCACCTATACTTTTGACGGGAAAGATTATATTATATTCCATGCCTATGATATAAAACAAAAGGGAAGACCTGTTTTAGAGATAGAACAGTTGAAATGGGATGCTGATTTATGGCCAGTTTTGGCGCCACAGAATTAAAATAACTAATTTTAAGTAAAATGACTTTTTTAAAAACAACAACGATAGCAGCTTCATTATTAATGAGCGTATACGGCCAATGCCAACAGCGTTCAAAAAAATTGGATGCGCCAAAAAAGTTAGCCTATACCATTACTCCTGTAAACATTAAAAATGTAAAACTAACCGATGCGTTTTGGTTACCAATAATAAAAAAGGTTCAGGAAAAAACCATAGAATATGCCATCCATAAATGTGAAGAGGAAGGACGTTTGGATAATTTTCTAATTGCAGGGAAACAAAAAGAAGGAACGGTAAAAGGTCAAATGCCTTTTGATGACACCGACGTATACAAAATAATCGAAGGCGCTTCGAATACTTTAATAAGCGAACCCAATCCAAAACTGGATAAATTGTTGGATTCCCTCATAAGTATTGTGAAAATCGGACAGGAAAAAGATGGGTACTTAACCACCTGGCGTACCATAAATCCTGCCAAACCACCCGCTCCTTGGGTACCAGTAATTGAAGGAAAACGTTGGGAGTCCTTGCAAATCAGCCATGAATTGTACAATTCAGGTCACATGATTGAAGCCGCCGTTGTTCATTTTAAAGCCACGGGAAAGAGAAATTTTCTGGACATTGCCATAAAAAATGCCGATTTATTGGTTAAAACCTTTGGAGACGGAAAAGACCAAGTTCACGGAGTTCCGGGACATCAAATTGTGGAAACCGGCTTGGTGAAACTTTATCAAATCACTAACAACAAAGCCTATTTAAATTTGGCCAAATACTTTCTAGACAACAGGGGAAATCCCAAAAATCATAAATTATATGGAGCCTATTCCCAAGATGATATTCCTGTTGTGCAACAAGAAGAAGCTGTGGGGCACGCCGTAAGAGCCGTTTATATGTATGCTGGAATGACCGATATTGCTGCGATAGAAAATGATGAGGCTTACTATAATGCAGTCAAAAAAATATGGAAAAATGTGGTCACCAAAAAAATGTACATCACGGGAGGAATCGGTTCAAGACCGGAAGGAGAAGCCTTTGGCGAGAATTATGAATTGCCAAATCTCACCGGTTATAATGAAACTTGTGCGGCTATTGGCGATGTGTATTGGAATCATAGACTGCATAACATATCCGGAAATTCAGATTATTTTGATGTGATTGAACGCACCTTATACAACGGACTTATCTCTGGATTATCATTAGATGGAAAGAAATTCTTTTACCCAAATGCCTTGGAATCGGATGGGGTTTATAAATTCAATCGTGGCGAATGTACCCGCCAATCTTGGTTTGATTGCTCTTGTTGTCCAACGAATTTGATCCGATTTATTCCTTCAATTCCGGGATTGATTTATTCAAAAACTGAAGATACACTTTACGTGAATTTATACGCTTCGAATACGGCGAATATCGCTTTGGAAAATAATAATCTTGAGATTTCCCAAAAAACAAATTATCCTTGGGATGGAAAAGTTACACTTACTGTTTCTCCTAAAAAAGAAACTCCATTTACCATAAAGTTGCGTGTTCCAAGCTGGGCGCGAAACCAAGTTTTACCGGGAGATTTATATAGTTACAAAAACACTTCGACTGCGAAAACTACCGTATCCATAAATGGAAAACATGTCGCTTATAAAGAAGATAATGGATACATTACGATTACAAGAAAATGGAAAAAAGGGGAAACAATCCTTCTTAATTTTCCAATGGAAGTTAAAGAAGTGGTGACCAATGCAAAAGTGGAAGGCAACATCGGAAAGGTGTCATTGGAATATGGTCCGATAGTATATGCCATTGAGGAAATTGACAACCCAACCGCTTTCGACAAAATTGCCATCGATGCTAACGACACATTTAAAGTTGTAAAAGAGCCTGCTCTTTTGGAAGGTGTGAACACCATTCAAACTAAAAATTTTAAAGCCATTCCTTATTATTCTTGGTCGAATAGAGGAGTTGGAAAAATGAAAGTTTGGATAAATTATGAAGACAAAAAACAATCAAAATAGTATACTAAAATGAAAAATAATTTAATTACAAAAATTTCCCTTTGCAGTTTATTGCTCGTTGGTGTTCTTGCCAATGCCCAAAAGACAACATTAGAAGTTGATGTCGCAAAGACGATTGCTAAAATCCAACCCACTATGTACGGTGTCTTTTTTGAAGATATCAATTTTGCTGCCGATGGAGGATTGTACGCAGAAATGATCAAAAACAGGTCTTTTGAATTTGAAGCCCCACTTATGGGTTGGGAACAACCGAATAGTGACAGACATTCTTTTAATAAAGAATCAGGAATTGCCACAACAATCAAAGTTTTGGAAAATAAAACCAATCCTAATTTTTGCAGGGTTACTGTAAATGACGATAATGGATATGAACTTATAAATGAAGGATTTAGAGGGATGGGTATTAAAAAAGAGGCGAAGTACAATCTTTCTTTAAAAGCGGCAAACCATGACGGTACCATCAAAAAAATAATTGTACAATTTATTGATAAAGACAAAAAGGTTTTAGGCGAAACCAGCATTGTGCCAACATCATCAGACTGGCAAAATTACACGGCGCAATTTACGGCTACGGAAACAGAAGCAAAAGCACAACTGAAAATAACATTTAAAGGAACAGGAACGATAGATTTAGACATGATTTCTTTATTTCCGGAAGACACTTGGAAAAATAGAAAAAATGGTTTACGTAAAGATATTGTACAACTACTTTATGATATGAAACCGGGGTTTGTAAGATTTCCTGGAGGATGTATTGTAGAAGGAAGAACTTTGGCACAACGTTACCAATGGAAAAAAACTGTTGGAGATGTGGAAAACAGAGAAACATTAATAAACCGATGGAACAACGAATTTAGCCATAAACCGACTCCTGATTATTTTCAAAGTTTTGGATTAGGATTTTTTGAATATTTTCAACTTTCAGAAGACCTTGGAGCGCAGCCACTTCCTATCTTAAGTTGTGGAATGGCTTGCCAATTTAATACAGGCGAACTGGTTCCAATGGCAGAATTGGATCCTTATGTGCAGGATGCTTTAGACTTAATTGAATTTGCGAATGGATCCGTTGATACTCCTTGGGGTAGAATCAGATCTGAAATGGGACATCCAAAACCTTTTAATCTGAAATATATTGGTGTTGGAAATGAGCAGTGGGGACCACAATATATCGAAAGATTTAAAGTATTTGAAAAAGCAATCAAATCAAAATATCCAGCCATGACCATCGTTTCAGGAGCCGGACCATTTCCGGAAGGAGACTATTTTGATTACGGTAATCAAGAACTAAAAAAACTAAATGCTGAAATTGTTGACGAACATTATTATAAAAATCCAAAATGGTTTAGAGATAATGCAACCCGATATGATAGTTACGATAGAAAAGGACCTAAAGTGTTTGCAGGAGAATATGCAGCACAAAGCGTTGCAATAGCGAGCCCTGACAACAAAAACAATTGGGAATGCGCTTTTTCTGAAGCTGCCTTCATGACTGGATTGGAACGTAACGCCGAAGTGGTCAATTTGACTTCCTACGCCCCATTAATGGCGCATGCCGAAGCCTGGCAATGGACACCTGACATGATTTGGTTTAACAATTTAGAAGCGTATGGTTCTGCAAATTATTATGTACAAAAATTATTTTCAACCAATAAAGGGACCGATTTAATTGCGATAACTAAAGACGGAAAACCGGTAACAGGACAAAATGATTTATATGCATCAGCAGTAAAAGATGTAAATACAAAAGAAGTAATGCTGAAATTGGTAAATACATCCGCAAGTGCGCAAGATCTTAGTGTCAACTTAAAAGGAAAGAAATTGGTTTCTAAAGGAACCGTTATAACACTTAAGAGTGACAATTTAGAAGAGGTGAATTCATTTGCTTCTCCTAAAAAAATAAGCCCAACGGAAAGCGAATTTAAATTAAAAGGCGAAAAAGCGAATATTACTTTACCAGCTTATTCAGTAACGGTTTTGAAGCTGAAAATGAGGTAGTTCCGATGTGTTAAGTTTAAAAAAAGTAATGTCCTAACAAGGGATAAAGAGTTGAGTTGCTAAAGAATTAATAAAAATATAATATAAAATTATTTTACAAGTGTTTTGTGTACACTTATAAAATAATTTTATATTATATTTGTAATTATTTTTAAAAGATTTTTTGATGAAAAATTATGTTATAGGATTAGATTATGGAACAGATTCCGTTCGCGCTGTATTAATAGACACCGAAAACGGACAAGAATTGTCTTCAGATGTTTGTATGTATAAGCGATGGAAAAATAAGGAATATTGTAATGCATCAATAAATCAGTTCCGTCAACATCCCTTAGATCATATTGAAGGGTTAGAAATTACAATAAAAACCGTTGTTGCGGATAGCAATATAAATCCTTCTCAAATAAAAGGTATTTGCATAGATACAACAGGATCTTCACCTGTGCCGGTTACTGAAGATGGAACGCCTTTGGCTTTAACAAAGGGTTTTGAGAACAATCCAAATGCCATGATGGTGTTATGGAAAGATCACACGGCAATAAATGAAGCTAATGAAATCAATGAGCTTGCCGCTAAATGGGGAGGAGAAGATTTTACAAAATATGAGGGAGGGATTTATTCATCGGAATGGTTTTGGGCAAAAATTTTGCATATCGCCAGAGAAGATGAGGCAGTTAAAAATGCCGCTTACACTTGGATGGAACATTGCGATTTGATGACCTATTTACTTATTGATAACAAAGATTTAAAATCTTTCAAAAGAAGTCGTTGCGCGGCAGGACACAAAGCTATGTGGCATGAAGACTGGAACGGATTACCTCCAGAAGAATTTTTGGGTCAATTGCATCCTTATCTTGCAGCACTTCGAGGCAGATTATACGATGAAACCTATACTTCTGATGTAGTTGCCGGAAATTTAAACCAAGAATGGGCTACAAAATTAGGACTTTCAACAGATACCGTAATTGCGGTTGGAACTTTTGATGCACATTCTGGTGCAGTGGGTGCCAAAATAGATGAACATTCTTTGGTACGAGTTATGGGAACCTCAACTTGTGATATTATTGTATCGGCAAAAGAAGTAGTAGGGACAAAAACCGTTAAAGGAATTTGTGGACAAGTAGATGGTTCAGTTATTCCGGGCTACATAGGTTTAGAGGCCGGACAATCTGCTTTTGGAGACGTATTGGCTTGGTTTAAAGAAACGCTTTCATGGCCATTAGACAATTTAGTGTACACTTCTACCTTATTATCTGCAGAGCAAAAAGCACAACTAAAAGAAGAAGTTGAGTCTAATTTTATCAAAATATTAACCCAACAAGCAGAAGCAATTCCATTGTCAGAAAGCATTCCTACTGCCTTGGACTGGGTAAACGGACGAAGAACACCAGACGCTAATCAAGGGCTGAAAAGCGCTATTTCAAACATTTCTTTAGGCACGAAAGCACCTCATCTTTTCAAAGCTTTAATCAATTCTATCTGTTTTGGATCCAAAAAAATCGTTGACAGATTTGAAGAGGAAGGAGTTCGTATTGATAGCGTAATTGGTATTGGAGGAGTTGCCAGAAAATCACCATTTATTATGCAAACTTTGGCTAATGTCTTGAACAAACCTATCAAAGTAGCAGCATCAGATCAAGCGCCAGCATTGGGAGCAGCGGTTTATGCAGCAGTAGCGGCCGGAATTTATCCAAACGTAATTGAAGCCAGCAAGAAAATGGGAAGTGATTTTGAAAGCGAATATTTCCCGGAATCTGATAAAATAGAAATTTATCAAGAATTGATGGATTCATATTCCGAATTAAGTCAATTTATCGAAAGTATAACAAAATAAATACATCTAGAATGAGTTCAAAATATGCAGCTTTAAAACAAGAATGCTACGAAGCTAATATGCAATTGAATGCATTGAATTTAGTAGTTTACACTTTTGGAAATGTAAGTGCTGTTGACAGAGAAAATGGTGTTTTTGCCATTAAGCCCAGTGGTGTTCCTTACGAAGATTTAAAACCGGAAGATATTGTTATTGTAGATTTTGACAATAACATCATCGAAGGAAGTAAGCGCCCTTCATCAGACACAAAGACACACGCTTATTTATACAAAAACTGGCCTAATATTGGTGGAGTGGCTCATACTCACGCTACTTATTCTGTAGCTTGGGCACAATCTCAACTTGATATTCCGATTTTTGGAACTACCCACGCCGACCACTTAACAGCCGATATTCCTTGTGCTGCTCCAATGAGTGACGCACTTATCGAAGGAAATTATGAACACAATACTGGAATCCAAATTTTGGATTGTTTCAAAGAGAAAAATCTTTCTTACGAAGAAGTCGAAATGGTTCTCATTGGAAATCACGGGCCATTTACTTGGGGAAAAAACGCTGCAAAAGCAGTTTACAACAGTAAAGTTTTAGAAGTAGTGGCCGAAATGGCGCATCTAACTTTATTGATAAATCCAAATGCTCCACGATTGAAGGATTCTTTAATCAAAAAGCATTACGAACGCAAACACGGAAAAGATTCGTATTACGGACAAAAATAAATAGTTAACAAAAATAATTAACAAAAACATTTAATATAAAATGATAGATATATCTCAAAAAGAAATTTGGTTTGTAGTAGGAAGCCAAGAATTATACGGTGAAGAAACACTAAGAAAAGTAGCAGAACATTCCCAACAAATAGCAAAAGGGATTGATGCTTCATCACAGATACCTGTGAAAATAGTGTATAAAGATGTGGTAAAATCGCCTAATCAAATTACCAATGTTTGCTTGGAAGCTAATTCCAACAAAAACTGTATTGGTATTGTAGCTTGGATGCATACTTTTTCGCCAGCTAAAATGTGGATTGGCGGTTTAAGCATTCTTAAAAAACCGTTATGTCACTTGCACACACAATTCAATGCCGAAATTCCATGGGCTTCTATGGATATGGATTTTATGAACTTAAACCAATCGGCTCACGGAGACAGAGAATTTGGATTCATAATGTCAAGAATGCGCAAAAAACGCAAAGTTATTGTAGGACATTGGGAAGACGAAAGAGTTCAGAAAAAATTAGGAAATTGGACTAGAGTAGCTTTAGGTTGGGATGAATTGCAAAATTTGAAAGTCGCTAGAATTGGTGACAACATGCGCGAAGTTGCCGTTACCGAAGGAGATAAAGTTGAAGCACAAATTCGTTTTGGAGTTTCAGTAAATGGTTACGACTCTTCGGATGTGACCAAACATATCGAAAAAGTTACAGACAAACAATTAAACGATTTATTGGCCGTTTACGAAGCAGAATACAATTTAACTCCATCTATAAAAGAAGGCGGAGCGCAAAGACAATCTTTAGTAGATGCTGCAAAAATTGAATTGGGATTGAGAGCTTTCTTAGAAGAAGGTGGTTTCGGAGCTTTCACAGATACTTTTGAAAACTTAGGCGTTTGGAAACAACTACCTGGAATTGCAACTCAACGTTTAATGGCTGATGGTTATGGTTTTGGAGGAGAAGGAGATTGGAAAACGGCTGCAATGGTAAGAGCATTAAAAGTAATGAATGTAGGACTTGAAGGCGGTACCTCTTTCATGGAAGATTACACCTATCATTTCACACCTGAGAAATCTTACGTTTTAGGATCACACATGCTTGAAATTTGTCCTTCAATCGCTGATGGAAAACCATCTTGTGAAGTACACCCTTTAGGAATTGGAGGAAAAGAAGATCCAGCTCGTTTGGTATTTAATTCTCCTGCAGGAGAAGCTATCAACGTATCTTTAGTAGACATGGGAACTCGTTTTAGACTAATTGTAAACGAAGTGATAGCAGTAAAACCAATGGCCGAATTGCCAAAACTTCCAGTAGCGCGTGTATTATGGGATTGCAAACCTAACCTTGATATAGCTGCAACTGCTTGGATTCTTGCCGGAGGTGCTCATCATACGGTATACAGTCAAGCGGTAACTACAGAGTTTATGGAAGATTTCGCTGATATTGCAGGTATCGAATTAGTAGTTATTGACAACAATACCACCATTCGTAACTTTAAAGATACTTTGAATGCCAATGAAGCTTACTTTCATTTGTTTCAACACGGTCTATAAATAAAAAAGTCTGAAAGTCGAAAGTCAAAAATCCGAAAGTAAAGCTACTTTAAGATTTTAAAAACTTTTGACTTTCGACTTAATATTAACTAAAAAAAAACCAATTAATTATGAATGTATTAAAACGTTGCATTTATGGAATTTCCATAATGAGTTTAGCCTTTCTTAACATACAATGTAAAGGCAATCAAAAAGAAGAAAAACAAGTAAATAACCCTCAAAAAACAGATAGCGTGTCTATAGAAAAAAAGGAATACGGAACGACTCCCGCGGGTCAAAAAGTGGATATTTACACCCTTAAAAACCAAAAAGGGATGGAAGTGAACATCATGACTTATGGTGGGATTATTACTTCTTTGAAAGTTCCTAACAAAGCAGGCGTTTCTGAGGAGGTTGTAATCGGTTTTAACAATCTAGAACAATACACAAAAGCAAATCCGTATTTTGGAGCAATCATTGGTAGATATGGTAACCGAATTGCAAAAGGTAAATTTACTTTAGACGGAAAAGAATATTCATTGGCCATCAACAATGCGCCCAATGCTTTACACGGTGGGCCAGAAGGTTTCAATAGAGTGATTTGGACTGCCGAAGAAGCAAAAGGTGGAGATGTAGCAACATTGAAATTGAAGTATTTGAGCAAAGATATGGAAGAAGGATATCCTGGAAACTTGACTGTTTTTGTGACCTATACTTTAAAAAATGACAATTCATTAGACGTGCTTTATGAGGCTACAACAGATAAGAAAACGGTTGTAAACTTGACACAACACTCCTACTTCAACCTGTCAGGTGATTTCTCAAAACCGATTTTGGATGAGCAAATAACTATTGATGCAGACAAATTAGTTCCAATAGCTGCAACATTGATACCAACAGGTAAATTAACGGATGTAACCAATACGCCTTTCGATTTCAGAAAACCAAAAGCTATCGGGGCAGCCATCGAAGCCAAAGACGAACAGTTGAAAAATGGATTGGGTTATGACCATTGCTGGGTTTTAAATAATCAAGACAAAGGATACCGATTTGCCGCATCTGGATATGACGCAGGAAGCGGAAGATTACTTGAAGTTTATACGGATCAACCGGGAATACAATTTTATTCAGGTAACTTCTTAGACGGAACTTTGCCGATGAGAAACGGTGGAACCTATGCGCACCGAACTGGTTTTTGTTTAGAAACACAGCATTATCCAGATTCACCAAATCAAAAAGATTTTCCAACCACGGTTTTAAATCCTGGAGAAAATTATAAAACAAAAACGACATTTAAATTTTCAGTAAAATAATTTGTAAAAAAACGGATACTGGACGCTTTAAATGGATTATCTATTAAAGTCCAGTAAAAGGATTAACAATAATTAGTTAGTAAATTGGGTTAGTTAGTTCCCTCGGAAGTTTTCTTTCGAGGGTTTTTTTATTCTATTTTTCATTTCGTTATAATGCGTTTGGGCTGGTGCTTAATTCATATCATTATATGTTTTGTATTCCTTTTTCATTGTAACCCAACGCCAACTCCAAATTATACCATTGGTTAGTATATTT
>DHXP01000043.1:0-5031 GCA_002413745.1 Flavobacterium sp. UBA5153 | reverse complement strand
GTATAATGCCGCTGTATATTTCATTTAGTTCAATTTTTATTGGACTAATTTGAAATAACTAGCGGTATTAAATGGATCAAGAATACGAAAAATTGAAATCCGTAAAACAAAAAAACAGTCGCAGGAACGTTCCTGCGACTGTTTAATTTTTTTTCTAATAAATCTGTATCTTTTTTTTTAGGATTTGTCAGATGACAATGTTTTAAAACAGATTGGTTCTATTGTTTTATAAACTTCCAATGTGTTGTCTGAAATAACATTGGAAACATCATAATTTATTATATTATTGTTGATTGTATTTTTTCTTGTATTTATTATAAAGCTGACTTTGATGTGTCTCCAGATTAATCATTCTTCCTTGAATGAATGCATTGGTCAATTTATTGGTTCTCATATCCAGAGCATCTCCTTCCGAAATAAATAAAGTAGCATCTTTCCCTTGTTCCAATGTGCCACATTGATTATCAATGCCTAATAATTTAGCAGTATTAGACGTGATTAATTGCAGGGCCTGCTCTTTATCTAATCCGTAAGCAGCACAAGTTCCTGCCAAAAAAGGTAAATTTCTAGTACTCATACGTTCCATTGCTCCACTATTTTCAAGTCCAACAACAATTCCTTTGTCAGTTAAAAGTCTTGCCATTTTATAGGGTAAATCAACATCCTCATCATCTTTTTCCGGCATGTCATGCACCCGTCTCAATAGGACTCCGATATTGTTTTTCTGCAATAAATCAGCAGTTTTATAGGCTTCAAATCCACCAATAATTACCATTTTTTTGACACCCTTTTCTTTGGCTAATTGAACAGCATCAATGATTTGCTTCTCAATGTCGGCATGTATAAATAAAGTTTGGGTACCATCAAAAATTCCTTTCATGGCTTCAAAAATTAAATTCCTTTCTTTAGAATCTCCCGCCAAATAAGTTTTTGAATTGGTTAAGAAAACAGCAACTTCTTCAATTTGCTTAATGTAATCTTTATTTAAATCAACCGTCCCAGGCTCGAATTTTGAGCCGGTTTTTTTATAAATGAGGGGAAAGTCCAGATGGATGCCGTCGTTTTCTTTTATCAAAGCGTCCTTCCAGTTCCAAGCATCCAGTTGTACAATCGATGACGTTCCTGAAATTCTTCCGCCACGTGGCGTGATTTGAGCCATCAAAACACCATTTGGGCGCACAGTTTCTATTACTTTTGAATCTGCCGTATAGGCAATAATACTCCTTACATGAGGATTCATGGTTCCAATTTCGTTTTCATCGTCTGATGATTTTACTGCATCAATTTCTACCAATCCTAAAGTGGAATTTGGCGCGATAAATCCTGGATAGACGTGTTTCCCGGTAGCATCAATCGTGAGTTCATAATCGTCCTTTGAAAGTTTTGTTAATTTAGCGTCGGCAACTAATGTAATTTTACCCTCTTTGAAACCGACGACACTGTTTTCAATTATTTTTCCGTTGCCTAAATGTGCTGTTGCATTAAGAATCAAAATAGATTTTGATTGTTTTTCTGCTGGCGTCTGTTGCGCTCTTGCGAATATTGATAAGCTGAATACCAATAGTATTAAATTTATGTTCTTCATTTTTTTATTGTTCTAAAGTATCACAATGGTATTCTGTTTTTTCTTTCTTTTTAGGCTCTTGGGTAGTCGTTCCCTTGCCTTTTTCTTGTAGCAATTGCCCGATTAACTCATTTCGTTCCTTGGCAACTGCCAATCTTTGCGATTCATCTCTTTGAATATCAAAATAAACTACACCTTCAATAATTGTCTTTTCTGCCTTGGCATAAATAGATAAAGGATTATTGTTCCAAAGTACAATGTCGGCATCTTTACCTACTTTTATGCTTCCTACTTTGTCATCAATGTGCAACAATTTTGCAGGATTTAAGGTTACGAATTTCCAAGCCTCCTCTTCAGAAATATTTCCGTATTTTACCGCTTTTGCTGCTTCCTGATTCAATCTACGTGACATTTCGGCGTCATCAGAATTGTAAGCGACAACTAAACCTTGATTGTGAAGAATAGGGCCATTATAAGGAATTGCATCATTCACCTCAAATTTATAAGCCCACCAATCGGAGAACGTTGAAGCACCGGCGCCGTGTTCTTTCATTTTATCAGCCACTTTATAACCTTCCAAAATGTGGGTAAATGTGTTGACTCTAAAATTGAATTTCTCTGCCACTTCCATCAGCATTAAAATCTCCGATTGCACATAAGAATGGCAAGTAATAAAACGTTCTTTATTCAAAATTTCAGCTAAAGTCTGCAATTCTAAATCAACTCTAGGAGCTTTGGTTTTGTCTTTTTTAGGATTTGAATTGTATTTTTTCCATACTTCATCATATTCTTTGGCACGTTGGAAATAATCAATATAAACTTGTTCAACACCCATTCTAGTTTGCGGAAAACGAGTTGGATTTATATTTCCCCAATTAGCTTGTTTTACATTTTCTCCCAAAGCAAATTTGATGAATTTTGGTTGGTTTTTGTACAACATTTGATCTGCAGACAAACCCCATTTCCATTTTACAATTGCCGAACGGCCACCAATTGGATTAGCAGATCCGTGCAACAGCTGAGAAGTGGTAACGCCACCGGCCAAATCTCTGTAAATGTTGATGTCCTCAGAATTCACCACATCTTGAATCGTAACTTCGGCACTGGAGTTGTGACCGCCTTCATTGACTCCTTTAGAAATGGCAATATGCGAGTGTTCATCAATAATTCCACTGGTTAAATGTTTTCCTTTTGCATCAATGATTGTGGCTGAGGCATCGGAAATATTTTTTCCGATAATGGCAATTTTTCCATTTTTAATCAAAACATCGGTTTCTTGCAGAATTCCTTCTTTTTCATTGGTCCAAACTGTCGCATTTTTGAACAATAATGTTTGTTGGGTAGGCTTTTGAGCATTGCCAAAAGCAATGTTCGGAAAAGTCACGGGAATAATTTCATTAAGCTTTTCGGCTTTGATGGAATCTTTTACAACAAATGGAGAAGTTTTTATGGCTGACCATTTTACTTCGTTTCCATTAGATAAAACCGCTTTTCCAGAAAGACTTTGCGTGTTTTCGATAAAACCGGTTAATCTCGTGAAGCCTCCATTAAGCGTGTCTTTTGATTTAATGGATGCTGTAATCCAATTATTGGATACGGAAATTTTTGATTTTATTTTTTTTGTGTCAGCGGTTGTTATTTCAGATTTTGGAGCAGTTATTTCACCACCAATTTTCCATTTATACGAATTATTATTGATGGTTAAATCATAATTGCCTCGAACGTCTTTTGCAGTCATATCATTGACAACAAATTTATTGCCTTGAACCCAGTTTTCGAATAAAATTGTTTTTTCATCAAATATTTCTCCTGATGTAATAACAAAATTAGCCAAGCTTCCGGTTTTTAAACTTCCTATTTCGTTGCTTTTTCCCAGTATCGAAGCGGGAATGGTGGTCAATGCTTCCAATGCCTTGGTTTTATCAAATCCGTATTTTATCGCCTTCAAAAGATTGGTTCTAAAATCTTCTAATTTCTTTAATTTATCGGTTGTTAAAGCAAATACAACATTGTTGTCTGACAAAACCTTTAAGTTGGTTGGTGCTTGATTCCAAAAACGCAAATCACTTAACTCCATTTGATCGGCTTGATATGGATTTGAAACGTCATACGCCTCAGGAAAATTTACGGGAATTATGAATTTTGAATTCGTGTTTTTTATTTCTTCAATTCTTTCGAACTCGTTTCCAGCACCTTTCAAAACATAATTCAAGCCAAATTCCTTGCCTATTTTTGAAGCCCTTAAACTATTCAATTTATCTTCTGTGGTGAAAATTTGAACTAATTTTTCATTATTTATTAATGCTTCCAATGACAAATCTTTGGTTGTTGCATTTCCGTTTTTATACCAATTCAAATCTAAATACATTTGGCGCAGCAAAGCCATCATCCCCATTAACGAACTTGGGTATGCTTGATTTGTTGTTGCACTTCTTGTGAATCCAAAATGATTGGTTATTTTGTTGGATAACAATCTGGCGCTTTTATCGCTGTTATTTAAAGCAATTAAAGTTCCCGTGCCACGGGCAATTCCATCTTGAACGTGTGTTCCCACAACACCAAATCCAGCCTTTAATAATTCTTCGGCTTTTGGTTGGTCGTATTTGTAATTCTCGTACGCATTGACTTCTGACCGGATATTTTCGTTCCAATAATAACCTTCACGTTTGGTGTCATACAAAGCACCTCTGACAAAATTGGTGCTGCTTACAGGTTTTTCAATTCCAAAATCAGTGTAAATATCAATAAATGAAGGATAAATTGATTTTCCTTCAAGGTTTATTGTCATACAGTTTTTGGGAATTGTAATATTGTTTCCCGCACTAATGACTTTTCCGTTTTGAATGAGTAAACTGCCTTTTTCAATGATTTGAGTTGGTGTGACATAAATCTTGGCATTAGTGAAAACAATAAAATTGTTGTTTTTATTTTGAACACTTTCGTTGTTTGGAAAATATTCTTGGGCATTAATTTTAGGGATGAAAATCCATAAAAAGAGAAGGAGAAGAATTCTGTTCATAAGTATATAAAATTAATTTTCGTCAAATATATTAAATATATTAAATGGAAGGTATTGAATATTAAAAATTATAAAAAAACATTTTTTTTTGATTTTAATTGCTAATTTATCAGTTTTATCCCAATATTTTAATTATTTATGCATAGATACCAATTTAGGGTGAATGTGTAATTTATTACAAATATTTTGATTAAATAGCCAATTTATTGAAATGTTTTCTATATTTTTAATTCAAATAAGCGAGTATGTTAGTCAAAGTTTTTGGAAGTGCCGTTTTTGGAGTCGAAGCCACCACAATTACCGTCGAAGTAAATATAGACAAGGGGATTGGATACCATTTGGTTGGTTTACCTGACAACGCCATAAAGGAAAGTAGTTATCGAATTGCAGCAGCACTCAAAAATAATGGGTACAATATGCCAGGCAAGAAAATCACCATCAATATGGC
>DHXP01000022.1:21268-21560 GCA_002413745.1 Flavobacterium sp. UBA5153 | reverse complement strand
ATCATCAAAAGGAATAGAATAGAAAGTTAATTCCGATTCTTTTCGGAAGCAATTTCCCTATTTTGAGGGTTTTCTTTTTGTTGTCTGAAGTAGAAAGGGGTTGCAATTTATGGGCTTGAAATCAACCCGTTAATATATAGTTAAAATTTTGATATATAGTTCTTTATGTGTAAATAAATTGTACATTTGAGTGTGGCTTTGATTAATTACTTGAGTACATCAATCTGTATAAGAAAGGTTATTCAATAGTCAGCTATATCGTAAGATACAGGTTGATAATGGTAAATCAAAA
>DHXP01000022.1:0-21061 GCA_002413745.1 Flavobacterium sp. UBA5153 | reverse complement strand
ATGATGCTAGATTTTAATTCGCGGTAATCTTGGGTTTCCTTTTCTAAAAATACAGCATTTTAAATCATCAAAAGGAATAGAATAGAAAGTTAATTCCGATTCTTTTCGGAAGCAATTCCCCTATTCTGAGGTTTTTCTTTTTGTTGTCTGAAGTAGAAATGGGTTGCAATTTATGGGCTTGAAATCAACCCGTTAATATATAGTTAAAATTTTGATATATAGTTCTTTATGTATAAATAAATTGTACATTTGAGTGTGGTTTTGATTAATTACTTGAGTACATCAATCTGTATAAGAAAGATTATTCAATAGTCAGCTACCGTAAGGTACAAGTTGATAATGGTAAATCAAAATCTACGATTGGTGGCCTATGAACGGCCTCCTTTTTTGTGGAATAAATCTAACTATAGCGCAATCTCACATAAACGTGCTTGATGCCTTTTTTGTCAGATTCTCTTTCGTCTATTTCGAGAATATCGGTTAGGGATTTCAACATTGGGGTAAGTTTTGAAAATCCGTAATTTCTTGGGTCAAATTCTGGTTTTTTCTTCACGATGAGGTTTCCTACATCACCAAGGAAAGCCCAACCATCGTCATCCCCAATGGCTTCGAGCGTGTCTTCGATGAGTTCGATGGTTTGATTATCTATTTTATTGAGCGGTTTTTGTTCTGTTTTCTCAGTAGCTTTTGCAGTTACTTTTTCAACTGGTTTTTTAGAACCTATAGAATGCGTTGTAGGTGGTTTTCGAATTTTCTTTTTGATTGCTCCTTCCAAAACTTCAATATATATGAATCTATCGCAGGCAACAATGAACGAATTGGGCGTTTTCTTTTCTCCCATGCCAATGACTTTCATCCCGGATTCCCTCAATCGGATTGACAATCGCGTAAAATCGCTGTCGCTGGAAACAATACAAAAACCATCGACTTTGTCCGAATACAACAAATCCATTGCATCGATAATCATCGCGGAATCGGAAGAATTTTTCCCGACGGTGTAACTGTATTGTTGAATGGGAGTAATGGCATGTTCCAATAAAACACTTTTCCAACCGCCGGCATTGGGTTTAGTCCAATCGGCATAAATGCGTTTTGTGGTTGGTGTTCCGTACTTGGCGATTTCCTCCATCATTCCTTTTACGTTGCTGTAAGGAACGTTGTCGGCATCAATGAGTACTGCGAGTTTTAATTCTTTGGTATCTTGTGACATATTTTGAGTGATCAGTGTTCGGTATTCAGTTTTTATCAAATGTACAAAGTTTATCGATAAAAACGATGCCTAGCCCAGATGGAAATGGAAATCCCACGCTTTTGGGCGTGGATTGTAATGAACAGTTGGAAAATGCTCCTATAAAATATTATGATAAGCCAGATTAAATAATTATTTTTGCAGTCTCTTAAAAAAATATAATACTTCAATATATTATGGTAAAAGATTTATTCGAAAGAATTCAAAACAATAAAGGACCGTTAGGAAAATGGGCTTCTCAGGCAGAAGGTTATTTTGTTTTTCCAAAATTGGAAGGAGAACTAGGGCCAAGAATGCAGTTTCAGGGAAAAGATATTTTGAACTGGAGTTTGAATGATTATTTAGGTTTGGCAAATCATCCGGAAGTGCGAAAAGCAGATGCCGAAGCAGCAATACAGTATGGAGCAGCTTACCCAATGGGAGCCCGTATGATGAGTGGTCACACAAAATACCACGAACAACTGGAAGAAGAATTGGCTGCTTTTGTAATGAAAGAATCAGCTTATTTATTGAATTTTGGTTACCAAGGAATGGTGTCAATCATTGATGCTTTGGTTACTAGAAATGATGTAATCGTCTATGATGTTGATGCACACGCATGTATTATTGATGGTGTTCGTTTGCATAGTGGAAAACGTTTTACGTATCGTCATAATGACATCGAAAGTATGGAGAAAAACCTGCAACGTGCCACAAAATTAGCTAAGGAAAACGGCGGGGGTATTCTTTTTATTACCGAAGGTGTTTTCGGAATGCGTGGTCAACAAGGAAAATTAAAAGAAATTGTTGCGATGAAGGAAAAATACAATTTCCGATTGTTAGTCGATGATGCGCACGGTTTCGGAACACAAGGTAAAGCTGGTGCCGGAACAGGCGAGGAGCAAGGCGTTCAGGATGATATTGATGTTTACTTTTCGACTTTTGCAAAATCGATGGCTAATATTGGTGCTTTTGTGGCTGCCGATAAAGCGATTATCGATTACCTGAAATACAACTTGCGTTCGCAAATGTTTGCCAAAGCGTTGCCGATGATTCAAACCATTGGTTCATTGAAACGATTGGAATTGTTGCGCAATTCATCTGAACTGAAAGACAAACTTTGGGTAAATGTAAACGCATTGCAAAACGGTTTGAGAACAAGAAATTTCAATATTGGCGACACGAATACCTGTGTAACACCGGTTTATCTTGAAGGTAGCGTTCCCGAAGCGATGGTTATGGTAAATGATTTGAGGGAAAATTACGGAATTTTCCTTTCTATCGTGATTTATCCAGTGATTCCAAAAGGAATTATCTTGTTGAGAATGATTCCTACAGCATCACATTCACTATCCGATATTGATGAAACACTGGTTGCATTTGAAGCAATTCGTGAAAAATTAGAAAACGGAACTTATAAAGAAATTGCCAGTAGAACTAAGGTAGATTTGGATGCTTAGTTTTAAGTTTTAAGTGATTAGAAAGCAGTAATCAGTAAAAACAAAAAAAATCCTTTCGTTTGAAAGGATTTTTTTGTTTAATGGTGGGAAGCTGAAAACTGAAAACTGAACACTGAACACTGAACACTGAACACTGAACACTTTTTTTACAAATCTTTCTTATACGTGCATCTTCGTTTGTGAACTACCGGATCAAAGTGTTTCCACAAGTTGTGAATGGCAACATTGTCAGCCAATTCAGGGGTTCTGAAACAATTTACGACTCCCTTTTCTTTGAAGGTATGGTAATATTCGTTGAAAATTATTGCTGTTACCGCCTTGTTTTGGTATTCAGGATGTACGCCAATCAGGTAGAAAATCATATCCTTGCTTTGTTTTCTTGCTTTCAGCAAATGGAGGAATCCAAAAGGAAATAATTTGCCTTTTGACTTCTGCAAGGCTTCAGAAAATGAAGGCATCACAATGCTGAAAGCAACGATATTATGGTCTTTGTCTTCGACGAATTTGATAAATTCAGGATTGATGAAACTGATGTATTTTTTCTTGAAATATTCTTTTTGAACGTCTGAAATAGCAACGAACGAGGATAAGGAAGCATAAGATTCGTTGAATAAATCAAACATTTTATCCACGTGGGGCATTACTTCTTTGGTGGTTTTGAAATTGAGCGGTGTTAACTGGTATCTTCTTTTTACCAATTCATTTGCCTTTTCGAAAATTTCTGTTCTTACGTTTGAAAAAGGAAACTTACTTTCGAGATATTCTTTTTCTTTGACAAAACCCAATTGCTCAAAATGATCCGCAAAATAGGGATGATTGTACCAAGTGATCATCGTTCCAATTTCCTCAAAACCTTCGGTAAGAACGCCCACTTTATCCAGATTGGAGAATCCCATTGGCCCTTCGATATGTTCCAAATTGTTTTTTTTTCCCAATTCATAAACCTTTTCCAACAAGGCCTTGGTAACCTCGATATCATCAATCACGTCGAACCAGCCAAAACGAACTTTCTTTTTTTGCTGGTCGTTGACTTCGCTCCAATTAATGATGGCGGCGATTCGCCCCACAATTTCATTGTTTTTGTATGCCAGATAAAAGTAGGCTTCCGCATTCTCGAAAGCTGGGTTTTTGGTCTTGTCAAATGATTCCAACTCATCGGAAATTATGGGAGGAACCCAATAGTTGTTGTCTTTATATAAGGAAAAAGGGAATTTGACAAAATTAGTCAATTCGTTTTTTGTGATGGCTTCTTTTATTGTAATCATTGTTGTTTTTTACACTTGTAAGTTTATCCTTTTTTAGTTTTTTTGGCTCTTCTTTTGGCTTTTTTCGTTGAATCTCCAGGGTCAATGTTCATTCGCACTTCCTTATAATTGGCATCATAGCGCCAGGAAAAACCAATTCCTCCATAAAGTATGGACGGAGTGGTTTTTAAACTGCTGCTTATGGAGGCATCAATTTGCATGTCATTATTAATTAAAAAAGCAGCACCGCCACGAACGATGGCATCGCTATAAAAATCGCTTTTTATGCCTTGGTCTTCTATAAAACCAGACCAGTGATCGTTAAATCCTTTCGTTAAAGTAAGCACGTAGTCATAACTTGGGTATTGGGTTCCAATATAATCGGCGATGATATTCGTTATAAAAACCCAACTTCCGTCGCCTAAGTGGTTTTGTGTTATCAACATGATTTTTGGAGAAATATCAGCTTTTGGGGAAAAATAATAAGGGTTGCCAGCCATAGTGAAATTAGCTCCGGCGAATACTGAAACTGCTGGTATTAATTGATGCCATTTGAAAGAATGATTCGCTTTCCAGCTATAAATATTTATTTTTTCTTCGTGGTTTTTGAATGGGTCGTAAATCAAATATTTTGCACCAAAAACGGTTTTTTTCATCGCTGACTTATCAATGCTGCTCATCGGAGAGTTGAATTTTTCATATTGGTATTGCAGGTCGGCTATCAATTCTAATTTTTCAAGGAATAATCCCCATCTTAAAGTCATATCCACTCCCAATCCATTGGCATCATAATTCAATAGGCTATGTTTTTCTTTGATGCCATAAATGCCTGTTTCGGCCTGAAAAACGGACTTTCCAACAGAAAAAGCCGACATCGTTTCGCCGGGTCTATTCGAATTGATTTGGTCTGTATGCTGACCATAATGAATATTTGGAATAATGAAAACGGCTGCAAGAACCAAGGTTTTGATATTGAACATATTATTTTTATTGGTTAAAAAGTAATAACGCTTTTCAAATGTACTATATTTTATTATTTATTTAAGAATGATAATTTAATTTTGAACGATGGATTTGTTAATTTTACAAAAATTTTTTTTATTATGCAAACAGCCTCTTTTTCTGGTTTTATAAGAACACTATTTTATATTCTGACTTTTTACTATATTTTTAAGTTTTTGGCGAGATTGTTTTTGCCATTATTGGTTAAAAAAGTAGTAGAAAAAGCAGGAGAAAATTTCCAGAAACAACAACAAAATTCACAGGATAATTCTTGGAAAAAAACGCCAAATAACGATGAAGTTATTTACAATGCCACTAATGCCAAAAATCCTCGTGAAACCAAAAAAGTTGGGGATTATGTTGATTACGAAGAAATAGATTAAATTTGCCGTACACAACAAATCATACTTTCTAAACCAAACCTTCCAAAATTGAAAATAGTAAATAAGTTCTATCCGCACGCCTTAGCCATACTAGGTTTTGTAATTATTTCCCTCATTTATTTTTATCCTGTATTGCAAGGAAAACAAATTTACCAATCGGATATCGCGCAATATACCGGAATGGCGAAGGAACAGAACGATTTTCGGGCTTTGGATCACGTGGAACCGTATTGGACCAATTCGGCTTTTGGCGGAATGCCAACCTATCAATTAGGGGCAAAATATCCTCACGATTATATTGGTAAAATTGACGGTGCCTTGCGATTTTTGCCTCGTCCTGCCGATTATTTATTCTTGTATTTTCTTGGTTTTTACGGACTGCTTTTGGTTTTAAAAATAGATCCTCTCAAAGCCTTTTTCGGGGCGCTGGCTTTCGGATTTTCCACGTATTTGATCATTATTTTGGGCGTTGGCCACAACGCCAAAGCGCACGCGATAGCTTATATGCCATTGGTTATTGCCGGTTTTATAATGGTTTATCAAAAAAAATATACTTGGGGTGGTTTACTGACGATGTTTGCGGTAGCATTGGAAATCAATGCCAATCACTTTCAAATGACCTATTATCTGTTGATTTTCTTATTGATTCTTTCGGGATATTTCACTTATCAAGCAATAAAGGAAAAGGAATACAAATCGCTTATGACTTCCTTTGGAGTCTTGGCCATAGCCGGAATTTTTGCTATCGGAGCCAATGCGACCAATATATTGGCGACATCTGAATATGCGGATTTTAGCACGCGGGGAAAAAGCGAATTGAGTTTTAATCCTGATGGTTCAAAAATCGTTGGTAACAGCGCTTTGAGTCGAGATTACATCACGGAATACAGTTATGGTATAGCCGAAAGTTTTAATTTGATTGCGCCACGACTTTTTGGAGGTTCTAACAGTGAAGCACTCGGAAAAGACAGTAAAATGTATACGTTTATGATTGGTCAAGGCGTTCCCGAGGCACAAGCGAGCGATTTTGTTTCGGCTATGCCAACCTATTGGGGCGATCAGCCTATTGTGGCGGCACCGGCTTATATCGGTATTGTCGTTTTCTTTTTGGGAATTATGGCTTTATTCATCGATAAGCGAAAAATTAAATATGCATTTCTTTCAGGAGCCATCGCCGCATTAATGCTTTCTTGGGGAAAAAACTTTCCGGCATTGACGGACTTTTTCATCGATAATGTTCCAATGTATAATAAATTTAGGGCTGTTTCTTCGATACAGGTCATTCTGGAATTATGTTTCCCGGTTTTGGCAATTATGGGACTGCAATCCTTTTTTAAATTGGAAAAAGAATTACAATGGAAAGCACTTTGGCAATCGACCGCTGTTGGTTTTGGAATTATTGTAACCTTATTTTTATTCAAAGGCAGTTTCAGTTTTTCAGGAGCAAACGATAGTTATTTTCGAGAAAATTACGGTCCTGGTTTTGTGGATGCGCTCAAAGAGGATCGAATGAGTTTGTATGCCGCCGATTTATTGCGTTCCGGTTTCTTTATTTTGCTCGCGGCGGGTGTTTTTTGGTTATTTATAAAGAATAAATTGGCGCAAAATACTGCCATAATTTTGGTAGGGTTATTAATGATTTTTGATTTGTTTTTTGTGGATAAAAAATATGTTTCGACCAAGGATTTTGTAAGCGGGAGAGAAGTCGAAGTTCCATTTCAGGAAACACCATCGGATGCTCAGATTCTTCAAGACACGACTCACTATAGGGTTTTTGAAGTTTCGGGGAATTTATCAAGTGCCAGAGCGTCTTATTTTCATAAATCAATTGGAGGTTACAGCGCCGTGAAACCTCGAAGAATGCAACAATTATTCGATTATCAAATTGCCAAAAACAATATGGAAATTCTTAATATGTTGAACGTAAAGTACGTTATTCAAACGGATACTACAGGCAATTCGGTTCCAACTCAAAATCCAAATGCTAATGGAAACGCTTGGTTTGTAAAGGGTGTGAAACTGGTAAATAAAGCCAATGATGAAATGAAACTATTGGGTAAATTGGACACTAAGAATGTTGCCGTTTTTAATGTTCACCAATACGGTTCAAAATTTAAAAAGGCTCGTTTGAAAATTAATTGGGATGATAGTGGAACAATAAAACTGGATATTTACAAACCCAATTACCTTAAATACACATCTGATAATTCAAAAGATGCCTTGGCTGTTTTCTCCGAAATTTATTATGAAAAAGGGTGGAATGCCTATATTGATGGAGAAATTACCAATCATTTTCCGGTAGATTATGTATTAAGATCATTAATCGTTCCTGCTGGAAAACATACCATCGAATTCAAGTTTGAGCCAAAAGTGATACAAACAGGAAGCACGATTGTACTTTTTAGTTCAATTGGAATGTTGTTGTTATTGATTGGTGGAATTTATTTTGAAAGAAAAAAGAATTCGTAGTAGAGACGCACTGCAGTGCGTCTCTATAGATGCGTCTCTACAACCATAAATAAAAAACAAAATTGAAACCAGAATCCAAGAAACTTCTTATTATAACCTACTATTGGCCGCCAGCCGGAGGACCTGGCGTTCAGCGTTGGTTGAAATTTGTGAAATATTTACCGGATTTTGGAATTCAACCCATCATTTATATTCCTGAAAATCCAACTTATCCCATTGTTGATGAAGCATTGGTGAATGAAGTTTCGGATAAAGCAATCATTCTGAAACACAAAATATTTGAACCGTATCAACTGGCTTCGTTTTTTTCGAAGAACAAAACCAAAAAAATCAGTTCGGGAATTATCCCAAACAAAAAAAAACAATCCTTTTTAGACAAAGTATTTCTTTGGATTCGTGGCAATCTTTTTATCCCAGACGCGCGTGTTTTTTGGGTAAAAACTTCGGTTGCGTTCTTGGAAAAATACATTGTGGAAAACAATATTGATACGATTATCACTTCGGGACCGCCTCATAGTTTGCACCTCATTGGACTGGAATTAAAACAGAAGTTGGATGTAAAATGGTTTGCCGATTTTCGGGATCCTTGGACGACTATTGGCTACCATAAATCCTTGCGATTGTCCAATTATGCTGCCAAGAAACACAAGGATTTAGAGCATAAAGTTTTAAATACTGCCGACACGATTATCGTGACAAGCAACACGACTAAAACCGAATTTCAGGCGATTACGAGCCAACCAATTGCTGTAATTACGAATGGTTATGACACGGAAAATGTGGTGAAACAAACATTGGATTCAAAATTTTCTTTGGCACACATTGGTTCATTTCTTTCGGAGAGAAATCCCAGAATTTTATGGGAAAGTTTGGTGGAACTAATCAACGAAATTCCTGATTTTAAAACGCATTTGGAAATAAAATTGATAGGAGCGGTGAGCCAAGAAGTTTTGGAAACAATTACTCAATTTGGGTTGAATCCGTATTTGAATAATCTGGGTTATGTTTCGCATTCCGAGGCGATTGCGCACCAAAGGAAATCACAGGTTTTGCTGCTTATCGAAATCAATTCGGAGGACACGAAAAGTATTATTCCGGGGAAATTATTCGAATATATGGTTTCCGGAAGACCCATTATTGCGATTGGTCCAATCGGTTCCGACTTTGCCGAGATCATAACCAATGCCAATACGGGCGTATTTTTTGACTATTCCGAAAAGATGAAACTAAAAAGTGTACTTTTGGACTTTTATAATCAATTCTTGGAGGGAAAACTACAATCGAATGCGGTAGGTTTACAGCAATATTCAAGAAAGAGTTTGACCAAGGAATTGGCACAATTGATAAACAATCATGATTAAAAAGCTGTCAATTTTCTTTTTTATATTAATTGCAAATTTTGCATTTTGCCAAGATCAAGAAGCTACCATTTTTTTTAATGATGGCAGTTCCATAAAAGGTTTTGGAAGTATAAAAAAGAATGAAATCATATTTAGAGTTACTTTAGATGATAAGCCTGATAGCTGGTCTTATGATATGGCAAAAGGAATAACTTTTCTCGGATTTGAATCTACGATAAAATACGAGTATGTAAAACTCGATGAATTTTCAAAACCAAAACCGCAATTATTGGAAGTTGTTGAAGAAGGCAGTGTTACTTTATATGCAAGCGTTAAAAGAAGTTTTCAAAATTTTAATGTTCGTTCAGGAGGTGGAGGTTTTAATTCAGGTTTAAATACAAATTTAGGTTTTAATAATCCAATTTCAAATTTAAATATTCTTGGCGGAACTCCTGATATTGTTTCATATAGAAGCAGTAGAGGAGAAGTTGATGCAGAAATATATGTTAAAAGAATAGATGAAGAATATCCTACAAGTTTAAATGGTAGCTTTTATAAAAAAGCGAAAAAATATTTTTCAGATTGTGAGGTTATTAACAAGAAAATAGACAAAGGAGAATTTTCAAAAAATAAAATTTTAGAAATAGTACAATATTACAATGATATTTGTGCCGAATAATAAATTAAAAGCGAGATTGCTTCGTCCCTCGCAATGACAAAAAAATGGGAATAGTATTAAATCAGTCATTTAAAAATACCATAATAACCTATATTGGTTTTGGAATTGGAGGTATCAACACCATTTATTTGTACCCAGTTTTTCTTGGAGCTACTTTTTATGGTTTAACTAATTACGTAACTTCTAGTGCTAATGTAATTATGCCGTTGTTTGCCATTGGAATGCAAAACACCTTGGTAAAATTCTATTCGCAATATGAAACTGATGCAGAACGATCCCGTTTTTTATCTTTTACAGTTTTGTTTCCCTTGCTATTGATAATTCCATTACTATTGATAGGACTTTTTTTTTATGACGAGATTTTATTCTTCTTGTCAAAAAAGAATGCAGTTGTCAAAAATTATATTTGGCTAATTCCATTCATTGCTTTATGTATGGCTTATTTTGAAATTTTTTATGCTTGGTTGAGAGTTCATATGCACTCTGTTTTTGGAAATTTCATTAAAGAAGTAGGTTTACGAACGTTTTCACTGTTTCTATTAATTGGGGTATATTATAAATGGCTTTCTGTAGAAGGTTTTGTGTATGCTACAGCAGGATTGTATTTTTTGGCATTATTGGTCACAATGTTTTATGCATTTAGTATCCAAAGACCGAATTTTCAATTCACAATACCAAAAAACACCAAAGATATCTTAACCTATACTTTTTATATTATTTTGTCAGGAAGTGTTGCCAATTTACTTTTGGATGGGGATAAAATGATATTGAATCAATATATGAATATCGAAAATATTGCCTTTTATTCGGTGGCGACATATATTGCTCTGGTTATTTCGGTTCCTAGTCGTGCCATGCATCAAATTGTGTATCCAATTACGGCAAAACTAATGCACGAAAACAAACATGATGAAATGAATACATTATATAAAAAAACATCTATCAATCTCCAAATGGTTGGCGGTTATGTAATGTTGGGCATTTTTGTGAATATCAACAAGCTTTATGAAATGGTTCCGCCGGAATATGCGGGAGGAATTTTGGTTGTTTTTATGATAGGTCTTTCTAAATATTTTGATTTGATTTTGGGCAATAATAACGCTATTATCTTCAATACAAAATATTACCGAACCGTGTTGTTTTTGGGAGTGATTTTGGTTTTTTTAACCGTAGGCTTAAATATGATTTTTATTCCAATTTTTGGTATTATAGGTTCGGCATTTGCCACTTTATTGTCCATCACTTTATATAGTTTGGCCAAATTGCTTTTTGTGGTAAAACGTTTGAATTTATATCCTTTTACCAATCAAACTTTATATTCAATGGCTCTTACGCTTGTTTTGTTTCTTGCATTTTACTTTTGGGAGTTTCCTTTTAATCCCATTATTTCGATTGTTTTAAAATCGATATTAATGACCATTGCGTATGTTTATCTCAATTATAGATTTGTTATTTCTATAGAAATAAATCAGGTTATTGACAATGTATTGAAAAAACTGAAAGTTATTAAGTAATATTTTCTAATATAAACCTTGATATTTTGATGGGTTTACTTCATTCATCATAGCGTATACTTTTTCGAAAATATCTTCTATGGATGGTTTCGAAAAATAATCGCCGTCAGTGCCATAAGCGGGTCTGTGCGCTTTTGCGGTTAGGGTTTGTGGTTTACTGTCCAAATGGTTGTATCCGTCTTGATTTTCTATAATTTGTTGTAAAATATAGGCTGATGCTCCGCCTGGAACATCCTCATCGATTACTAATAATCGGTTAGTTTTGGCAATACTTTTTACGATATCGTGATTGACATCAAACGGAAGCAGGGATTGTATATCGATTACTTCGCAATCAATTCCAATTTCCAAAAGTTCTTTTGCAGCCTCTTCGACCAATCGCAATGTAGAGCCATAAGAAACCAGCGTAATATCGACTCCTTCTTTAATTGTTTCAACCTCTCCGATTGGCGTTTTGAATTCGCCATAATTTAAAGGCATTTTTTCTTTCAATCGATAACCATTTAGACATTCTATAACTAGTGCGGGTTCATCACATTCCAACAAAGTATTATAAAAACCGGCGGCTTTGGTCATGTTTCTTGGCACTAAAACATGAATTCCCCTTAAAGCATTTATTATCATTCCCATGGGAGATCCGGAATGCCAAATGCCTTCCAAACGATGTCCACGAGTTCTGATGATAAGTGGCGCCTTTTGTTTACCCACCGTTCGATATTGCAATGTTGCCAGATCATCGCTCAAAATTTGTATGGCATATAATAGATAATCCAAATATTGAATTTCGGCGATAGGGCGTAAACCTCGTAACGCCATTCCTATTCCTTGACCGATAATGGTTGCCTCCCTGATTCCCACATCGGCAATACGAAGCTCTCCAAATTTTTCCTGCAACCCTTCCAATCCTTGATTTACATCACCAATATTTCCTGAATCTTCACCAAAAATTAAAGCTTCGGGGTATTTTGTAAAAATGGCATCAAAATTATCACGTAAAATCATTCGACCGTCAGTATCTTCTTTTGCGTCTTTTGGATATTCGGGTAAAACTATTTTTACGGAAAATATATTCGAATCCGATTCAGAAAATAAGTTGCTGCTGAATCTTTGTTGGGTTTTATTTGTGTAGGAAGTTATCCAACTTGATAATTCGGCTTTGCCTTTTTCATTGATTACTAATCGCAAAATTTTGCGTGCAGCAATAAGGATTTCTTTTTTTAAGGGTGTTTTATTACTGTTTAAAACAGTTGCATATTTTAGTATTGCATCTTTACTTTTACTTGTGGTCGCTATTTTTTCCAGCAATGAAACGAGTTCCTTTTGTTCTTCAACAATCGGGTCCATAAAAGCATTCCATGCTGCCTTTTTAGCTTCGAGAACTTCTTTTTTTGCGTATAAATCAATTTTTTCGATCTCTTCAGGAGAAGCAATGTTGATGGCAATCATCCACAATTTCATTTGGCGAATGCAATCAAAATCTTTTTCCCAAGCCAGTCGAGCCGAGTCTTTATATCTTTCATGCGAACCCGAACTAGAATGCCCTTGTGGCTGGGTCAATTGATTTACATGAATTAGTACTGGAACATGTTTTTCACGGGCAAGATTGGCAGCTTTTTCATAAGTTGCAATTAAACCTGCATAATCCCAACCCTTTACTTTTAATATTTCGATGCCATTAGTGTTTTCTTCTCTTTGGTATCCTTTTAAAATTTCGGAAATGCTTTCTTTGGTGGTTTGATGTTTTGCATGTACGGAAATTCCGTATTCATCATCCCAAACGCTCATGACGATTGGCACTTGTAATACGCCAGCAGCGTTTATGGTTTCGAAAAACACGCCTTCAGAAGTACTTGCGTTTCCAATGGTTCCCCATGCAATTTCATTTCCATTAACGGAAAAATTTGACTTATTGGTAATTCCGGGAACATGTCTGTATATTTTTGATGCTTGGGCGAGTCCCAGTAATCTTGGCATTTGGGATGCTGTGGGAGAAATGTCTGCGCTGGAATTTTTTTGTTTTGTCAAATTCTTCCAACTGCCATCGTCGTTTAAACTATGTGTTGTAAAATGTCCTCCCATTTGCCTTCCCGCTGACATGGGTTCTTGCGTAATATCAGTATGGCCGTATAATCCGGCAAAGAATTGTTGAATCGTTAATTTGCCGCTGGCCATCATAAAAGTCTGGTCACGATAATATCCAGAACGGAAGTCACCATTTTTGAAGAACTTCGCCATGGCTAATTGGGGAACTTCTTTTCCGTCACCAAAAATCCCGAATTTTGCTTTTCCAGTTAGTACTTCTTTACGTCCCAACAAACTACATTCTCGGCTTGTTATGGCTATCTTGTAGTCATTCAATACTTCGGTTTTGAAATCTTCAAATGTCAATGTAGGATCGGTTTTTTCTTTTATCATAATTGAAAAGTATAACTTTAGGGGACAAATTTACTTAAAAACTTGTTGTTTTTATAATTCCTTAAAAAAAATGTAATTTAATTTTCAACAATCAAATTTTGATAAACAATATATTTTTTACGAAATGTTAGTATTAAAAACGTATTTATTGATAATAATACAATAAATAATGTTGTTTGTATTTGATTAAAACCACTTTCTTGTAAAAAGATTGAGTAGGGTTTTTGGATCAAAAGTAATGATAAATCGTATCTTCTCAGGGTATTTATTCTGCGAAATTTCCCAGCCATTGTTTGAATATACAGGAAAATACAATTCAAAATAGTCAGTGACTAAATTCAATCGGATGCCACTATCATAAACAAATTTCTCGTTTTGATGTTTGTTTTTTATCAAGCCTAAATCACCATAAATTTCCATCCAGTTCCAAACGGAATAACTTGCGTTCAATGCGGTAATCCATTGGTTTGCATAAGGTGTATCTAATTTTGATTTGAAACCGCCTTCAGCCAAAACAAATTGTTGGCTAAAAAATCCGGTGCTTTCGGATCTTCCATAATAATTATAATCAAAGAGATAATCAGTGGGTCTATCCAATGCAAAACTGAAAAAATCGGAATTGGTTCTATTGTATAAAAAACTACCCGCATACCATCGTAAATTAATTTGGCGGTTGTTCTCATAGAGTTTTCTGTACTCCATTTCAGCCGAGATTTTTCCAAATTTATTGGCCACTTGTAAATCAGTCACAAGATTGACATGATTAACAACTTCTGTCTTTGTATTAAAGTACCTCGCATTAAAAACTGAATAATTTTGATCGGAATTATCTGAAACGATCGCACTCTTTTCTCGATTGACCAATACCTGACGAAGGAGTATCAGTTGTTTTCGATTATCCCTAAAATTCTCTTCCCGAATTCGAAGTTGAACCATTGGATTTATTTTTAGATAAGAGGCGTCCGGAGCATAATGAAAAAATGAACCGTTCATAGAATATCGCACGTTATACAAATTACTGTTCCTGTAATTTTGATTGACGGCAATGTTGGCAGAACCCGATAAAGAATTCGATTTTATCGAATAAGCCGGATTCAAATCGAAAAGGAACGGTTTGTTCAAAATGGTTCTATTATGTAGTCTGATTCCGGGAGAAAGACCATCATAATAATTATAAGTCAGAGAAGGTACATATAAAATCTGGTTGTAATATGGATCTTCCAGATCTTTCATGAAAACAAATTTCAGAGGTCGATTATTGGGAAAAAAACCTTCCAATTTTTTCCAGTTATTCCTCAAATTGTATTCAGGAACTTCGTTATCGTAGTTTAGAACAATTTTGTCGACCTCTTTTCTTTCAAATTTAAAAATGCTGTCGGGATTTCTGGTGTCTAGCCATTCTTTAAAGACGACTTCTCCCTTTTTAATTCCGTATGCAGGAATTGGGACATAAACGCCAGTCTTATTTTTTATGGAAAAAGTAATGCTGTCTTTTGTCTCTGAAACTTTTGAAAATTTATAATCAATTATATCTCGAGAATCTATAATGGTTTTAAAAAACCAGTCAATGTCTTTAGTTGTATTGGATTTTAGAATTTTTTCAAAATCATTTCTGTTAACTTGCCTTTCCTTATTTTGATCATAGAATTGACTAATGCTTTTGTTTACCGAATTGTCCCCAAGATAATCAGACAAGAATTTAATACTTAATCCAGCTCGATATTTACCGGCTATTTGTTCGTTGAATTTGATTAAGGAATTTTTTGGATTTCCAAGAGGTTGATCCAAGTTTTTCCGAGCCATAAGCATATAAAAATAGCTGTATTGTTCGTTAAAGCCCACGTTCACCAAGTTATAACTTTTTAGTAATCTAAGATTGGAAAGACTACCCAGCATCTTGCTGTTTGGGTGGTGCTCTTCCATATATTTCATCATGGCATATACTTGAATCCCATCGTAAATCCAATTGTCTTTCCTTGGGTCTAACCGCAAACTATTTTTGAGATAATTGTTTAAATAGGTTTTTAGAAATTTAATTTCAAAAATAAATTCGCCCGTAAAAGGACTAATAAAAGAAGGTAATTGGTTCAATCCATAAAAAGGATTTCGCTCATAATCAGATTGTGAAACAGTGATTTTTTCGTGCGGATATTTTCCAATAATATCACCAACAAAATTTATGACTCTATCCACAACAATTGCTTTTTGAAGATCGTCCAATTTGTTGCTTTTTAAGTTTGTCATTACATCAATGGAGCTGTTTTTGAAACTATTAAAACTGGATTTTGGCTCGATAAAAAGACTAAAATCAGTCCTGTTATTGCCCGTTAATTTATGGATTGAAAGGGTATCGGTCTGGGATGTTTTGGCACTATCCAAATCAGATGTTACATCCAGATTTTTGGGGATTTTTAGCGTAATGTCAAAATCAGCAACGGCATTGGCAATATCATCCAGATTGTTATTGCTGTATTTAACAAAAGCGTGATTTTCGAAGCGAGCGGGAGTAAGAAACCAGTTTTTCAGGTTCATTCCACTATTATTGTCATAACCATATTTAGTGAATTTATCACTTGGAACTTTTACGGTATAATGAAGTTGCAGAATAATTTTATGATTCGGTGCTAATTTATTTCCTAATTTAACTGTTATGTAATCCGGATTTTTCTCGGTTCTTTCCCAAGAAAGCGTTGATTTATCATTATCAGTAATGATTAAATTATTGGTGCTTCCCCGTTCTTCTTCCTTGGCCAAATGAAAACCTCTATAAAACTCGTCGGAAAATCGCTTGGCCAAAGGGGTTGTTTTGGAGGAATAGGCATTGTTCCAATCATTCAAAACTATTGAAGTCAAGGTATCTTCTGATTGATTGAAAAACACGATTTCCTGATCGACAGTCAACGTTTTTATATCCATATTCACGTCAACAACCATTTGGGAATGATGTTGCGCATATTGTTTCACCGAAGAAAATAAGACAAGAATGTAAACAATATTTTTATGGAATGATTTCAAGTATTTATTTTAAAAATTTGGATAAATGGCAATACGATTGGTTAAAAATTGGGAGCTAAATCATATTTTTTATAGAATTTATCCAAGACATCAACCACTTCATCTTCAGTATCCACGATTTTGAATAAATTCATATCTACCGCGTTTACCGTGTGCTCTTGTTCGACCAAAACGGTTCGAATCCATTCCATTAATCCGGACCAAAAAACGGTTCCAACCAATATTATCGGGAATTTTCCAATTTTTTTTGTCTGAATCAAGGTTAAAGCTTCGAACAATTCGTCCATCGTCCCAAAACCTCCCGGCATCACCACAAAGCCTTGTGAGTACTTCACAAACATCACTTTTCGTACGAAGAAATAATCGAAATTCAGGTTTTTATCATTATCGATATACGGGTTGAAATGCTGTTCAAATGGCAAAACAATATTCAGTCCCACCGAAGCTCCTCCACCCAAATGGGCGCCTTTATTGCCCGCTTCCATAATCCCGGGACCGCCGCCAGTAATCACTCCATAACCAGCTTTGCTTATTTTATAGGCAATTTTTTCGGCCAATAAATAATATTTATCCTCCCGTTTTGTTCTCGCCGAACCAAAAAGCGTGACACACGGGCCTATCCTTCCCATATTTTCATAGCCGTTTACAAACTCGGCCATAATTTTGAAAATCGCCCAGCTGTCATTGGTTCGTATTTCATTCCAAGTTTTTCGTTTCAGTTTATCCTGAATTACCTTGTCCTCGTCATTGTCAAAATCCTGTAATCTCATTTTTCTAATATGAATTTATTTTTTTATCCTCCCGTCATTTTAAAGCTTCCGGCCTTCAAAAGGCTGGAAGCTTTAAACGCTAATGTAATTCTTTTTTCAAAAACTGGGCAGTGTAGCTTTTTTTATTTTTGATAATCTCTTCGGGAGTTCCTTTGGCAACAACCAGTCCGCCACCTTTTCCGCCTTCGGGACCAATGTCTATAATATAATCCGCCAGTTTAATTACGTCCATATTGTGTTCGATAATCAAAATAGTATTGCCTTTGTCGACCAGTTTGTTAATCACTTCCATCAACACCCGAATGTCCTCAAAATGTAGGCCAGTCGTGGGTTCGTCCAAAATATAAAACGTGTTTCCCGTGTCTTTTTTCGACAATTCGGTTGCCAATTTGATGCGTTGCGCCTCGCCACCCGAAAGTGTCGTACTTTGCTGACCAAGTGTAATATATCCCAAACCAACATCCTGTATGGTTTTTACTTTTCGATAAATCTTCGGAATCATTTCGAAAAAAGGAACGGCTTCGTCCACCGTCATATTCAACACATCCGAAATGGATTTTCCCTTGTACCGAATTTCCAATGTTTCCCTGTTGAAACGCTTCCCTTGGCAGGTTTCACATTCCACGTAAACATCAGGCAAAAAATTCATTTCAATCGTTCTCACACCCGAACCTTGGCAGGTTTCGCATCTTCCTCCTTTGACATTGAAACTAAAACGTCCCGCTTTATAACCACGAATCATACTCTCTGAAGTCATTGTGAACAAATTCCGGATTTCCGTAAAAACTTCGGTATACGTGGCTGGGTTTGAACGTGGCGTTCTACCAATCGGGCTTTGGTCAATATCAATTACCTTGTCGATGTATTCCAAGCCTTCAATTTTCTTGTAGGGTTGCGGCTTTTTGACACCATTGAAATAATAGGCATTCAAAATAGGGTATAGGGTTTCATTAATCAATGTCGATTTCCCGCTTCCCGAAACTCCGGTCACGCAAATCATTTTGCCTAAAGGCAATTCCACCGACACATTTTTCAGGTTGTTTCCCGTGGCTCCAGTCAGTTTCAGGAAATTTCCGTTGCCTCGCCGACGTTCTTTTGGAACCTCAATTTCCATTTCTCCGTTCAAATAAGAAGCCGTCAAAGTATGGTCTTTCAGGATTTCTGCAGGGGTTCCTTTGCTGATGATTTCGCCGCCGTGTTTTCCCGCTTTCGGACCAATATCAATCACGTAATCGGCACGCAGAATCATATCTTTGTCGTGTTCGACCACAATAACCGAGTTGCCAATGTCTCGCAATTGTTCCAAAGAATGAATCAGTTTGTCGTTGTCTCTTTGGTGCAAACCGATGCTTGGTTCATCCAGAATATACAAAACACCGACCAGTTGAGAACCAATTTGGGTCGCCAATCGAATGCGTTGTGCTTCACCGCCGGAAAGTGATTTCGAGCTTCGGCTTAAAGCCAAATAATCCAAACCGACGTTCATCAAAAAGTTCAATCGATCCTTGATTTCCTTGATGACTTCGGTGGCGATGGTTTTTTGTTTGTCGGATAAATGGGTGTTCAAATCCAGAAACCAAGCCGTCACGTCCGAAATATCCATATCACACAATTCGGAGATATTCTTTTCGTTGATTTTGAAAAACAAGGCTTCTTTTTTCAATCGGGAACCTTCGCAAACCGGACATTTGACTTCGTCCATAAATTCTTTTGCCCAACGTTTTATGGTGGTGGAACCGCTTTCGTCGTGTTGGTTTTTGATGAAATGCGAAATGCCTTCAAATTCAATTTTGTATTCTTTGGTCACGCCCAAAACTTTCGATTCGACCGAGAATTTTTCTTTGCCGCCATTCAAAATCATTTCCATCGCTTCCTCGGAAATAGTCGAAATAGGATCGGTCAGTTTGAAACCGTATTTTTCGCCAATGATTTCCAATTGTTTGAAAATCCAAGTGCTTTTATATTCACCCAAGGGTGCAAAACCGCCACTTTTTATGGATAGTTTTGGATTTGGAATGATTTTCTTGATGTTGATTTCGTTCACCGTTCCCAAACCTTTGCAATGGTCGCAAGCACCTTTTGGAGAGTTGAACGAAAATAAATTCGGTTCCGGATTTTGATAGGAAATTCCGGTTGTCGGACACATTAAATTCCGACTAAAAAACCGAATTGCATTTGTGTCCTGGTCCAGAATCATCAACACGTTTTCGCCGTGATACATCGCCGTTTTGATGCTTTCGGTCAGACGTTTTTCGTTGTCGGGCGTGTCCTCGATGACCATTCGGTCAATCACGATTTCGATGTCGTGGGTTTTGTAACGATCCAATTTCATTCCCGTGGTAATGTCTTTGATGTCGCCATTAATGCGGACTTTCAGGAAACCTTGTTTGGCAATTTGCTGGAATAATTCGGCATAATGTCCTTTTCGGGCTCGAATAACGGGTGCCAAAATATTGATGCGTTTTCCCGCAAAATCTTGGGTAATCAAATCCTTGATTTGCTCGTCGTCATAGGAAACCATTTTTTCGCCAGTGTTGTAACTATAGGCATCGGCGGCGCGGGCATAAAGCAAACGCAGGAAATCATAAATCTCGGTAATTGTTCCCACGGTCGAGCGTGGACTTTTGCTGGTTGTTTTTTGTTCGATGGCAATAACAGGCGAAAGGCCATCAATTTTATCGACATCGGGACGTTCCAAACCACCCAGAAACTGTCTGGCATAAGCCGAAAAAGTTTCGACGTAACGGCGTTGTCCCTCGGCATAAATCGTATCGAAAGCCAAGGAGGATTTCCCGGAACCCGAAAGACCGGTAATCACGACCAGTTTCTCCCGAGGAATGCGGACGTCTATGTTTTTTAGATTGTGTACTCGCGCACCCAATACTTCAATGTTGTTATCGTTTTCTAGCATAAATTTTTGGCAAAACGCAAAGTTACAACAATTGATTTTAGATTTTAGATTTGTTGTAAACTTGATTTTTTATTATGTAAACAATTTTGTTTACATTTGTATTATGAAAACAGCATTTGAAATCATAAAAGGGATTCATCCAGGGAAAATCGTGGAGCGTGAATTGTTGAAACAAAACCTCAACAAAAGACAATTTGCTATTTCCATAGGCGAACATCCGCAAACATTGGGTGCAATTCTAAAAGGCACTCGAAGAATGAATGTGGAATTATCACTTAAAATAGAAGAAAAATTACATCTTGAAGAAGGTTTTTTGATGACTTTACAAGTTTATTTTGATATAAAACAAGCCAAGAAAAAAAATCAACAAAAACCTGATATTTCTAAATTGAGTAAAGTGTTATTTTGGGACACAACCTTTGATAAAATTGATTGTCAACAAATGAAAGTTGCGGTAATTAAACGTGTTTTTTCAAGAGGAACAGAAGAAGAAAAAGAGGAAATTACGCGTTTTTATGGAAAAGAAGTTGTGGATAAAATCAAATTATTAAAACATCAATTATAATCTATTTTGAAAAATTTGCATTGGAATACGGTTTCTCCGTTACTTAGGGTCTGCTGAAAAACTCAG
>DHXP01000057.1:90682-101308 GCA_002413745.1 Flavobacterium sp. UBA5153 | reverse complement strand
ATCGCTATTTCAGGACGGGACAAAGAATAAAGAGAAAAGATGCCACACTGAAATGTTTGGCATTTTTTTTAACACCTTGTGAACTTTGCGCGTCATCCTGAGGTATGTTTTTTTTACAAAAAAAGCAATATAAAATACGCATTATGAATTAAAACCACTCCTAACTCCCCTCTCGAGAGGGGTTGGGGGTGTGTTTTTCAAAACACTGTTGTTCAATACATTAATAAAAAACGTCAATGGTAGTTTGTCGAAGGACTTCGTGTCTTTGTGGTTAAAAAACTTTAAAGTAACTTTGCCCAACAGCAAACTATAAACAACAAACAACAAACCGTCTTGACAACACAACAACTTATAGACCAAATCAAAATCAAAAAATCGTTTCTATGCGTAGGATTAGATGTTGATTTGAATAAAATTCCACCCCATTTATTGGAACTCGAAGACCCGATTTTCGAGTTCAACAAAGCAATAATCGATGCGACACACGATTTGGCGGTGGCTTACAAACCCAATATCGCTTTTTATGAAGCTTATGGAATAAAAGGCTGGATTTCATTGCAAAAAACCATCAATTACATCAACGAAAATCATCCTGAAATCTTCACGATTGCCGATGCCAAACGCGGTGATATTGGAAACACTTCATCAATGTATGCCAAGGCTTTTTTCGAAGATTTGAATTTTGACAGCGTGACTGTTGCGCCTTATATGGGAAAAGATTCCGTGGAACCTTTCTTGGCTTTCGAAAACAAACACACGATTATGTTGGCTTTGACTTCAAATGAAGGGGCTTTTGATTTTCAAACGCTGAAAGTTGACGGAAAGGAATTATACAAACAAGTATTGGAAACTTCTAAAACTTGGAAAAATTCCAAAAACCTTATGTATGTTGTTGGCGCCACCAAAGCCGAATATTTCACAGAAATTCGCAAAATTGTCCCTGATAGTTTCTTGCTCGTTCCAGGTGTTGGAGCGCAAGGCGGAAGTCTTTCGGAAGTTTGCAAATACGGAATGAATGCGAATGTTGGATTGTTGATTAATTCTTCAAGAGCGATTATTTACGCTTCAAAAGGTACTGATTTTGCCGAAAAGGCTAGGGAAGAAGCTTTGAAAATGCAACAGGAAATGGAAGGGATTTTGAAGGTTTATTAAACTTTCTTTTTTTTAAACACATAGACACATAGGTTTTGTTGATTTTATAAGGCGTTTCACTTCGTTAAAGTTAATCATAGTTATGTGAAACCAAGAATTGGTCTATCTCATTCTTTTTTCTATGTTACTATGTGTTTAGTTTTTTTAAATTATTTGCAATACCTTTTAAATATCATAAAATGAAAATTTTATTCGTGAATTCGTGGCTGAAATTTTTCTACATTGCAGCGAATTAAATTTGTTAAATAAAGAAATAATGACAAAACGAGATTTTTTTAGATTGATTATTAAACTTTTCGGACTTTATTCAGGATTGCTATCTGTTTTCACTGTTATACCAAATAATATTACGAATGTATTGTTTCAATTTGATGTTACTATGTTGTTATTTATCATTGGAACTACACTTGTAATTATTCTCCTTTTTTTATTTTTAATTTTCAAAACAGATTTTATTATTGATATTTTAAAATTAGATAAAGGTTTCGAGGATGATAGAATTCAATTTGAAAATCTTAATAGTGAGAGCATAGTGAAAATTGCTATTTTTTTAATTGGGGGTTTCCTGATTATTGATTATTTGCCCAATTTTCTAAATTATACTTTGCAAGCTTTCAGAAGTAAAGTTCAAAGTTCTGAATATTCAAACATCCCTGTTAATTATTTTAATTGGATTGTCAGTGGAATTAATATTCTCCTTGGCTATATTTTAATCACAAACTATAAAGTAATTGCCAATTATTTGGATAAAAAATAAACTTTGATAAACTACACCCTATACAAAAACGAAAATAGTGATCAGTGGGTGACTTTTGTTCACGGCGCTGGCGGCAGTTCGTCTATTTGGTTCAAGCAAATTCGGGATTTCCAGAAATCATATAATGTTTTGTTGCTGGATTTGCGTGGTCACGGAAATTCAAAACCCACACTAAAAACTGCTTTTAAACAAAAATATACCTTCGAGTCGATTGCCAACGATGTTTTGGAAGTTATTGACCATCTAAAAATCGAAAAATCGCACTTTGTCGGGATTTCGCTAGGCACTATTCTTATTCGACAATTGGCCGAAATGCATCCGGAACGCGTGCAAAGCATGATTCTTGGTGGTGCGATTCTAAAAATGAATTTTCGTTCACAAATCCTGATGAAATTGGGGAATATGTTCAAATATATATTGCCATATTTGGTTTTATACAAGTTCTTCGCCTTTGTGATTATGCCTAAAAAAAGCCATAAACAATCGCGATTGCTTTTTATCAATGAAGCCAAAAAATTGTACCAAAAAGAATTTATTAAATGGTTCAAACTTACTGCTGAAATCAATCCCGTGCTGAAGTGGTTTCGCCAAGTGGAATTGAATATCCCAACGCTTTACGTGATGGGAGAAGAAGATTATATGTTCTTGCCATCGGTGCGACAAGTAGTCGAAAAACATTATAAATCTTCAGAGTTGTTTGTTATTGAACAATGCGGACATGTGGTCAATGTAGAGCAACCAGCCATTTTTAATAGTGCAGTTTTATCTTTTATTGGTTTGATGAAATAAAAAATTGCCAACATTTTTACATGTTGGCAATTTTATTAACTAACCAAAACCAAAATAATAAATAACCAGTTTATTACACTACAAAGATCATATACTTTTCGGCTTATTGCTGTTAAGATTTTGTTATTAGTTTGTTGTAAATAAGTTAAGTTTTTTCCTCACAATAGATATATTTTAGGATTTTTATAGAATGAGTTTGGAATAACCTTTTTGTTTTTATAACATTGTAAGCCAGGTAGTTATTGTTTTGTGCCTTTTTTAAAGCATTTCAATAAAGTACTTTAACTTTATTGGCCTGACAAAAAAAAATGCCGACATCCTAAAATGTCGACAAACTTTTTACTAACCAAAACCAAAATAATAAATAACCAGTTTATTACTCTGCAAAGATCATATACTTTTCGGCTTATTGCTGTTAAGATTTTGTTATTACTTTGTTGTATATAAGTTAAGTTTTTTTAACTTTATTCTTTTATTTTTAATAAGTGGTTTGATTTGAAATTCAGGCATTTAAAAGTAATGGACTTTATACCTCTTATCGTTTTATTTCCTTTCGTAAAAAGCATCATAATAGATTTAACACTATCAAAAATTAATAACATCAGTTTATTTATTTATAAGTGCGTTGCCCTTGATAAAAACTATTAAATTCTACAATTATGAAATCGCCATTGAAAATAAGTTTGTTGCAAACAAACACCGATAAATAAAAGGCGATACCATATATGACCGCTAACAAATAAATTTTACATATATGAAATCACACAAAAAATTGACAACAGCCTCTGGAAGACCTTATGTGGAAAATGAAAATTCGCAATCTGTGGGTCCGCGTGGGCCATTATTGTTGCAGGATTATATTCTTCACGAAAAAATGGCTCATTTCAATAGGGAGCGAATTCCGGAAAGAGTGGTACATGCAAAGGGTTCCGGAGCTTTTGGAACTTTTACCGTGACGCACGATATTACTAAATATACCAAAGCCAAAATCTTTTCTGAATTGGGAAAAGAAACAAAAGTCTTGCTTCGATTTTCAATTGTTAGCGGCGAAAAAGGTTCTGCCGATACGGAGCGTGATCCAAGAGGTTTTGCCATGAAATTTTATACCGAAGACGGGAACTGGGATTTAGTAGGCAATAACACCCCCGTTTTCTTTATCAAAGACCCTAAAAAGTTCGGGGATTTTATACATACCCAAAAACGAGATCCGCATACCAATTTAAAATCACCTGTAATGATGTGGGATTATTGGTCACTGAATCCCGAAAGTTTACATCAGGTTTTAATATTAATGTCAGATAGGGGCACTCCTTACGGTTATCGCCACATGAATGGTTACGGCAGCCATACCTATTCGATGATAAATGAAGGTAACGAACGGGTTTATGTAAAATTCCATTTTAAAACTGCTCAAGGCATCAAGAATTTTACCAATGAACAAGCGGCAGAAATGAAGGCGCACGATATGGATTTTTCTCAAAGAGATTTATTTGATAATATCGAAGGAGGAAACTTTCCGAAATGGGATTTAAAAATCCAGGTTATGACTGAAGCCGAAGCCGGAGCCCAAGATTATTACTTTAATCCTTTTGATTTGACCAAGGTTTGGCCTCACGGAGATTTTCCATTGATAGACGTTGGTGTTTTGGAATTGAATCAAAATCCCCAAAATTATTTTCAAGATATAGAGCAAGCTGCTTTTGCCCCAGCCCATGTCGTGGATGGAATTGGCTATTCTCCAGACAAAATGTTGCAAGGCCGTTTATTGTCCTATCCCGATGCCCAGCGGTATCGTTTGGGTACCAATTACGAGCAAATTCCGGTAAATAGAGGCCCTTTTGCCACCAATAATTACCAAAGAGATGGACAAATGCGGGTCGATGGGAATGGCGGTCAAAACCCAAATTATTTTCCCAATAGTTTTGATGAAATCGAAGTTGACCAGTCTTATAAAGAACCGCCATTGCCTATCAATATTCATTTTGCCGATTGGTATGACAGAAATTGCGAAGGCGAAAATGACCATTATTCCCAACCTGGAAAATTATTTCAAATTATGACGCCAGAGGAACGAAACAATACGATTCACAATATAGTTAAATCGATGTCAGATATTCATGGGCCAAAAAAAGATGAAATCGTAAATCGCCAATTGTCACATTGGTATAGAGTTGACGGTCGTTTAGGTGCCGGAATTGCCGGTGGATTGGGAGTAGAAGTAGAAATGGAACAGCAATAATTTTTGAATAACCTGAATTCGATTAATGCACTATAATTTATACGATTGTTAACGAGGGAATTAGATTTTTTTGTGAAAATCCTGCAAGGTCTTTTTTGACCTTGTAGGTATGAAAACTCTAGTCAAAACACCTGCAAGGTTTTTAAAACCTTGCAGGATAGAAATTAATAAATTATATCTTTATTAATCAGTGCCTTAATAATCGAATTCAGGTTAATAGATTACTTAATTTTTGAGGTTTCAGTTCCCTTTTCTTTGGAGAGGGCAGGGGGTGAGGATTTTAATAAAACACAACCGTTTTATTGTCATAAACCATCGTTTTTCGTTCAGCATGGAGTTTTATGGCTCTTGCCAAAACAATTCGTTCTAAATCCCTGCCTTTCATAATAAAATCGTCAATGGAGTTGATGTGCGAAACGCGAGTGATGTCTTGCTCAATAATAGGTCCTTCGTCCAAGTGTTGCGTAACATAGTGGCTAGTGGCCCCAATGATTTTTACGCCTCTTTTAAAAGCCGAATGATAGGGTTTGGCGCCAGGAAAAGCAGGCAAAAACGAATGATGAATGTTGATGATTTTGTTTTCGTAGAGCGCAATTAAACTAGGGGTGATGATTTGCATATAACGGGCCAAAACCACAAAGTCTATTTCGTGTTTTTTGAGCAATTCTATTTGTTGTTTTTCGCCTTCTTCTTTGTTTTCCTTGGTAAAAGGAATGTAGTAAAAAGGAATATTAAAACGTACGGCAATAGGTTTTAAATCTTGGTGGTTGCTAATAATTAAAGGAATTTCAACATTCAGTTCATCTGCACTGTAGCGTCCCAAAATATCGAATAAACAGTGGTCATATTTCGAAACAAACAGTGCCATTTTCGGCTTTTGGTCTTTGGTGTAAATCTCCCATGACATCCTGAAATTATCCGCAATGGTTTGTTGGAAATCTTCTTTTATGCTTGTAAGCCTTATATTTAAATTGGCGAATTCGCACTCGAGACGCATAAAAAAGACGTTTTGTTCCACATCGACATGTTGGTCGATATAAATAATATTTCCTTCCACTTTTAGAATAAAATTGGTTACCGCGGCAATAATTCCTTTTTGGTCTTTACAATGAATAAGTATGGTAATTTTTTGCATAAAATTTAATTTGGAAGCAATTTAATACTGTTTTACTAAAATTTGTTATAAAACCTAAATTACTTTTTGTCTTGCAGTGCAAAGACTTTTTGTAATAAGAAGGAAGTTCTTGCATTCAAATTTGTTCTGATATTTTTTTCTTCGACAGCAATCATTTTAAAAACGCCTACCATCGCTTGATTGGTTACATAATCAGTCAAGTCAGGATTCACTTTTTTCACGAATGGGATGCTGTTATACTTATTAATGATGTTTGTCCAAACCTGATCAGCTCCAACTTTGTTAAATGAATTTTTTATTACGGGATTAAATTTTCCGTATAAAGCAGTCGAAGTAGTGTTTTGTAAATAACTCGTTGCCGAATTTTCATTTCCCATCAAAATGGTTTTGGCATCAGTAAAAGTCATGTTTTTTACGGCGTCAACAAATATGGGAGTAGCCTCCTTTACCGCATCTTCGGCAGCACGATTGAGTACTTTTAGTCCTTCATCGGCCAAGGAACTAAGTCCAATTCTTCTCAAGCTTGAATCTACTTTTTTTAATTCGTCTGGCAGCACTATTTTCACGGCTTCATTCTTATAAAAACCATCGACAGCCGTCAATTTGGTCACTTGTCTAGAAATACCGTTGTTCAATGCTTCCTTCAATCCGCCCGAAATATCTATGCCTCCTATATCTTGCGTCTGTGGCAATTGATTTATAACCTGTTGCATTTCGATGTAACTGGAAAGAGGAAACACTAACAGTAACAATAATATTTTTTTCATTCTAAATATTTTTATAAGTTTACTTCGTCTGTTCGTCCTACGGCTCGGGTCAAAAATACTACTTATTCAATAATAAAGCATAATTTTATTTGGGAACAAAAACTTTAGAATGACGCTAATTCTAAAATTCGTTGCTTTTTTACCAATAAACAAAATCGATAGTAATTGATTATTAAAAATAATCGTAAATTGCGGTGTTAAAATTATCATATTCATAAAATGGAAGTAGTAAAACCTTATATCCCTATTAATAAAGTGAGAATTGTAACTGCCGCATCACTTTTTGATGGTCACGATGCAGCCATCAATATTATGCGAAGAATAATTCAGGCCACTGGAGTTGAGGTCATTCATTTAGGACATGATAGAAGTGTCGAGGAAGTAGTGAATACCGCCATTCAAGAAGATGCCAATGCTATCGCCATGACCTCTTATCAAGGCGGACATAATGAGTATTTCAAATATATGCATGATTTGCTAAAAGAAAAAGGGGCAGGGCATATCAAGATTTTTGGCGGTGGTGGTGGAGTAATTCTTCCAAGTGAAATTGCCGAATTGCAAGCCTACGGAATTACAAGAATTTATTCGCCGGATGATGGCCGAGCGATGGGACTGCAAGGAATGATAAATGATTTGGTGCAAAAATCCTCCCCCAACCCCTCCGAAGGAGGGGAGTTAGTTGCCAATACTATAAATCATAATACAGATGCATCTAGTCTTATAGAATTAGGAAAGGAAGGTGTTTTGAAAAGTTTGCAAAATAAAAATGTAAACACAATTGCTAGATTAATTTCACTTGCCGAAAATAATCCTGATGATTTTCATAAAGTCTTTAGCCCACAAATAAAGTATAATGTTGCTAACTCCTCCCCTTCGGGGAGGTTGGGAGGGGATATTCCCGTTCTAGGTATTACGGGAACTGGTGGTTCCGGAAAATCGTCTTTGGTAGATGAATTAGTGCGTCGTTTTTTAGTCGATTTTCCAACAAAAACCATCGGAATAATTTCTGTAGACCCGTCAAAACGAAAAACGGGAGGCGCATTGCTTGGCGACAGAATCCGGATGAATGCCATCAACAATCCTAGAGTTTATATGCGTTCCTTGGCAACACGACAATCTAATTTGGCCTTGTCTAAATATGTCGCCGACGCCATTCAGGTTATTAAAGCGGCAAAATATGACCTAATTATTCTTGAAACTTCGGGCATTGGACAATCAGATACAGAAATTACGGAACATTCCGATATTTCCCTTTATGTAATGACGCCCGAATTTGGCGCAGCAACCCAATTGGAAAAAATAGATATGCTCGACTTTGCTGATTTGGTGGCAATAAATAAATTTGACAAACGCGGTTCACTCGATGCTTTGCGTGACGTTAAAAAACAATACCAACGCAACCATAATCTTTGGGATACGGATTTAGACAAATTACCTATTTTCGGGACAATCGCTTCCCAGTTTAACGATCCCGGAATGAATACCTTGTACAAGGCAATAATGGATAAAATTCACGAGAAAACAGATTCCAATTTGAAATCTACTTTTGAAATCTCTCACGAAATGGGTGAAAAGATCTTCGTGATTCCGCCACACAGAACGCGATATTTATCGGAAATTGCAGAAAGTAACAGAAAATATGATGCAACGGCTTTGAGCCAAGATCAAGTTGCCCAAAAATTATACGGTATTTTCAAAACGATTGAATCAGTATCCGGAAAAATACCTGAATTGAACAAGTCAGGAATTAATGATGATTCTGTTTTACCAAGTGCTTTGGAACTCGAAAAACCGGGTGTTGCCGAAGATAGAATTTTTCTCAATTTATTATTGAATCAGTTCGACAAGGTAAAAATGGATTTGGATCCTTATAATTGGGAAATAATTTTGACTTGGACTGAAAAAACAAATAAATACAAAGAGCCATTTTACACTTTCAAAGTTCGAAATAAAGAGATCAAGATTGAAACTCACACCGAATCGCTGTCCCATTCCCAAATCCCGAAAATTGCCTTGCCAAAATATCAGGCTTGGGGCGATATTTTACGTTGGAACTTGCAGGAAAACGTGCCGGGCGAATTTCCATTTACCGCAGGATTGTATCCTTTCAAACGAGAAGGCGAAGATCCATCGCGCATGTTTGCGGGCGAAGGTGGACCGGAACGAACCAACAAACGGTTCCATTATGTGAGTGCCGGTTTGCCTGCAAAACGCCTTTCGACTGCTTTTGACAGCGTAACTTTATACGGAAATGATCCACACATTCGCCCTGATATTTATGGAAAAATAGGGAATGCAGGAGTTTCTATTTGTTGTCTGGACGATGCCAAAAAATTGTATTCAGGGTTTGATTTGGTCGATGCAATGACTTCGGTGAGTATGACGATTAATGGTCCGGCACCAATGATGTTGGGCTTTTTTATGAATGCCGCCATTGATCAGCGATGCGAAATTTACATCAAGGCTAATCATCTTGAAGATTCAGTTGAAGAAAAAATCAATGCGATTTACAAGAAAAAAGGAACGGAACGTCCGCATTATCAAGGCGATTTACCAAAAGGAAACAACGGTTTGGGATTGATGCTTTTGGGCGTGACCGGAGACCAAGTTTTGCCTTTGGATGTTTATAACGAGATAAAAGCAAAAACACTTTCTAAAGTTCGTGGAACGGTTCAGGCGGATATTTTAAAAGAAGACCAAGCACAAAATACCTGTATTTTTTCTACGGAATTTGCTTTGCGCCTGATGGGAGACGTTCAGGAATATTTTATTACAAATAAAGTGAAAAATTTCTATTCGGTTTCAATTTCAGGTTACCATATTGCCGAAGCGGGAGCGAACCCAATTTCACAATTGGCATTCACGCTTTCCAATGGTTTCACCTATGTGGAATATTATTTGAGCCGCGGAATGAAAATTAATGATTTTGGACCCAATTTATCGTTCTTTTTCTCGAACGGGATTGATCCGGAATATGCGGTAATAGGTCGCGTGGCAAGAAAAATTTGGGCGAAAGCCATGAAAAATAAATATGGTGCCAATGAAAGGGCACAAATGTTGAAATACCATATTCAAACTTCAGGTCGTTCACTTCACGCACAGGAAATTGATTTTAATGATATTCGCACGACTTTGCAGGCTTTGTATGCTATTTATGACAACTGCAATTCCTTGCATACCAATGCCTATGACGAAGCAATAACAACTCCAACGGAAGAAAGTGTGCGTCGAGCAATGGCCATCCAGTTGATTATTAATAAGGAATTAGGTTTGACCAAAAATGAAAATCCAATTCAAGGTTCGTTTATTATCGAAGAATTGACCGACTTGGTCGAAGAAGCCGTTTTGCGGGAATTTGACAGAATTAATGAGCGTGGAGGAGTTCTTGGCGCAATGGAAACAATGTATCAAAGGAGTAAAATCCAGGAAGAAAGTTTGTATTATGAAACCTTGAAACACACGGGGGAATTTCCCATTATTGGTGTGAACACTTTCTTGAGTTCGAAAGGTTCACCCACAATTATTCCTGCCGAAGTGATTCGTGCCACCGAGGAAGAAAAAAAATACCAAATCACGATGTTGGCTAATTTGCACCGATCCAACCAGGATGAGGTAAACGAGCATTTAAATACTTTGCAAGAAGCGGCGATTAAGAATGAAAACTTATTCGCATATTTAATGGAAGCCACCAAGGTTTGTTCTTTGGGACAAATCACAAGTGCCTTGTTTGAAGTTGGTGGACAATATAGACGAAATATGTAAGCAGAGAACCATTTTCTTGCATCGC
>DHXP01000057.1:0-90438 GCA_002413745.1 Flavobacterium sp. UBA5153 | reverse complement strand
CTTTTTAGCGGGATCTTAGAGAATTCCTTTTTTTTTATCTTAAAAAGTGTGTAAATAATTGCTCAGCTTTCAAACGGAATCCTTCCTGATTTCTACTTTTTTTAAACGTCTATTTTGTCCAACTTCAAATACCCGATATGCAATGGATCTTCTCTGAAAAATGTTTTTATTTTTGTGATTTTCAGGGAATATTTTTCTTTATAATTTTCGGATAAAATATCGGCGACATTATAAATATCATCCACATCGATTCCATATTTGTCATCAATGTGCGAAGTGGCTCCTTTGAAACCACAATGTTTATAGAAAGTGGTTGCTTTGGCATTTTTGGACGCAAGTCCCATATTTTCGGCAATCGTGAGCATTTTATAATGGTATTCTTCAAACTCATTTTCTTTGTATCCTCCAAGATTGATGAAAAACAAATTATCTGAAACAGGATTTGCAGCAGCTTTTTTGGCAACAATTTCTATCGAAAAGTTGTCAACCATAGTCACTTCGCGCCAAGCATCAATATGAATTCCTTTGGCTTCTGGCCAAAAATCTTTCATTTTCGGAATTAATTCTTTCAGGGAATTGCCAATTCCAAAAAAAATATCGTGTTGTTCCGTAAACCTGCCTTCGGGCGTGCAGCCCAGCATTACCATGTATAATTTTAGTTTATCCGTCATATTTGTAAAAGTAATTGAAATATTTTACAAAATATTTCACAAAAATACTTTTTTGGTTTGGTTTTTGGAATGTCTTTGTAAACACTTAAAAAATAGTAAATCATGAAAAAGATAATTGCACTTTTGGTCATTGTTGGATTGTTCAGTTTACAAGGATGTACAACATCAGGTAGTCTGGAAATTACACCTATTACTCCGACGAGCGAAGTATTTGAAGTTACCACTTCCTTTAATTCCAGTAATAATTATAGTAAATTAGTAACATTAAATCCTCCAATTTATTCTACCGATACAGTATTGGCTTATCGATTAACCAGCACTACAGGTCCTGATGTTTGGAAATTGTTACCGGAAACCCATTATTTTACTGATGGTACACTGGATTTTGGGTATGATTTTAATTATACCAATTATGATGTGAAAATTTATATGGTGGGAAGTAATTTGCAAACGGTTACGGATCAATACAGATTGAATCAAGTCATAAGAATTGTAATTGTTCCGGCAAGTTTTGCAACGTCAATAGACAAAAATAATTTTGAAGGGGTTATGGCCGCTTTAAAAATGAATGATACTCAAATTCAGAAAATTAATTTATAAGAATCAAGCCTAAAACAAAAAAGGAAACCGAAAGGTTTCCTTTTTTTATGGATTGAAGATTTATTTAATTGTCTTCATCAGAATCTTCTTCTTTGCTCATTTTTAAAGACACCACAACTCCTATTATAAGAGAAAGTGCAATGAAAGTCAACGAAATCCATTCTGGCATTTCTATTAAATCATGAAGCAACATTTTCAGGCCTACAAAGCTCAAAATAGCGATTAAACTGTATTCTAAATGGCTGAATCTTTCCAGCATATTGGCCAAGAAAAAATACATCGAACGCAATCCCAGTATGGCAAAAATATTGGAACTAAAAACCAAAAAAGGATCTGATGTTATGGCTAAAATGGCGGGAACGCTGTCCATTGCAAAAACGACATCCATCACTTCGATAACGATTAACGCAACGAATAATGGTGTTGCCGCCGTAATATGCCTTCTTTTTACAAAGAAATGCTCTTCGTCAATGTGACTTGTAACTGGAATGATTTTTCTTAATGTTTTGTATACAAAAGATTTTTTAGGTTCAAATTTTTCGTCTTCTTTGGTAAACAACATTTTTATGGCCGTAAAAATCAAGAAGGCCCCAAAAAAATAGGCGGTCCAAGTGAATTTGTTGATAAGCAGTACGCCAAAATAGATCATCAAACCTCTAAAAACAAGGGCTCCCAATATTCCCCAAAACAAAACACGATGTTGGTATTTTTGGGGGATCCTAAAAGCAGAAAAAATGATGGCAATAACAAATATATTGTCAACACTCAGTGATAATTCGATCAAGTATCCGGTGATATATTTTATGGAAGCAGCGGCAGGTTTGAGTCCGTCAGGATTTGAAATGTAATTGTTGCCATAAAGCCAATAAATTACCCCAGAAAACAGAAAGGACATCATTACCCAAATTGCCGTCCATTTGCTGGCTTCTTTCGTCCCAATGATATGTGGCGTTTTATTGAAAACACCTAAATCGAGCGTAAGAAATAGTAAAATGGCAGCTAAAAAGGAAATCCAGACAATCATAAATTGATTATTTTATACCATTGGTTAGTATGTTTTAGTCCAATCGTTCTAGTATAATGCCGCTGTATATTTCATTTAGTTCAATTTTTATTGGACTAATTTGAAATAACTAGCGGTATTATTATTGGACAAAGATACTTTTTGATTATTTAAGTTCGAAACTTATTCTAAAATAAAGTTATTTTTTAAAATTATGAAGCATAAAAAAAGTGCCTTCATTTACGAAAGCACTTTTTAGTTTTATTGGACAAGATTTACAATGCTGATTTCACAGTTTTGATAATTCTTGCTGCAATTTTATAAGGATCACCATTAGATGCCGGTCTTCTGTCTTCCAGATATCCTTTCCAACCTCTTTGTACCGTAAGTAATGGAATTCTAATAGAAGCGCCTCTGTCAGAAACTCCATAAGAGAAATCATGAATAGAAGCAGTTTCGTGTTTACCTGTCAAACGTTGTTCGTTAAATTCTCCGTAAACTGCGATATGTTCTTCAACAACTGAGCGGAAAGCTTCACATATTTTGTCATAAGTTGCTTTATCCCCACATGTTCTAAGAACCTCGTTAGAGAAGTTAGCGTGCATACCTGAACCATTCCAGTCAGTATCACCTAGTGGTTTTGGGTGGTATTCAATATAGTAACCATACTTTTCGGTCAAACGATCTAATAAATATCTAGCAATCCATATCTCATCACCTGCTTTCTTGGCTCCTTTGGCAAACAATTGAAATTCCCATTGGCCACAAGCAACTTCTTGATTGATTCCTTCAAAATTAAGTCCAGCTGCGATACATAAATCGGCGTGCTCTTCCACTAATTTTCTTCCATGTGTATTTTTACCACCTACTGAACAGTAGTACATACCTTGTGGAGCAGGGTAACCACCTATAGGAAATCCTAAAGGCAATAAAGTTTTAGTATCCATTATGAAATATTCTTGTTCGAAACCGAACCAGAAATCACCATCATCATCAATGGTAGATCTACCGTTAGAAATATGTGAAGTACCGTCAGCATTTAGAACTTCGGTCATTACTAAATATCCATTTATACGACTTGGGTCAGGGTAAATAGCAACAGGCTTCAATACACAGTCAGATGAACCACCTTCTGCTTGTTTTGTTGAAGATCCATCAAAAGACCAATTTGAAATTTCTTCCAATGTTCCTTTGAAATTTTCATGTTCTTCTACTTTAGTTTTACTTCTAAGATTTTGAGTTGGTTCGTATCCATCTAACCAAAGGTACTCTAATTTTATTTTAGCCATAATAATATAAATTTACTTAATATTTGCAAATGTAATTTAAATGTTTTTATGTATAAAATAATAGGGTTAAAATAACATTTGGTTGTGTTACTTTTGCGAATGCCCTATTTTTATATGGGTTAAATTTTAAATACAATATTTTTTGTATGCAAAAAATAATAATTATCTTTGATAAAAATTAATTTATTATGTCAACATTACGTTTTCAAGCTTTAAAAGAAGCTTCAACCAGAAAACCGGTTCATTTTGAAGAGACCGATAGAAAATCAATTATTTTTGGTTCAAATGTATTTAATGAAAAAGCAATGAAGCAATATTTGACTTCGGATGCTTTAAAAGGAGTGCAAGGCGCGGTTCAGCATGGAACTAAAATAGACAGAAAATTAGCCGATTACATAGCCATGGGGATGAAAGAGTGGGCTTTGTCAAAAGGAGTAACCCATTATACACACTGGTTTCAACCACTTACGGGAAGCACTGCCGAAAAACACGATGCTTTCTTTGAAACTTCTTACGATGGAAGCGACCCAGTGGAAAAATTTGGTGGAGGACAATTAGTTCAACAAGAACCGGATGCTTCCAGTTTTCCAAACGGAGGAATCAGAAACACATTCGAAGCAAGAGGATATACCGCTTGGGATCCAACATCTCCAGCATTTATTTATGGAACAACATTATGTATTCCTACTGTTTTTATCTCATACACTGGTGAAGCATTGGACAACAAAATCCCATTGTTGAGAGCATTATCTGCAATTGATGAAGCGGCTACCGACGTGTGTAAATATTTCGATAAAAACGTAAAAAAAGTTACTGCAACCCTAGGATGGGAACAAGAATATTTCTTGATCGACAGTTCATTGGCAAACTCTCGCCCGGATATTGTGATGACGGGAAGAACTTTGTTAGGCCATACTTCTGCAAAAGGACAACAATTGGATGACCATTATTTTGGTTCTATTCCTACGCGTGCCTTAACTTATATGAGGGATCTGGAGCAAGAATGTATGTTGCTCGGAATTCCGGTAAAAACGCGTCATAATGAAGTGGCTCCAAATCAATTTGAATTGGCACCTATTTTTGAAGAAACAAACCTAGCCGTAGATCACAACTGTTTGTTGATGGATGTGATGCAAAAAGTGGGGGAACGTCATAATTTGAAAGTGTTATTACATGAAAAACCTTTCAAAGGAGTAAACGGTTCCGGGAAACACAACAATTGGTCATTGGCAACGGATACTGGTGTAAACTTGTTAAGTCCAAGTAAAACTCCAATGAGCAATTTACAGTTTTTGGCATTCTTCATCAATACCATCAAAGCGGTAAATGATCATGAAACCTTATTGAGAGCTGCAATTGCAACGGCAAGTAACGACCATAGATTGGGTGCAAATGAAGCACCACCAGCAATTATATCCGTGTTTATCGGAGAACAATTGACAAAAGTTTTGGCTGAATTAGAAGGAGTGACCAACGGTAAATTATCGCCAGAAGAAAAAACCGATTTAAAATTAAATGTTGTAGGTAAAATTCCAGACGTTCTTTTGGATAATACTGACAGAAATAGAACGTCGCCATTTGCCTTTACAGGAAATAAATTTGAGTTCAGAGCCGTGGGTTCTTCTGCAAACTGTTCCAATTCGATGACCACTTTGAATACCATTGTGGCTAAACAATTGAAGGATTTTAAAATTGAAGTGGATGCTTTGATTGAAACCAAAGACATGAAGAAAGACGATGCTATCTTCAACGTTTTGAGAGAATACATCAAAGTTTCCAAAAAAATCCTTTTCGAAGGAGATGGTTACAGTGAAGCGTGGGAAATCGAAGCAGGAAAAAGAGGATTAAGCAATTTCAAAACAACTCCTGAAGCGTTGAAAGCTAGAGCTTCTCAGGAAGCTTTGGATTTGTTTTCAGAAATGGGAATCATGAACCACGTTGAAGTGGAAGCGCGTTACGAAATTGAATTGGAGGAATACACCAAAAAGATCCAAATTGAAGGTAGAGTTATAGGAGATCTTTCTCAAAACCACGTTATTCCAACGGCTATCCATTACCAAAATACCTTGATTGAAAACGTGAAAGGCTTGAAAGAAATTTTCGGAGAAGAATATAAAACACTTGCCAAAGAACAAATTATCCTGATCAGGGAAATTTCCGGACATATCGAAGGAATCAATTCTAAAGTGGAAGAGATGACAAACGAAAGAAAGAAAGCAAACCATTTGACTGATGCCCAAGCTATGGCCGAAGCCTATTGCAACAACGTAAAACCGTATTTCGAAGAAATTAGAAACCACTGTGATAAATTAGAGCTGTTAGTGGATGACGAAAGTTGGACATTGACTAAATACAGAGAATTGTTGCTTACTAAATAAGTGCAACACACTATTTTATTAAAAATGCCTATCCGGTTTTGGATAGGCATTTTTTTTTGGATTAAAATATTTGTTTCTGTTTAGCTGGTTTGACAATTCCCAAAGAAACTGTTTTATGAATAATACAAATCAATGATTGCAATGTGCCGTCAGGCACTATATGTTGGTAACAACCCTATTATCCAGTTCGTTGGCGTTCCGTAGGTACGCGACATTTTATGTTTTGTCTCGTACCTACGGCACGCCAACGAACTGATTTTTTCTACCGATATTCAGTGCCTTACGGCACAACAAAAACGTATCCAACAAAATACTAATTTTCAAACAATTCCAGCAAATAAATCCTATCCTGAAATTCCAGAAATAAACTCTAAATCCCGAATCTAAAATCCTAAATCTAAAATCCCAAATCCTAAATCAAATTACTATCTTTGCCGCAAACCCATCTGCCCAAAAGCAGTGATACAACTACATTACAATGAGTTCAGATTCCAGCAAACGATATGCACTTCGCGGTGTTTCGGCATCCAAAGAAGATGTGCACAACGCCATAAAAAACATAGACAAAGGATTGTTTCCTCAAGCTTTTTGCAAAATAGTCCCTGATTATTTAACCCAAGACGAGGACTATTGCCTTATTATGCACGCCGACGGTGCGGGAACCAAATCGTCTTTGGCGTATATGTATTGGAAAGAAACAGGAGATATTTCGGTATGGAAAGGCATCGCGCAAGACGCTTTGATTATGAATATCGACGATTTGTTGTGCGTTGGCGCCACCGACAATATTCTGCTTTCTTCTACCATTGGCAGAAACAAAAACCTAATAACTGCCGAAGTGATTTCGGCAATCATCAACGGAACCGAAGAACTCATCAAAGAACTGGATTCCTTTGGTGTAACCATACATTCCACTGGCGGCGAAACTGCCGATGTGGGTGATATTGTTAGAACCATTATCGTAGATTCAACCGTTACAGCCCGAATGAAACGCTCTAAAGTGATTGATAATGCCAATATTAAAGCGGGCGACGTAATTGTGGGATTGGCTTCTTTTGGTCAGGCCAGTTATGAAAAAAGTTATAATGGGGGAATGGGAAGCAACGGCTTGACTTCGGCACGTCACGATGTTTTCGGGAAATATTTGGCAACCAAATATCCAGAAAGTTACGATGCCGCCGTTCCTGAAGACTTGATTTATTCCGGTCAGGTAAAACTCACCGATGCCGTGGAAAACAGCCCAATCGATGCCGGACAGTTGGTGCTTTCGCCAACCAGAACCTATGCGCCCATCATCAAGAAAATCTTGAATCAATATACTTCCAGTGAAATTCACGGAATGGTGCATTGCAGCGGAGGAGCCCAAACCAAGATTTTGCATTTCCTGCCTGCCGGCAGGCAAGGTGTACAAAATCTGCACATCATAAAAGACAATTTATTCCCGGTTCCGCCCTTATTCCAGTTGATTCAGGAACAATCGAAAACCGATTGGAAGGAAATGTACCAAGTATTCAACTGCGGTCATCGTATGGAAATCTATGTTCCCGAAGCCATTGCGCAGGACATTATTGCCATTTCGAAATCGTTCAATGTCGATGCTCGAATCGTGGGCAGGGTAGAAGCCGCCGACACTAAAAAACTTACCATCGCCAGCGAATACGGAACTTTTGAATATTAGAATTTTTCCTTTTTTTGATTACGTTGCCTTTTGGAACGCAGATGAAACGGATTTGCTAAAGCAGAAACACAGATAAAAACGAATTTTTCAATTTTTCAATCTTTCAATTTTATTAAATGTACGAATTACTTTTTTGGAGATATCAGGACGGAATTTATCTCAACCATCACTTGGTTTACGAAGCTATTGCGGAGCAGGAAATAGTGGAGGGATTGGAAGATCTTCCCATAAATGTTATTATGAATAGAATCAATAGCGTGTTTTCGAACTGGGAAAAAGTAGATGAAAACAGTTGGAAAAACACCAACGGAAAAGGTGCTTTTCATATAATAACTACACCCCAAAGCATCAAAATTGATTGCTACGGAACCGAAGGTAAAACCATGAATCTTCTCGCGGATACAATGGAAGAATTCAAATGCCCGCTGTATGACCCGCAAGTTCCGGAGCGTTACGACGATATGAACGAATAGGTTATTTCAAATTTTCAGAAGTTTTTTCGGCTCTACGTTGCAAGCTTTTTTGAAAACCCCTTTTTTTGTAAAAAGATAAAAGAACTTCCTTTTGTCGCTTTTTTTTTAACAAAAAATAGTCGTTTTCGACAAAAGGCTTTCCACTACTACTTTGCTGTTTTTTTTAATTCAAATTGGTGAAATTCTGATCCAATTTACATTCTTTGTTACATTATGGGAGCATTCGTAATCAGTAAAAGATTTGATGATCATTACAAATTTGTATTCACCTCCAGAAAAGGAAAAACTATTTTTACAAGCACGCCTTTTGAACTAAAGATGGATTGTGAAGCAGCCATTGATTTAGTGAAAAATAATGTTGAGAATTACACATTTGTGAAGTCGAGAGCGGCAAATGGAAAATATTTTTTTAAAATGATGCTAGCAGATCTTCTTGTAGCAACAAGCAGAAAATATACAACTCCATTATTACTGCAAAAAGGCATCGATGAATTCATTCTCGCTGCTACTAAATCGGATGTGTTGGATTTTTCAGTAAACGAATTTGTATTTTCGGATTAGATTTAATATAGGATTACATTGTCGTCCGATAAAAAAATTAAAATCAAATAATGCTTTTATTGATGGGGCTTATAAAACATATCGCCCCGCTGGGGCTTATTATTTGTGTAGCAATTTTTCTACAAACATTCCGTCCCGATGGGACTAAAATAACTCCGTTAGGAGCGAAATGTTTGTAGAATGAATAGTTATTCCTAAATCGGGATGTGTTAGATTTTTCAGTAAACGAATTTGTATTTTCGGATTAGATTTAATTTAGGAATAAATTGTCGTCCGATAAAAAAAAATAAAATCGAATAATGCTTTTATTGATGGGACTTATAAAACATATCGCCCCGCTGGGGCTTATTATTTGGGTAGCAATTTTTCTACAAACATTCCGTCTCGATGGGACTAAAACAGCTCCGTTAGGAGCAAAATGTTTGTAGAATGAATAGTTATTCCTTGATTAAAGCCCCATCGGGGCGATATGTGCATTTTTTAAAATTTAATCGGACAACAATGATAGGATTAATTAATAGACAAAAAGGGTTGTCTTAAATCTTTTCATTTAAGGCAAAACATTTATATATGAATCAGGTGCCTCTCCGGGTTTTACATTCAGATCTTTCAATTTAGACATAAGATAGAATATGGTTATGCTTATAATGGAGGCGAAAAAACACCAAACGGAAATAATATAATCCTCATAAAATAGTTTTGTAATTATATAAGAGGTTAAAATAGTTAGGCCTAATGTCCACATTTTTTTTATACTCGAAATAAAAGCGGGAGCAATCGTTGCAATAACATAAAGAGGGCTGCCGTAATAGCTGATTGCCGGATAATCCTGAATATACGAAATATGATAACCGATTATCTTAGCCTCAACAGTATAGCTTACTAAACAATAAGCAAGATAAACTGACACAAAGCCTCCAATTCCAACAAGTATTTTCTGAAAATTTTTATGTTTCTCGTCCTTTTCAAGTTTCAATAATGCAAAAGGAAGCCATAGCGGCCACACAACCTGAGCTAAAAACAGGAAAGTATAAGTTGTGACTTGTTGCAGTGAGGCATAGGCCGGATTTGATAGCGCTAACCACAAAAAGCCTTCCGAAATTTGCTGAACACAAAAAATCAATGGAATGCTGGCAAAATAGATTTGTGATGGCTGTTGCACTTTTTTTATCGTGGCAACACTTATTGCCGAAAGAACAATACCGGCCCCGAAACTTGCACTGGCTGAAAAACACATAAGCTTTGTTTTATTTTGATGAAATAATAATTAGAAGGATAATGCCCCTTGATTATTGCCCGCAAGCAAACTGGTTGAATGGGGAGGTACTTTTTTCTAGAGTGGGACGTTTCCCGGAATCGTTGGTAAAAATTTACATTTGGATAATTAACTCATAACCAAAGATATGTATTAATTGGCAACTGCAACATAAATGCAATCTATTTATGCGGCTCAAAGGTTGAGATCCTAATATATCGCTATTTATAAAACACCCCACAGGTTTTTGAAACCTGTGAGGTGTAGCCATTGGTTATCAATTTTTTTTTCAACCCTTGATTCGCGGTATTTATGATTTTTTCACCATAATTGCGCTGTCGAATTTTGATTTTATCCAATTATGTTAACGGTCTTGATATAATTGATGTTTCGATCTTTCAAATGGTTCATCACAAAGTCGAAACAATTTGCTTTCATTCCGACAATTTCCGGAGGGAAAACACCATATTCGGCAAACATACCGTTAAGGATTAATTCGGCTCCTGCGGTTCCGGTGAATCCGGTTGCGCGGGCCATTGACGAAAGCTTTTCGATAGGATCGTATTCAGCGTATAAGTCATAAATAATTTCTTGGGTTTCGGTACCGTCGCTGCCAACGATTTTTACCCGCATAATGGTAAATTCAGGCTCTTCGGCACCGAGTTTCCACTGGTCAAACAGGATTTTCAGGGTAACGTCCAATGGGCTGATTTCAGTTGCATTGACAGTGATTTTTTCCTCGCTGAAAAAACCTCCTGCGATAAGTGCTTGGATTAAATTAACGTGTCCCGGATACCTTAATGTTTTTTCTTTCATATTGGGAACATCGGGCAAATTATAAATGAGCGAACGCAAACCGTCAATATTAAAAGCTTCCAACGTCCCGACAGGATCAAAGTTAAGCAGTTCCGTGTCAGACATCGCCGGTTTTATGACTTCAAAACCATTTTCAACATATCTTGCAGGACGGGTATATTCCTCGATAACATCTATTGGCGAAAACGGAGCCTTGTATTCGAAAGGGAAAACCCTGATTTTTGGCAAACCGCCAACCATATATTCAATTTCGGATATTTTTAGTTTTTTGTAATAATATCCGGCAATAAAATTGGGAACGCCCGGCGCCACGCCACAATCCATAATAACCGTAACATTATTCTCTTTGGCTAATGCATCCAAAGAGTCAATGTTTTCGGGCAAGAAAGAAATATCCAAAATATTTTTCCCTGCCTTAATGCAAGTTTCCAAGGTTTTATATCCCATAAAGCCGGGAACTGCCGATATAACCAAGTCAAAATCCTTGATTTCCTTTTGCAAAACAGCCGAATCGGATATGTCAAATTTCTTTGTGTTGATCGAATAGTTCGAGGCAAGATAGTCGAGCGATTTATCAAAAATATCAGCCGAAGTCACCTCGTATTTTTTGGATAAGTCGATAGCCATTGCCTTGCCAACCATTCCCGCTCCCAGAACAATAATTTTTTTCATTTAGTTTTATAATTTTTTATTGATATTGACTTTGGGGTGATTGTTTACGTTTAGTTAGCGAAATTGTCCCGTTTTTGTTTTGACCAACCCCTATTTTATAAACATAATAAAAAGGCTGTTTCCACCCCGCAAAATCTCCCAACTTTGAAGAACTTTATAACCACAAAACATTGTTTCCTTGAACTCTTATTATTGTAAATCTTTTAATAAACATTTTTGTTTAGAGAGAAATAATCTCGTAGCAAAATGGCGAAAAATAAGGAGACTTTGCGCAACTGGGGCGGCTTGCAAATATGTATCCTTTTAGTATTGAAAATTATATATTTTCTTCTTTTTTTGTCTTCCACCATTGTCTTAATTCGATTATTTTAGGTTCCCCTATATTCATTAATCCTTTTCCTGATTCTAATTTTTTTATTTCTGACTCAAGTTTATATTTACTACTTGGAGTTCCAACGAAATTGCTTATTGCTTTATAATCTTTGTTTTGAACATTTAAACAGATTGGCAATTTTACTTGTGATGCAAAGTCAAAATCTTTAGTTTTATAATCTTCAACACCTTGTGATAACATCACAATTATAACACCTTTGGATCTTAGGAGTCTTAATAATTCTTCTAATGCTTTTCTAGCATTTTTATTCTTTAAATAAATATGAGCTTCATCAATTACCATCACATAAGTCAATGGGAAAATATGATCAATTGGCTCACAATCGTTAGTAGAACTAAAATAAGTATTAAAATACCTTAATAGTAGAAATACAACTAATTGTCTTAAAGTATCTGAAAGAGCTGGTGGGAGGTTAAGATATATACTTTTATCTAAAATATTTGGATTGTCAGGACTACAATTAAAAATATTAGTTGTTAAATCTTGAATGCCAGCAAACAATGTGTCAGGTCTTTTATTATTTTCATCATAATATTCTTCTAATTTTTCAAATAATTCACCGATTGTTGGGTATGATCCATTTTTAGTGTCAAATAATTCAGTAATTATATTTGTAAGAATATTTTTTTGAGCAACACCAACACTGGGTACAAAAGTGGCTACTGTATCTACAAAGGCTTTGATACTAAAAGGCCTCTGTCTTTCATCTAAACTTATGGACAAAAAAGGATTAAACTTAACACCTCCATCATTAACAATATCAACAAACTCACATTTTGTAGCATCTAAAAATGGTTTTAGCTGAGCTGGATTTCCTTCGCCCTTGTAATCGAAAAATATGAATTTTAAATTATGATTAGTATTCTTTGATATCTGGTAAAGAATATCTTTTATCAATTGCGTTTTCCCTGAACCTGCCATACCTGCAATCGCAATATTTCTATTGTCAAATTCCCTTAAATCATTAATTCTAATTTTAACATTAACACCATCATCAGTTTTTCCTAATTCAAAAGTTAAAGGTTCAACAAACTGTTTTGCATTAATCATAGTTGAAGAAACGTTTGTTTTAATAATATTCTTTCGTAGTGACAATCCATTTTTAACTGCTTTTAAAAGGATGTCGATGTGGTCCCCTTTTGAGATGTTGCTTTTTTCAATCTTGTCATTCCAAATGTTTAAACCGTGATTTAAATGAAGCTTAAAAAGCTTTGAGAATTCTTCTTCAAAAGTATTTTTATTATAATGCTGATCTAATATTGACTTAAAAATTATCGTATTACTGCTATCACCAATAATAGTTCCAAACAAAGATTTATCATCACGAAATTCTTTACCATCAGAACTAGGCATTATCTCATTTTCAATATCAAATGTTTTACCCGAGAGCAAACTATATGAAAATGCAATTCGAGGAACAATACCTTCATTTTTAAAATTGTATAAAGTTTTTAACTTGTATAACAATTCGTCATTTTCTTTGCTAATTTTAATTCTCATAACTTTGGAAATATCCTTTTTTTAAATTAGTATTTGCTCCATCATTTACCAATAAGTAAGATTTTGAAACATTAGCTGAAATATCTTTAAATCTTTTTGGTGTAATTTCACTATTTGTTGAAAATAACACAACTTGTTCTGAAAGTGCAGGATAATATTTTTTAGTAATACTATCTCTATGCTCTTCATCGAGTCTTCCAAGAGGGGTGTCAATAAATATGGGCAAGCTTTGAATTGATTCTTTTAGAATAGCTTTTATTAAACAAGAAATATAAATCTGTTTTTCACCAGATGACAAACTTTCTTTTCTGATTTCATTATCATCCTGATCCATAAGAGTGATTTTCATACCCTGACCAGATGCTAAAATTGTTACTTTCACATCTTCAATAAACTTACTTTGATTTTCCTCGCTATTTAGTTTATGCATCAAGGTTTTCAATTCTACAAGAATTGTTTTTTCCAAACTATCTTTATGCTTGTCCTTTTGCTCGTCTAAAAACAAATTTAAAACTTCAATATATTCGTTACTTTTCTTGATCTTTAGTTTGTTTTGCTCATTTATGTCAACTTTTTTGACAAGAGTAACTAATTGCTGGTTAAGTCTAACAATATCATTTTTAAGTTTCGTGATTTGTTGATGATTTTCACCTATTTTTCTGTTCTTTTCAGTTACATTATAATCGGAAGTTTCCTTTTTTGAAGAATAATCTAAAATTAATTCATCTTCTAAATCAGCATCTACTTTATTAAGTGTCTTAGTTAAATCAGAAAGTTTAATTTTTGTTTCATTGAATTCATCAATTGTTGTTTCAAATAAATCTTTTGATTGTGTATTTATAAGATTGATAGCATCAGAAATTAATCTTTTTTCCGAGTTATTTAAGTCGTGCTCAAATTCTAAATCTACATAATCATCGTTTTCTTTAAACAATTCCGAGCCTAATGATTGAGCTTTTTGGTAATAAAACATTTTGTCCTTTAAAGACATTGTTGAATTTTCTGGTTCAGGAGGTTTGTTAAAAAGTAATTCAATAAAACTTTCTATTTTTTCTGAATTTTCTTTTGAAAATATTTGGGAAGTCTCGTTTTTTTCTTGAATTTCAAGATGCTCATTTACTTCTTCTAATTTTCCAGTGAGTATCGCAAGTGGTATGATTTCACTTAGTTCATTAAATCGCTCATTTAGCTCATCTTCTTTAATTTTGAGTTTTTCAATTTCAATTAAGACAGCCTCCCTGTCAAATATCGAATTCCCTTGCTTGCTATGTTTAGATATTAAATTGTCATATTCCCGTATTTTCTTTTTAAGATCATCAATCTCTTTTAACTTTTCAGCGTTTTCTTCTTCAAATTTTTCAATATCAATTTCTGATATTCTAATTTCATTTTCTTTATTGGCAATTAATTCTTGTAGATTCTTTGTTGCTCCTTCTTTTTTAAGGTTATTGATGTAAAATTCGACATCATCTATAAGTGTTTCATAAGTATCCAATCCTAAAATTTTACCTAACGCATCATTGATAAAACTCCCTTCTTCTTTTATAGACAAATTTGCAATCTCCCCGATTTTCTCAGCATCAAAAAATACAAATTTTGCAGCATCAATCGGAATGATGTAATCGTTGATGAAATTAATTTTATCACTTTCTTCATCAAATATTTCAATTTTAGAAACAGCATCAATAATTGACAAAGTTTCATTCATAGTAGCTACATCAAATGTTCTTTCAATAATCACACTTTCTGTATTTGAAGACAACGTTCTTAGTTCTGGTAATTCAATTTCTGTGATAAAAATGTTTACAGAAAAATTAGTTTTATTTTCTCTTTTCGCAGTCCAGTTAATAGATTGTTGCATAAAAGATGAATAATTTTTTTCTTTTTGAATTTCTTTTTTGAAATTCTCATCTATCTGGGAAATTTTATCGCCATAAAGACACCAAACAATAGATAGTAGAAAATTGGTTTTACCATATCCATTTCGACCGCCAATGATAATAATATTTTTGTCAGAACTAGTAGTTAGATCAATATTAACAGAGTTATAATATTGTCTGAAATTATTTATTTCTATGTTTGAAAACTTCATTTTGTTGCTTTTTCGATTATATCATTAATTTTTTGTTGATGATAATTATTTCTTTTTAAGAGTTTTTTTGTTTTTACAGATTCGAGTAAAGTTTTTAAAGAATCATAATCAACACCTTTTGACAGACAAATATCATTTAGTCGTTTTTCTTGCAATATTTTAGTTTCTTTGATTTTCATATTTTAAATTTTGAATTGTTTTGGCTATTTCAATAAATTTTAATTCTTCATTGATTCCTAATTTTGAATCTTCAAAGAGTTTTCGCTGTTTGTAGAAAAAGGAATATAAGAGTTGTTCTTCTTTTTTACCAGCATTTGGTAATCTTTTATTTTTTTTAACAAATTCCAATAATTCACTATATCCATCATTCCTGAATATAGTTGTTTTGTCTTCTCTTAAATTATAATTAGAAGTTACTTCTAAAATTAACTCTAACTTTGATTTGTCAAGTAAGTTTCTATTAATTTTGCTTCTCTGCACATTTAACCATCTATTTATTCTTATTTCTTCTAAAGGACAACTTATCGAAGACGGTAATTTACTATTGGTAGAAATAAAATCAATTAAATCTTGATAATTTTCATCCCAAGATTTTTTAATTACTTTTTCATTATCGTTTAAAAGTAAGTGCTCATCAAAGTTATATTTTTTTGATTTAAGACCAATAAATGAATTTTTAAAAAAAAGGAATCTATTATTATCCTCCATTTTTAAATTGTAAATAATACTTTTTTCATTACTTTCTGGTCGATATTGTAAAACGAATTCCGTAATATCTTTAATATTCATAGGTACTGTATAATTTGAAAGAAATTCTTCAGCAATACTTCTAATTGTCCCTCCTTTAATATTTTCTTTTTCATTATCCCATTTTTTAAGTCCAAAAATACTCGCCCTACCAAATGGTACAAAACCATTTATTCTTTTTAGTGTAGCTCGAACTTTAGCATCATCAGTTTCATAATTAGGATGCAATTCAATGATTTTTTGAGTAATCTCATTTATTTTTGATGGTTTACCTAATTCTTGTAATGCTTCATACGAGTATTCAAAACCTGATTTTGAAGAATTTCTTTCAAAAATTAAATTGTCTTCTAAATCAATATAGATTTCGAATTCTTGATTTACTATTTTTTCTGCAATCTCCATAATTGAGTTGAGAATTTCTAAATTATTATTAATTAAAAAATTAGATAAGTAACTTTTAAAACTGAAACTATACGTTTCTTCAATACGTTCATTTAATCGTTCACTAATTTCATTTGCCAATGAAATAAAATCAAATTCTAGCACAAGCTCTTTTTTTACTAAATAGAAATTATGCCAATTATGCCTATTTCGAGCATTAAAATATTTTGGAAGTAAAACATCTTCATTATTACCAACAAGTTCAAATTCATAAGACCAATAGGAATATATTAGATATATTATAAATTCTTTAGTGAAGTTTGTTTTGTTTTGATTATTAATGGCTTCTATTTGAGTATCATTTATCTCAATGTAATATTGAGTATTATCGATATTATATTTTTCAAGTAAATTATCATCGAAGTTTTGGATAAAAAGTAGTTTGTTAAATAACTCTTCAAAAATTGTTTTTCTAACTTGTCTAACTCTTTCGCGAGTCAAGTCTACTTCTGTCGCTATTTCATCAAGGGTTAGTTCAGGAGAATTAAGATAAATTTTTAAAGATTTTGTTAAGATTTTAGTTTGATTTTTATCGTAAAAAGCTTTTTGATTTATTAGAAAATTCGTTAATTGAAATATTGATTCGGATTCTAGTATTTCATTTGGGATATTAGACAATGAAAATGTATTCTGAATTAGAAATTTATTTTTTAAGGAGATTAAATATTTATCATTTTCATTTTTACTCACTTCAATTATAAAATCTTCAATAATATTGATATAAACTTCTAATTCAGAAACTGAAAGTTCACCAACATTTCTTATTTTTTTAACGTCAAAATTATCTGCAAATAAAATTTTATCTGCAAAATTTTTAATTTTCAAATTATCTTCCAATAATGCTTTTATGGCATTTTGACTTCTAATTGAAAGACTATTTGTATTTACTTGAATAAAGCTATTTATTACCTCCCTTTGATTTCTGGATAATTCAGAAATAATTATTTTGAATTTATTTTCGATTTTGAACTGAAAATTTTCTTCAAAACCAAAATCAATGTTTTTATATTTGCTATATAATTCAGTTAACTCTTCATTTGATCTTTTGCCACAATTCCTGAGTTTATTGAAAGACCTGTTTTCACGATAAAATTCAATTATTTCTTTAAGAGTTTCAAGTCCATTATATCTACAGACGTTATAGGAACGAACACTTATGTTTTCATTTTTATAAATTTCGTCTATTGTCATTAAATATTTTTTTAAGATTAGATATGTCTTTATTAATAAAGCACTAAAAATAAATCATTTATTTTAATTTATTTTACGGTTTTCCTCATTTTCATCTAACATTGGCAAAATTAGGCTTTTTTGGTTTTTTTATAGTTTGGATTTTGCGTTAGAAAAATCAAAAGTACCTAATGTGCAATCAGCTTTAAGCTTGCATACAACTTTCTTATACCCGCTACCTAACAGCGCATATCCAACCCAATTTGCACAGCTATACGCTATAAACGGTAATTTTGTCTCTGCTAATTTAATCTATATTTCTTACAAACGTTCAAACAAGGGAGACTATTTCATTTACAAGTCTTTCCAATGGAATTAATGAGTCGATCTAATTCCCGCACTCCATAATTGTCTTCTCAAACACGAAAATAAATCCTGAAAAGGAATACCTTTGTCACTAGCCACAAGAAATTATTCAATTTTTCAATCATCCAATTATAAAATATAAAAAATGAAAATAAATCCAAAAAACGGAATCGACAAGCTCCTTTTCGGAATGAAACAGAACGACGTTACCGCCATTTACGGAAAACCGGACAGGAATTACAAGGACGAGGACGACAACGTGATTTTTGCCTATAATAAACTAAAAATGCGTTTGACTTTCTATAAGGACGAAGATTTTAAACTGGGTTATATCGTGGCTTCCAGTCCAGACTTGGAGTTATTCGGGAATAAGGTGATTGGCAAAAAAATCAGCGAAATCAAAAAAGAGTTGGCCACAAAAGGTCTGACAAAATTCACGCAGGAAGAGTTTGACACTTTCGAAAACTATTTCAACGAGGACAATTGGATCATCCTGCAAACAGAATTTGACGAGGTCGTAAAATTCGAAATTGGCGCCATCATCAATGCCAAAGATGAATTCGACTGGAAATTTGTGAAGAAATAAGTCCGTTTGAGCCTAAAATGGAATGCAGATGAACGCCGTTGCCAAGGAAAAACACGGATAAAAACGGATTGCTATATTATTTTTTTAAAGAATTACCTGCCTCTGTAGTTTTTAAAAAAATAATACTGAAAAATAGTTGGCAAATAGTCTGTTAAGCATTATTGCCATTGGCATTCCAGAAAGTTTGATGAAATTCGTTTCATCAAACTTTTTAATATGGAAAAATCATCAAAAAAAAGGGAACTGTGTATCCCGAAAACAACCATGTAGTTTCTGATGAATTTCAAATTCCATTTCCCCGGTTTATTTAATTGTTCTTGGTCAACATTGTCGGAAGCTATGGTGAGATAGGGAAAATCGGTAATGAAATCGGTCAGCAAAATTGGCTTCGCCTGCTAATGTTTTGATTTTTCTGTATTGTTAAGAAGTTGTTTCTTGTTGTGTTTTTCAACTAACATATCTGCCAGGATTATTACCGCGATTAACAGAATAAATGCAATCGACCACTGTTTTGTTTTTTTTCTCATAACCATTGATTGAATTTCCTGATATACCAATTCTTTATAAACTGCGTGAGAACGCAATAGCTAAATAGAATTAAAATCAGAAACGGAAAATAACTTAAAGGCAATGGTTGTAATTTTAAAGCGGCTGCAAACGGAGAGAAAGGAATGAATATTCCGATTGCCATTACCAGTGATGTTAAAGCGACAACGGGTGCTGTTGCCCAACTTTGTAGGAAAGGAACTTTTCGTGTGCGTATCATGTGAACAATGAGTGTTTGCGATAACAACCCCTCAATGAACCAGCCTGATTGAAATAAACTTTGATGTTCGGGCGAGTTGGCTTTAAAGAAAAAGAACATTAAGCCGAAAATTGCATAATCAAAAAGGGAACTGATTGGACCAATAAAAATCATAAAACGTCTTGTTCCTCTTGCATCCCACTTCTGTGGTTTTTCGATAAATTCATCATCCATGGTATCCCACGGAATTGATATTTGCGAAACATCATACAAAAGATTTTGCACCAGAATCTGAATAGGAAGCATCGGAAGAAAAGGTAGCAAAGCACTTGCTCCCAAAACACTGAACATATTACCGAAATTACTGCTTGCGGTCATTTTGATATATTTGATAATATTGCCAAAAGTACGGCGGCCGTAAACCACTCCTTTTTTCAACACCATTAAATCTTTTTCAAGTAAAATAATGTCGGCACTTTCTTTTGCAATATCAACGGCTGTGTCAACTGAAATTCCAACATCTGCATCGCGCAAGGCAGCTGCATCATTAATGCCATCCCCCATAAACCCGACAGTGTGCCCTTTTGCCTGTAATAGTTTTACAATTCGTGATTTTTGCATTGGACTTAGTTTTGCCATGATAGAAATATCGTCAATCTGGGCAACAATTTCTTCATCGCTCATTTTTTCCAATTCATTTCCTAAAATCACATTGTTAATTGGAATTCCAACTTCACGGCAAATCTTTTTAGTGATAATTTCGTTATCACCAGTTAATACTTTAATGCTTACCCCTAATTTCTGAAGTCCTTCAATAGCATGTTTGGCGGAAGGTTTAGGTGGGTCAAGAAACCCGATGAAACCGGTAAGCACTAAATTGCTTTCATCTTTGATCGAATAGGTCAGTGGTCGTTCATCATATTCTTTTATGGCGACTAATAAAACTCTTAATCCATCTTCATTCAGATGCCTTGAGGTGTCGGAAACAATCTTTCGCATTTCATCATTCATTGGAACAATAGTATCGTTCTCAATTTGTAATTGCTTGTCTTTACCGGGGTCAAACGCGTGAGAACATATCTCGAGCATTTCTTCCACTGCCCCTTTGCAAATCAATAAATGTTTTCCATTTTTCTCTTCGAGGATTACACTCATTCTTCTGCGTTGAAAGTCGAAGGGAATTTCGTCAACCTTTTTAAAATCTTCATCCACTTTAGTATAATGGTGCAATTCGGTGTGTTCAAGCACGGCTACGTCCAACAAATTTTTTAGACCCGTTTGATGATAACTATTGAGGTAGGCCCATTTCATTACTTCATCATCATCGTCTCCAAAAACATTCAAATGGCGTGTAAGAACGATTTTATCTAATGTTAAGGTTCCTGTTTTATCGGTGCAAAGAATATCCATTGCGCCAATGTTCTGAATAGCGTTGAGGCGTTTTACAATTACTTTTCGCTTGCTCATTTTCAGCGCGCCTTTGGCAAGATTTGCGGTAACAATCATAGGGAGCATTTCGGGAGTCAAGCCAACTGCAACTGAAAGACCGAATAACAAAGCTTCCAGCCAATTTCCTTTCATAAAACCGTTTATCAAAAACACAAGGGGAACCATTATCAGCATAAACCTAATTAGTAACCAGCTTACGCTGCTAACGCCTTTATCAAAACTTGTGAGAGGTCTTTTACCGGTAAGTGCTTTTCCAATGGAACCAAAATAAGTTTTGTTGCCCGTGGTAACGGCTATAGCTGTTGCCGTGCCACTCACGATATTTGTTCCCATAAAACAAAGATTCTCTAATTCTAGTGGAGATTTTTTCTCGGCATCCTCAATCTTATGTTCTCGTTTTTCAACCGGCAGTGCTTCTCCAGTAAGCATTGATTGGCTCACGAATAAATCTTTTGATTGAATAATTCGACAGTCGGCAGGAATCATGTCGCCTGCACTTAACTGAATAATGTCTCCGGGAACAATTTTTTTTATGTCAATTTCTTTTTTGCCGGATTCTTTTCTCAACACGTCAGCCGTGGTTTTTACCATGCTCTTTAACTTTTCGGCCGCTTGATTACTGCTGTATTCCTGCCAAAAACGTAGGAGCGAACTAAGCATCACCATCGTGATAACTACAATAACTGTTTTGTAATCCCCCTCACCTGGTGCCACAAGAAAGATGTCTATTACAAAAGATACAATAGCAATGGTGATAAGCACTAAATTAAATGGAGTGAGGAAAGAATGGAATAATTGTTTATACCATGCGTCCGCTTTTTCGTGTTCTATTTCATTTAGTCCAAATTGTTTTCTCTTTTCCAGAACCTTATGTTCAGAAAGTCCGTTTATATCACTGTTTAATGTGACTAAAAAGGAATCACTGTCTTCATGGGATACCTTGCGGAGTATGTCGAATGCAGTTTCATCAAAGCCATAGTTTGAGTTGTTTGAAAAACTAATTTTGCTTTTTAGTTGTTCCTTTATTTTTGCTTTTGGCATTTCAAAATATTTTAAATATTTAAAAAAATAAGTCTGCAAATTTATTAATTCAATGGATGGAAAATTTGCAAGTCAGGTTGTTTCTTGTTCGTTTATTTGAGTTCACATAGTCGCCAAAGCGGTTTTGCATGACTAGTGTATATCCAACCTTATTTGGGTGGATATGTTCCATAAATGGCGATTTTATTTTTTTTGCAAAAATATGAAAAAAATATACTATAAATTATCAACCGGACTTTTTATTTACTGCAAACTTTTCGTGCTTATAGGGGTCTATATTTCGGTTGTTTTAATGCTATTATGCTCCGATAATTCTTGAATATAATGCAAATCAGTACAGCTTTCCATGAGTCGCATAACTATGTCGAAAACTATTATGTTATGCTAACGGTTTTATGCTTTTTGCAGGGCATTTTTAAAAACCTGTTGCGCACTTCTACTGCTGTATTGTCCGCCATATTGTCCTTTAAAGTAAACATTTGGTTTGGTGTTGAATTGTTGAATAAATTATGTACCTCTGTAGTTTTTAAAAAACCAAACTTTTAATAAGTCAGCAGTAATAATATAGGCCGCCACTATTGCCAGCATAATACCTAAATTAAGGAACGGCAACGGAGACAATCCCACCTCGCCCGCAAAAGGCATATAAGGAAGTGAAAGTGTTAGCACTAATCCAAATATGCTTAAAACAAAAAGATATTTGTTGGGCTTGCTTTTAAAGAAGTTTTTATGGGTTCGAATGATGAAGAGAATAAACAATTCAGTGAGTATAGACTCGACAAACCAAGCCGTTTGAAAAGCGGATTCTTTTACTTTTAATACATACAAAAGGGTAAGGAAAGTAATCACGTCAAAAAGTGAACTGTGTATCCCGAAAACAACCATATAGTTTCTGATGAGTTTCAAATTCCATTTCCCCGGTTTGTTCAATTGTTCTTGGTCAACATTGTCGGAAGCTATGGTGAGATAAGGAAAATCGGTAATGAAATTGGTCAGCAAAATTTGTTTTGGAAGCATCGGAAGAAACGGCAGCAACAAGGAAGCTATTGCCACGCTAAACATATTGCCAAAGGTAGAACCCGTGCTGATGTAAATATATTTGAGCGTGTTGGCAAAAGTTTTTCGTCCTTCCTTAATGCCATCTATTATGACCATTAAATCCTTTTCCATCAAAACAAAGTCGGCAGTTTCTCTGGCAACGTCAACGGCATTTTCTACTGAAATTCCAACATCGGCGGCACTTATGGCCGAAACATCGTTAATGCCGTCACCCATATAGGCAACCGTGTACGTTTTTCGTAATGCCCTTATGATATTTTCTTTTTGTTGCGGTTCCACTTCGGCAAAAATGTGTGTTTTTCGCACCAAATGTTTCAATGCCTCCGAGCTCACACTGAAAAGTTCTTGTCCCGTCATGACCACCGGATTTTTGATGCCAATTTTTAACGCGATGGATTTGGCTACATATTTGTTGTCACCTGATATTATTTTTAAGTTTACCTGCAGTTTTCGCAATTCGGCAATAGTTTCGATAATACCTTCTTTTACGGGGTCTTCGAGCAATATAAAACCGGCAAAAATCATGGCTTTTTCATCTTCTTTCGAAAAGGAATCGGTATTTAAGTTCTTGTAACAAACCCCAATTGCTCGCAATCCGTCAATTCCGAATTGTTTGAATTTTTCATCGATTTCGGCCCTGTGCAATTCGATATTTTCGATGCTGCCGTTGCTTAATCTTACCTTGGTACAAATGGGGATGATTTTGCTAAAAGCGCCTTTGCTAATCAGCAATTTATCGGTGTCGGCAGCGATGGCAATGCTTATTCGTTTGCGTATAAAATCATACGGAATTTCCCCAAATTTCGTGGCTTTAATTTTCGGATCAAGCGTCAATTGTTTTAAGGCTTCATCGATTGGGTTGGCATAACCGGTTTCGAAATAGGCATTCCAATAGGCGAGTTCTTTTACGAATTCATTTTCGATGCCCAAGCCATCAACCGTTCCGGCAATTTTAATCGCACCTTCGGTAATGGTGCCTGTTTTGTCGGTGCATAATAAGTTTATCTCCCCCAAGTTTTGAATCGAGGCCAGTTTTTTGACGATTACTTTCTTGGCTAACATCCTTTTGGCACCCGCGCTCATCGCAATGGTGGTGATGGCGGGAAGTAGTTCCGGAGCCATTCCTACGGCCAAAGCCAATGCAAATAAAGCAGATTCAATAACGTTTTTGTGATTTAATAAATTGACCACCAAAATGAAGAGCGAAAGTACCAAGGTGATTTTCATCAGGAAAAAACCAAAATCCCTGATGCCTTTTTCAAAAGTGGTTTCCACCGTGGTGGAAGCACTTTGGGTAATGTTTCCGAAAATGGTGTTGTTTCCGGTATTGATGACCAAAGCTTTTGCAGTGCCGCTCACTATATTCGTTCCTTCCCAAAGGCAATTGGTTCTTTTGGCCAGTTCGGTATTCGTGTCAAGAACGCCCGCTTCTTTCGTCGTGGGGTAGGATTCACCGGTTAGACTGGCTTCGTTGGCATGCAGTTCGTTAGATTCCATAATCAGACAGTCTGCCGGTAACATATCTCCCGCTTTCAACAAAAGCACATCACCAGCCACTATTTGAGAAGAAAAGATTTCCTGTTCCCGATTGTCTCTCAATACTTCGCTTTTTAAGGCAATCATAGATTGTAATTTTTCTACAAACCGGCTTGCATTTCTTTCTTGAAAAAAACTGAGCAAACCTGTGGATAAAACAATAAACAGAATAATGAATACATCGGAGGTATCCCCCAGAAAAGCCGATAAAATGACAGCCCCAATAAGAAGTAGCATCAACGGACTTTTGAATTGGCCTAAAAAAAGAGCGATGTCTTTTCTGAAAACAGACTTGGGCTTTTTAAAATGCCCGGATTGGCTGAGAATTTTATTGGCAGCTATTTGAGATAACCCTTTATCCGTGCTATTCAGTTTTTGAAACCAGTAGTTGATGTCAAATTGCCAAAAGTTATCTGTTGGTGAAGTTTGCATAAAGGGTATATCTAAATGGATTGTAAGCAAACATATTCCCAAATATAAGAATAAATAAAAAGATAGAAATGCTTTTATTGCGACTTTTGGTAAAACGAAAAATTAATCTTTTAGTTTGATCAATTTAAATGGGGGAATTTTAAAAATTTGAATTGGGAATCTTCGTAATTTGAAATCATTGTTGTCCGATAAAAAAAAGTTAAATAGTATTACATCCCAATAAATATAGTCCCTACGGGACATTTAAGTAATAAGCATCATATAATGTCGTACTTTATTTTTTCGAAGTTGGCTACAACTTGTATTTATACAATGAATTAATGAATTCTATTATACGACAGCAAAACATTCCGATTACTTATAAAGGGTGAGGCTTAATTCTTTTTCTACCAATATTTAGCCCCTAACGGAGCAAGCCCGTAGAGGTTAAATGTTGGTAATTACGTATTCATAAAACACGATATTGTCCTGTAGGGACTCAACGAAATTTATTTTTGACAATAATAATTTGAAACAAAAAACCCAACAAGTTTATGAATCCTGTTGGGTTTGTTTATTGGAAGAAGCACACTTTATAAAAAGTGTTTTTCTGAAAATTTACTGTTTAATCTCTGGCTTATTTTCAATCATTTCTATTTCAAAAATAAGATTGGCATTAGGAGGAATCACGCCACCAGCGCCTCTTTCACCGTAAGCAAGATTAGAAGGGATGAAAATTATGGCTTTGTCTCCAAATGATATCAGGCTCAATGCTTCCAGAAATCCAGGAATCATGCCGTCTTTTTTTCCAGCTTGTAAAGGAAAAGCTCGGTATCCGTTTTGGGCCGCTCTATTGGCATCGAATTTTCCATAAGTTTTACTTACGTCTTCATAATTGCTGTCAAATAAGGTTCCGTCTTCAAAATAACCGGAGTAATTAAAATAAAAGGTTGTGCCATCGGCAGGTTTTACGCCGCTTCCTTTTTGTGTTATTTGATACGCTAAACCAGAAGTTGTCGTGGTAGCAGCAGCTTTCGCAGTCGCAAAGTAAGCTACTTTTGCTGCGATAACGCTACCGTATTTCTCTAGATAAACTCTTTTTGCTTCGGCGATAATTTCTGCCTGTTTTTTATGGTTTTCAGCTTCAATCAAGGCTTGTTTTTTAGCGTCTTCGGACTTGTTTGCATAATAGTCCGAGAATACTTTTGGTGCATCAAACTTTTTTGCTAAAACTCCTTTTTGGTCGATGGTAATTTTTGTGATGACATCGCCCTGGACAATCAAGTTTACGATATCCATTCCTTGGATAACGTGACCAAAAATGGTGTGTTTTCCATTCAACCAAGGCGTATCTTTGTGCGTGATAAAGAACTGGCTTCCATTGGTTGTCGGACCTGAATTGGCCATGGCCAAAATACCGCCTTTATCAAATTTCAAATCGGTAAATTCATCTTTGAAAGCGTAGCCTGGATCACCAGAACCGTTTCCGGAAGGATCGCCGCCTTGAATCATGAAATCCTTGATGACCCTGTGAAATTTCAAGTCGTCATAAAAGGGTTTTCCCTTTAGTTTTTCATTGGTTACAAAAGCATTTTTACCTTCTGCCAATGTTATAAAATTGGCTACGGCAATCGGTGTTTTTTGATATTCTAATTGAACGATGATGTCACCTTTGTTAGTGGCAATGGTAGCAAAAATTCCTTCGATAACCGCGGGGGCTTTGGGAGTTGCCTTAACCGTCGCAGTTGGTTTTTTGATATTTTGAGCTTGTATATTCAACACGCCCAAAAATAATAATAACAGGATTTTAGATTTCATTTGGTATAATTTAAGGTCTAATTTGTTTTTGTGTCATTATTAAATTATTGAGGCATGGCTTCCAATAATTCAACTTCAAAAATAATATTGGTATTTGGCGGAATTACTCCACCGGCACCTGCTTCTCCATAAGCTAAATTGGATGGTATAAACAGTACGGCTTTGTCTCCAAAGGATAATTTTTCGATTCCTTCGATAAAACCGGGAATCATGCCGTCTTTTCGTCCCGCTTGAAACGGAATGGGCTGGTATCCATGTTGTGAAGCTCTGTTTGGATCAAATTTCCCAAAAGTTTTTGACACGTCTTCAATACTCGAGTCAAATAAGGAGCCATTTTCTAGAAAACCGGCATAATGAATGTAAATGGTTGCGCCATTTACCGGTTTTTTACCGCCACTTTTTTTGGTTATTACATATTGAAGCCCAGTTTTGGATTTTATTGCCTTGGCTTTTAAATCTGCAAAATAAGCCGCTTTTTGTTCATGGACGGCTTTGTATTTTGAGTCGTCCGCTTTTTGGTTTTCGGCATCAATGGCCAATTTTTTCTTTTGATTTTCTGATTCTATGGCAAAATAATCATGAAATGTTTTTACGGCATCAAACTTTTTTGCCTCTTCACCATTTCTAATTATGGTTACTTTATTGATGAAATCATTTTGTTCGATTAGGTTTACCACGTCCATTCCTTTTTCTACCACGTGGCCAAAAATAGTATGTTTTCCTTCTAGCCAAGGCGTTTCGAGATGGGTTATGAAAAACTGGCTGCTATTGGTTGCCGGACCATTATTGGCCATTGCCAAAACACCGCCTTTATCGAATTTCAGATCAGAAATTTCGTCCTTGAATTTATAACCGGTATCTCCGGAACCCGTCCCTAGTGGATCACCAGTTTGGATCATAAAATCTTTTATCACCCTGTGAAATTTCAAACCATCATAAAAAGGTTTGTCCTTAAGGTTTTTATTGGTAACAAACTCATTTTTTCCTTCGGCCAATGTCACAAAGTTGGCCACGGTGATAGGAGCTTTTTCATAATCCAATTGTACGATTACGATTCCTTTATTGGTTTCTATTTTGGCATATAAGCCATCAGGAAGATTGTTTTTTTCTTCTTTACAAGAATAAAATGAGGCAATTACAAGGAGTGCGAATAGGATGCTTTTTTTCATTTCTAAATTATTTTCTTATTATTTTCTTATTATTTTATAGTGTCTTTGGGTTTGTTTTCGGGTTTGTTTTCGGGTTTAATTTGTTGCTTTATCGGAGTTGACGGTTTTAATTCCCCCTCTTTTTTAAAGTCTTTTTCCGATTTAAAATTGCGCAGCGTTACGGTACAAAGCAATGGCTGGTTTGTGCCTATTTTTTTGTTGTCGCCATGATAACCATACCCCATATGAGAAGGAAAAAGAAAAGTCACTTTTTCGTTTTTATGCATCAATTTTATGCCCTCTCTCAATCCCGTCATGATGTTTTGCTTGTCAACAAAATAAGTCTGCGGTCTTAATTCCAGTTCAGAATAGATGATATTGCCTTTTATGTCTTTTATTTCATAATCAAAAAAAGCAACATCTCCCTTTTTTGGGGTGAGTGTATCCAACTGATTTTGGATTTCATAGGAATACCAATATCCTTTTGTAGAGGCCAGATATTTTATTTTAGGGTTGCTTTTAATTATCGAATCAATTTGTCCTTCCTCGCCAGCTATCAACTTCTTGTTTCTCTTTATTGATTTTTTCATAAAGGTTCCCGATGTCTGCGAAATAGGTCTTCTGGCTTCTTGATGTTGTTTGCAGCTTGAAATTAAAATAAATGCAACAAACATAACCATTACAAATTTTCTATTTTTCATGATGCATTATATTTTTAGTTTCGTTACTAAATCCTCAAATTTCTTAACTGTTTCTTCCATCGATAATTCCGATTTTCCTCCGGCAGCATTACGATGTCCTCCACCATTAAAATAATCTCGTGCAAATTGATTGACATCAAAATCACCTTGTGAACGAAACGAAATCTTGATAATATCCTCTTCCCTGTTTTCGATAAAAATAGCCGTAAAAACAATGCCTTTTATGCTTAGTCCATAATTAACGATGCCTTCCGTGTCTCCTTTTACGAAATTAAAAGTATTTAATTCGTCTTGTGTAAGCGTGGTGTAAGCCGTTTTATTGTCAGCCATAACCTTCGTGTTTTGAAGCGCTCTTCCTAGCAATTGCAGTCGTCCAAATGAACTGTTGTCAAAAAGCAGGGTTGGGATTTCGGTGTTTTCGACACCTAAATCAATTAAGTCGGCTATGATTCGGTGTGTTGTCCCTGTTGTTTTTGGAAATCGAAAGGAACCTGAATCTGTGAGAATTCCGGTATATATGCAGGTGCCAATAGTTTTGTCGATGTCTTCTTTTTTACCAAGAAAGCAAATGAAATTATACAACATTTCGCAGGTCGATCCAAAAGAAATATCCGAATACGTAACCACGGCAAAATCATCAGGCGACTGATGGTGATCAATCATTACAAACGGAACTTTGAGCTTGTTTAACACATTTTCCATTTCGCCTACGCGATGCAAAGCATTAAAATCAAGCGTGAAAATAAGCTCGGCTTCTTCAAGGATTTTGGTGCAATTTTTTTTGTCTTTTTCAAATATTTTAACGGTTTCCGAACCGGGCATCCAATCCAAAAAATTGGAAAACTCGTTTGGGGAAATAACAACGGGATGATGGTTGTTTTTTAACAAAAAATGGTATAATCCCAAGGTCGACCCCATGGCATCACCGTCTGGACTCCGGTGCGGAATGATGGCAATTTTTTTTGGAGTTGATAATAACAACTGTATCGCTTGAATGTCTTGTTCTTTCATAGTTTGCGAATTTACATTTTTTTAATGTAATGTTGAAATCATTTAAAGTTTTAACAAACTTTTACAACACTAAAAATCTTCAAGATATTTTCTTTTAAATCGCTGATACAACTTGTATTTGGCCCCTTTTACAATCTGGGCATGATATATCCCAACTGAACCCGAAGAAAAGTAGGCAATCAAACAGGCTATTCCAATAAATAAACCACTTCCTATCCCAAAAAGTTCCATTCCCATAATCGTACAGGCAATAGGAGTATGGGTGGCTCCCGAAAAAACGGCTACAAATCCCATTCCTGCCAAAAGAGCAATAGGCAAGGGAACAATGAGTGATAAAGTACTTCCAAATGTGGCTCCAATAAAGAAAAGAGGGGTTACTTCGCCACCTTTAAATCCCGCGCCAAGCGTAAAACCGGTGAAAAGTATTTTGAGTAGAAAATCATAAGAAGCATTTGGACTTGAAAAGGAATCTACAATAGTCGGAATTCCCAATCCAATATATTTTGTGGTTCCAATGCTATAAAAAACTAGGGCTAGCAGTATTCCTCCAACAAGCGGACGCAATGGTGGATATTTTATGGTTTTCGAAAATAAATTGCCCCAAAAATGGGTGGATCTCGAAAACAACATTGACGCCATACCAAATAAAACACTGACTAAAATTACCCAAGGCATAATTTTTAGAGTCATTTCGGGTACGACAGGAATGTGGTAAATAGTATGTTTTACTTGCCAGAATTCAACGGTAAAGTAAGCAATATAGGCCACCAAAAAGGATAAAATAATACTTTTATAACTGATTTTGCTAAAATACAATACCTCCAAGGCAAACAAGGCTCCAGCCAAAGGTGTGCCAAAAACAGAAACAAATCCAGCGCTGATTCCTAAAATTATCAGCGTCTTCCTGTCGGAATTATCAAGTTTGAAAAGTCCTGTGAATTGTTCGGCAATTGCTCCGCCCATTTGTACCGCCGTGCCTTCACGACCGGCCGAACCACCAAAAAGATGCGTGATTAAAGTGCCAATAAGCACCAAGGGCGCCATTTTTAACGGAATGGGTTTTTGAGGATTTTCGTATTCTTCGAGCAATAAATTATTGCCTTTCACGACATCCTTTCCTAAATAATGATAACTCAAACCTATAATAAGTCCGCCAATTGGCAAAAGCCAAATAATCCAAATATTGTGTTCTCTATATTGCGTAGCCCATTCTAAAGCCACCAAAAGAAATGCCGAAGCTGACCCGGAAAAAATGCCTATCAAAACACAAATGAAAGTCCATTTGATAGTGGGAAGCATAATTTTTTTTAGGTTCATTTTGTATTATTTTTTCACCCCTGACAGGTTTTTAAAACCTGTCAGGTGTAATTAAGTGAATTATTCCGAAACAATGGCCGTAAATTCGATTTCCACCAAATATTCCGGAGCAACAAGTTTACTGATTTCATAAAAGCCAGTTGCCGGTTTTATGTCTTTAAAAAAAGTGGAATGTGCCCTGGCCACCTCTTCAAAGCTTGTGATATCGGTGGTGAATATTCGGGTGCGAATCACGTCTTTCATTCCTACATTCAAGTCTTCGAGGACTTTTTCGATTCTTTCCAGAATATTTAACGTTTGTGCATAAGCATCATTGGCTTTTACTTTTTCACCATCCACAATGGCCACCGTTCCCGATACTTCAATAATGTTGCCAATGCGAACCGCACGGCAATAGCCCATTTTGTCTTCCCAAGGCGAACCGGTCAAGATATTTTCTCTTTTCATTTTGATTATTTTAGTTTATTGAGTTGATTTTTAATGTTTTTTAAACACAATCCAAATTTTGGTATATTTTTTGCAATTTATAAAAAATAGGGAAATAAAAAACACCGATTTTTAATTAAAAAGCTCAGTTAAGTAAATTAATTTTAGAATAACATTATTCTCTAAGATGTAATAAATTCAAAAATTGAATGTTATAAAGGAAAGCTTAATTGCAACACTTTTATGATTTTATGCTTTTATTTTTATTTTAAAAAATTATATGCACTAATTGACTAATCTCTGCGCGGTATGAAAAAAATATTATTTTTTGTTATTGTACTATGTATGTCCCTAAATGGATATGCACAGGATGAATTTGGTAAAAAGGTTGAGCCAATCCCGGCTAAAAATAAGAACTTGAAAATTAAAAAAGTAAAACCGCCAAAAGAAGTTTTACCAAAAATCACACCTCCAGATGTTGTGAAAAAGCCAGATTCGGTACCACAGTTTAATCCTGAGGACCTTTTTAAAGATTATACTCTGTATAAAAAAGAGGAGAATTCTAAAGGTATATTCTATAGACGAAATCAATATTTAGGTAGTTTCAAAACGAAATCATTTACCTCCACAATTCGATACCGGGATGCTGCTTTCGTAGATGGCGACAAGATAAAAGTATATTTAAACGGTAAAATAATTGAACCCGAAGTTGTTTTGGATGGAGAATTTAAAGGATTCAAAATAAGCTTAGAAAAAGGCATTAACAGGATTGATTTTGAAGCTTTGAACGAAGGTTTCGCTTCGCCTAATACAGCAGAATTTCAAGTTTATGATGACAAAGGAGTCGTTATTTCGGCAAGTCAATGGAATGTTGGTACGGGTTATAAAGCAACCATTATATTGGTTAAGGAATAAATATGGATATTTTCCAATTCGATAAATACGGCGAACAAAATTAATTTATGCTATTTTTGTGATTTTATAGCATAGATTATTTTATTTTTAAAAATTTTCTAAACGCAGGTTAATCAAGGTTGAAATTACATGAAACAGATTCTTTTTTTTATTATTTTAGTTGGTATTGCTTCAAAAAGCTTTGGTCAAAGTGAATTTAGCACTAAATTCAAAGCAATTCCACCTCTGAATACTAATTTTAAACCTAAAAAAGTTGTTGCTCCAACTCCGGAAACACCTGCTATTATTGCCCCAAATGTGTTCGTAAATACCAATATTCTAAATACAAAACCCAAGAAGGATAATTCATTTCAGATGGGAGGAACCAATAATTTTTCAATGGTTCCAAAAAACGATTTTGTCAATCCTGGGGATTTAATAGCTCAAAAATTGAATAAGAAACCAGATAATGAAGACCAAATTGTATACCGGAAAAATCAGAATTTAGGAGATTTCAAAACGACTTCCCTGACAGCAAAAGTGATGTATCGGGATTACGGGGAAATCGACGGAGATGCCATTCAAGTGTACCTAAATGACAAAGTAATCGTTCCTGAGGTTACTATGACGGGTGAATTTCAAGGATTCGAAATAACTCTGGAAAAAGGTTTTAACAAGATAGATTTTCAAGCACTAAATCAAGGTACTGTTGGACCAAACACAGCTGAATTTAAGGTATATGACGATAAAGGAGCTCTTATATCGGCAAGTCAATGGAATCTTGGTACCGGTTTTAAAGCAACCATTATTTTAGTAAAAGAATAAAATTAAATTTTTTTCAAAATTCAATTTTTCAATCCCAATTATAAAAAGTATTTTTGCACATGCAACACAACGTACTTATTTTAGATTTCGGATCGCAATACACACAGCTTATTGCACGAAGAGTTCGCGAATTAAATATATTCTGCGAAATTTTTCCTTACAATCATTTTCCGAGTGATTTATCAAGTTATAAAGCAGTAATTCTTGGTGGAAGCCCATTTTCTGTTCGTTCAGAAGATGCTCCACATCCAGATTTATCTCAAATTAGAGGGAAACTTCCAATACTCGCAGTTTGTTACGGAGCACAATATTTGGCCCATTTTAGTGGTGGTGAAGTTGCTGCTTCAAACACCAGAGAATATGGTAGAGCCAATTTATCCTATATAAAAGAGAATGAAGTTTTCTTTGAAGGCGTTTCAGAGAATAGCCAAGTTTGGATGAGCCATAGTGATAGTATCAAAGCTTTACCAACTAATGGAGTAAAGCTTGCTAGCACACATGATGTGGAATTTGCAGCTTACAAAATTGAAGGGGAAACCACTTATGCCATTCAATATCATCCAGAAGTTTTTCATTCCACGGATGGATCAAAAATGCTGGAGAACTTTTTGGTGAAAATTGCCGAAGTTCCCCAAAACTTTACACCAAATGCTTTTGTTAGCGAGATGGTAACGGAATTAAAAGAGAAATTGCAAGACGATAAAGTTGTCCTTGGACTTTCTGGAGGAGTAGATTCTACGGTCGCTGCCGTTTTATTGCATCAGGCTATTGGCAAAAACCTATACTGTATTTTTGTAAATAATGGTTTGCTTCGCAAAAATGAATTCCACGAGGTATTGGAACAATATAAAGGAATGGGCTTAAACGTAAAAGGAGTTGATTCATCGGAACGTTTTATGGATGCTTTGGCAGGAATTGAAGACCCGGAATTAAAAAGAAAAGCAATAGGCAGAGTTTTTATCGAAGTTTTTGATGACGAATCCCACCGTATTGAAGATGTGAAATGGTTAGCGCAAGGAACAATTTATCCTGACGTGATTGAATCAGTTTCGGTAAAAGGACCATCGGCTACCATAAAATCACACCATAATGTGGGCGGTTTGCCAGATTATATGAAATTGAAAATTGTGGAACCATTGCGTATGCTTTTCAAGGATGAAGTGCGTCGAGTGGGAGCAACATTAGGAATAAATCCAGAATTATTGGGAAGACATCCTTTTCCAGGACCAGGATTATCAATCCGAATTTTGGGCGATATTACTCCCGAAAAAGTGAGTATCCTTCAAGATGTAGATAAAGTTTTTATCGACGGATTAAAATCTTGGGGATTGTATGACAAAGTTTGGCAAGCTGGAGCCATTTTGCTTCCCGTAAATAGCGTGGGAGTTATGGGCGATGAGCGTACCTATGAAAAAGTGGTGGCGCTTCGTGCAGTGGAATCCACTGATGGAATGACTGCTGACTGGGTGCATTTGCCGTATGACTTCTTGATGAAAGTATCCAATGATATTATCAACAAAGTAAAAGGAGTCAATCGAGTGGTGTATGACATCAGTTCAAAACCGCCTGCAACTATCGAGTGGGAATAATACATTAATTGTATTTCTTGCGCTTTCGTGAGAAATTCGTTTTAATGCTAACTAAATAAAAACGGTATCAGATTTTGGAATAAAATTTGATACCGTTTTGGTATCTTTGAAAAACTAATTTTTTTACATTATCAAGAGGATGAAATATTTTACAACAGTTTGTTTGAGTGGTTTGATGTTTACTTTTAGTGTTTTTTCCCAAGAAAAAAACACAACTCATAAAGTGGAGAAAGGAGAAACCATAACCCAAATTGCACAAAAATACAATGTCACTCCTTATGATATTTATCAATTAAATCCTGATGCCCAAAGCGGTTTAAAGCCGAACAGTGTTTTGTTAATTCCAAAAAAGGGTGGAATTCAAAAAACAAATTTGCAAGCCAAAACACATAAAGTTGAACCAAAAGAGACTTTATACGGTATCGAAAAAAAATATGGTGTTTCTGATGAAGCCTTAAAGAAAGCCAACCCAGAATTGGAAAAATTAGGTTTGCAAATAGGACAAACCTTATTCATTCCGTCAAATAATGGTTTAAAAACGGCCACTTCAAATCAAGAAAAAGTTGTTTATCACGAAGTGCTTCCAAAGGAAACAAAGTACTCCATTGCAAAAAAATATGGAATTACCATCGCAGAATTAGAAAAAAGAAATCCAGAAGTTATTCCCAATTTGCCCATTGGATACAAATTGATAATCAAAGGAAATGTTCCAAAAACGGATAAAATTGTAGGGATTGATTCCAAGAAAGAAATTACAAGACCAAGTCCAGTAAAGGTTTCCAAAGGAATTGAATATACAAATTATGAGGTAAAGTCAAAAGAAACCTTGTATGGTTTGTCAAAAATGTCCGGTTTGCAACAAGACGAATTAATAAAACTTAATCCGGCTTTAGCCAATGGTGTTGAAGTAGGGATGATTTTAAAAGTGCCATCAACGGCTTCGATTCCGCGGGAGACAGAATCTAAAAAAGTATATACTTCTTTGATGAAAAAAGGTGGTGCTAATGGCAGAAAAAAGGTAGTGATACTGTTGCCTTTTAATTTATCCAAAATTGAGGGTGATACCATAAATTCGACAGCAATGCGGTTGAAAAAAGACAAGTTTCTGAATATGACTTTGGATTTTTATTCCGGGGCTTTAATGGCAATAGATTCTGCCCAGAGTATTGGGATTTCCGTTGACGTTCAACTGTTTGATTCTCAAGAAACCAGAAACACTTCCAATGTTGCCGCTATTGTTCAAGAAAATAATCTTGAGAATGTGGATGCCATAATTGGTCCTTTTTATCAAAACAATGTCGAGAAAACAGCCGAATTATTGGGTAAAAACAATGTTCCCGTGATTTCGCCTTTATCAAAGGATATAGGAAATTCATTCCCTAATTTGTACCAAACAATCCCAACAAATGAAGCCTTAAAAAGTGCCATTTTTGATTATATGAAATCAAAGGGAGGGAATGTTATTGCGGTTGTCGACAAGAAAAAAGAATCCGTTAGACAATATATTCAGCAAAACCGGAAAGAAGTGCAATTTGCGGCTCTCCAAGAAAACGGAAGTTTATCTGCCGAGAGTTTGAAAAGTTTGTTCGTGCAAGACAAAGTCAACTATGTGGTTCTGGAAACAGGGAATACCATGATGATTAAATCGACGATAAAAACGATGCTAGATGCCATGACAGCTTATAATGTGCAATTGGTTATTTTGGAACCTAATGAAACGCTGGAGACAGATGAAATTAATTTTGTGAATTTATCAAAGTTAAAATTGATGTATCCTTCCATAACCCGTGAAAATGAATCTCCCGAAGCTCTGATTTTTGAAAAAGAGTACAGAAAGAAAAACAACATTTACCCATCAACCTATGCCACTCGGGGTTTTGATGTCACTTTCGACACCATGATGCGATTAACGCAAGGCCAAAGTTATCAGGAAACGGCGGAAACCGTTGCAACGGAACAAGTGGACAACAAGTTTGAATATTATAAAAAAGGAGATGGTGGATATACTAATAAAGGAGTGTATGTCTTATATTATGATACCGATTTAACCATAAAAGAAGCGAAATAAGTGTTCAGTAATCAGTTTGTCATCTCGAGCCTTTCGACTTCGCTCAAGACAGGCTAAAGCGAGGGACAGTGTTCAATTTTCGGAATTTTTAACGAAATAATGAAATAAGAGATTAAAAAATATGATATCCAATGTAACCTATTTAGGCAATTTACGCACCTCATCCATTCACTTGCAATCGGGAAGCGAAATCATATCAGATGCACCAATTGACAATAACGGAAAAGGCGAGGCTTTTTCACCAACGGATACCGTGGCAAATGCCTTGGCAAGTTGTATGTTTACCGTAATGGGAATTAAGGCAAATGCTATGGGGATTGATTTTTCAGGCTCTACGGCCGAAGTTACTAAAGTAATGGGGATTGAACCACGGAGAATCACCGAAATCCACGTGGTTTTCAATATGGAGATTTCAGCTAATGAAAAAACCAAAATAATACTCGAAAAAACGGCAACAACTTGCCCTGTTTTTTACAGTTTGCATCCTGAAATTGAAAAGAAAATCACTTTTAATTGGAAGTAAATTAGTTCCCGATAGCTATCGGGACAGTCACAGTAATCAGTTTTCAGGTTGAACTTTAAACCTTAAACATTCAAACCCTAAACTTTTAGACTTGGACAAAAACCAAAAACAACTTATCAAACTTGCCCATACCAAAATGCCTTTCGGTAAATATGAAGGCAAATATCTCATAGATTTACCCGAATATTATGTGGTTTGGTACAGCAATAAAGGCTTCCCGAAAGGAGAATTAGGCGAGCAATTGCAACTGGTTTACGAACTAAAACTCAACGGTCTCGAAGAATTAATAAGGAATATTAGAAAACGGTATCCTAAACCGTGATTTAAGTGTTCATTTCTAAATCCTTGATGTAATCTCCGTATTCTAAATAGAACATTTCGGCAGCATGCATTTTTTCGTTGAAGAAATCGAAAATTTCATCCCAATAGTTTCTGTTGCTGACACTAACGCCTGTTTTTTCGACCCAGATTCGGCTGATTGTTTTTCCGTTTTCGAGGGTAAAGTCTTTTTCGAAAACCAAATCTTTAATAAAATCGTCTTCCAGTATGTTTTTTAAGGATTCCATTTTTTCGAAATAGGCAATCCGTTTGTCATCATTTCGATGTTCAATATCTATTAAAACTTGCGCTTTTTTGTTGTCAACGTAAAATTTAAAAGAAAAGTCCTTGATTTTCGTGTCGTATAAAACCCATTTTCTGGGATATTTTTCGGCGAAAGCAACCCAGAATTCCCGTTTTAACCTTTGGGTTTCCTCTTTGCTATACATTGATATTAAGTTTTAAAATTGTTGTTGTTATCTTCATTTCCATTGAAACTACTGCTTTTTTTGATTTACGAAAATTTGCACATTATAATTTTCTGGACTATATTTATAACACTTTCCAATGTGCAAAAATAGGCTTTGATTATGGATTTTCAAGAATTTTTAAAATATGTTCCAAAATTAACTGAAGCAAAACTTCCTGCCGGAGAAGCGCATTATAAAATGGCTCCACCGGAGAGAATCGAAACTTTAAAAAATTTGGAAATGGAGAGCAAAAATCCAAAATTTGCCGCCGTCATGATGTTGTTTTATCCTAAAAAAGGAAAGACACATTTGGTGCTCATCGTTCGGAATTCTTATGAAGGCGTCCATTCTGCCCAAATAGCTTTTCCGGGCGGCAAATACGAACCAAAGGATGAAACTTTTGAAAATACGGCTTTGCGTGAAACCCACGAAGAAATTGGAATTCATCCTGACATCATCGATATTGTCAGGTCTTTTACCCATTTGTATATTCCGCCGAGTAATTTTATGGTGTATCCGTTTTTGGGAATTTGCAGGGAGGAAATTATATTTATTCCTGATGCTGTCGAAGTGGCGAATATAATTGAATTGCCATTGTCTGATTTTTTAAGTGACGAGATAATCGTAAACACCGAAATGTCAACTTCTTATTCGAAAAATAGCATTATGCCGGCTTTCAAAATCAATGAGCATATAGTTTGGGGAGCTACGGCAATGATGCTGAGCGAGTTGAAAGAAGTGTTGAAAAAGGTGCTTTAAATTATATTTTTCGTAAGTTTGTAGACCAATTTTACACAACACATAATTTTATGGGATTATTTAAAAGAAATCCTTTTGGACACATCCTTTTCATAAAAAAATGGTTAATCCGAATTTTTGCGGTTTTAACCCATAGACGTTATAGGGGTTTTAATGAATTGCAAATCGAAGGATCCGAAATTATCAAAACATTGCCAGATACTAACGTCCTTTTTATATCCAATCACCAAACTTATTTTGCCGACGTGGTCGCCATGTTTCACGTTTTTAATGCTAGCCTGAGTGGTCGCGAAGACACCATTAAAAACATTGGATACATTTGGCAACCCAAAATGAACATTTATTATGTTGCCGCTAAAGAAACAATGGAAGCGGGTTTATTACCCAGAATTCTATCCTATATTGGCGCTATTACGGTAGAAAGAACATGGCGTGAAAAAGGGAAAGACGTGACCGAAAAACGGGAAGTAAATCCAAACGACACCGAAAACATTAAAATCGCACTGAATGACGGTTGGGTAATCACTTTTCCGCAAGGAACGACTAAATCATTCAAACCCGTTCGTAAAGGAACCGCCCATATCATCAAACAACACAGACCTATTGTGGTACCAATCGTAATCGACGGCTTCCGACGCTCCTTTGATAAAAAAGGATTGCGAATGAAAAAGAAAGGAATTCTGCAATCATTCATCATCAAACCTCCTTTAGAAATCGATTATGAAAACGATACCATCGAACAAATTTGCAAAAAAATAGAGTTTGCCATCGAGCAACATCCATCGTTCCTAAAAGTAATTCCAGCTGAAGAAATAAAAGCTGAGGAAGAACTTAATAAATTAAGAAAATGGGAATATTAATTTATAAAAAAAGAGGCTTTTCAAGTCTCTTTTTTTATAAGTCTATTTTCTTTAATTCATTATAATTGGCATATAGTTTTCGGAGTAATATCCCGTATAACAATCTGTAAAACAACCAAAACAAGCCGATTACCGCCATAATAAATATTGCCGAAACACCAATGCTGATGGCGATAAAAAGGGATTGATGACCTTTTGAAATCGCATTATTCATCAGGGTAATAAACTCTGAATTATGGTAAAACACCATTACAATTGAAATAATAATACTGATCGTAATCACGGCAAGATTATACCAAATATAGTTTTGAACGGTTCTTCTGGTTTTTAGGATATTTGTCATCAATTGATGTGTCGAATCAGTCGTGGAGATAGTCTTGTAGTTTTTATAAAACACATAAATAAACACAATAATTACCAAATAATTTATGATGTTTATCGCGAACATAAAATTTTCAATACCATATTTTTGAAGTTTATTTTGGTAACTATCATCATTTAAAAATACAGTAAGTAGGCTCCAAAAAAGAAATTCCAAAATACTTATAATCAATATCCATTTCACAATCGAAGATGATTTTGTATGCAACATCTTGTAAATTTCCGCTTCCGATATCTGCTCAAAAGAATTCCCGCTCTTTTGCCAATCTTTTTTCAATAAATCCAGCTCTTTCATAATCATTAAGGATTTAATATTTTTTTTAATTTCCCTTTTATTCTATTCATTTTCACCCGTGCATTCACTTCGCTTATCCCCAAAGTCTCTGAAATTTCTGCATAATCCTTGTCTTCCAGATACATAAAAACTAAGGCTTTTTCAATGTCGTTCAATTGATAAACAGCTTGGTACATTAGCTTTAGTCGCTCTTCCTCCTCAAAGTTATATTCTTCCTGGCTGATAAAAAAGGGCTGTTTTTCATAATCCACCGTCTTCACGGCGCGTGTGCTTTTCCGGTACAAAGTGATTGCCGTATTCAAGGCCACGCGATACGCCCATGTCGAAAACTTGCTGTCGCCCCGAAACTTTGGAAAAGCCTTCCACAACTGAATCGTGATTTCCTGAAACAAATCCTTATGCGCGTCATCGCCATTCGTATACAACCTACAAATCTTGTGGATTATATTCTGATTGGCCTTCAATTGCTGCACAAAAGACTGTTCTAAATTCTCGCTCATATTTAAGTTAGTGGACAAAAAAATGATTTTGTTACAAATTAAGTGATTTTAATCAGGAGCACAAACTTCCGATATTTAAATAGGCAGTCGTCCCGTTTTTCGTTACAATCTTTTATACCCTGTCAGGGTTTTAAACCCTGACAGGGTATAAAAGGATTTCCACTTCAAACGAAGTTCACTGAACTCCTATGAAAATAAAAGCAAAGTGAAGTAATCGGGGCTATTTTATGACTTTTTTTAGTTTTTACAACTCTCTGTTCCCATAATAACCCACCATCAAATTCACGAATTTACTATAACTTTCCATACCGTCTTTTTGCTGGTTGAATTTCAGGAAATTGTCGTAAAAAATATGAAAACCTGTTTCGATGGGAGTTTCATATTGTTTCCAGAAATCCTCACTTTCCTTGTAGTTTTTCAAGATTCCGGGATGAACGGTTTTCAGTAATTCGTCAAAAACTTTCTCGTTTCGAATTTGCCAATTGCCCAAACAATACCGCAAAGCAAAACTATATCCCGAATATTGAAAGTATAAATTGTCATTTTTCACGGAAGCCAAAAACCCAATAAAATTACATTCACTTTCGCTGGAAAAACCCATTTGATGCGCCATTTCATGGCAGGTCGTTGTTGGGGAATTATACATTGGCATCAAATAATTTACCTGAGCTTCATTGGTAAAAGGATTCAAATAACCACCAAAACCCATATAGGTCAACGGCAAACTAAAAAGCGATTTCTTGATGCTGGGATTCGTGTAGTTAAAGAATGGATATTGGTTGGAGAGCGTTTGATAACCATCCAAATTCATCTCGAAAACCTGTTCTTGCGAATAGGGGAAAATCACTTTCACACTGTCGTTTTTGGTGATTTGGGTTTGAATGGCGTTGGTTTTGGCAATCAGTTTTTTGGTAAAAGTCAATAAATCGGCATTTGTGTAATCTCTTTCGATTTTCATTTTTTCGAAAAGCGGTTGACGGTAATAATTCATTGCCCATAGAAAATGAAACAGGAAATAAACTACCGAAAGAATACTTAGCGTTTTTAAAACAGCGTTTTTCCATTCCTTTTTAGCTCCGCTCCGTTCGGCTGCGCCTCGGGTCCAAGATTTTCTAATTTTAACAATTGATTTCAGAACATATATAATCACGATTCCGTAGATAATATCTCCAACAGAAAACGGAATTTTTCCCAAGGTTATTCTCGAAAATCTAGAAATAATCGGATATAAACCATTGCTGTAAAACCGTTCTACAAACTCAGGGAAAAACACAATTATTTTCAGGAATAGAATTTGAAATAGGAGTAATAGGGGAAGAATGTATTTGCGTTGCATTAATTGGCTTTTGGCGATAAAATTAATCATAAATTAAGAAGTAGGTTTTCTTTTTTGTAAATTTGTGAAACTAAAAAAATTTAGCCCATTTTTGTGTGTACTAAAATATCTCGAAAGCTATGTCAAGAGAAGAACTCATTAAAATCACCATCGAAAAATTACATCAACTTTCTGATTCTAGAATTCAGGAAGTGTCAGATTATGTAAGTTTTTTGGCTAGCAGGATTGATGATAAAATCATCTCCGATGGTATTAAAACGCTCACTTCAAATTCAAAATCGTATGAGTTTCTTCATAGCGAAGAAGAACTTTATCAGGTGAACGATTTAAAAGAAAAGTACCAATGAAAAAAGGAGACATTGTTCTTCTTTCTTTTCCGTTTACCGATTTGAAAGGCAAGAAAATAAGACCTGCATTGGTTTTGGTTGTTTCAGATTTGGATGTTATTGTGGCTTTTGTCACAACCCAATTCAAATGGCAAAATTCCTATGATATTCTTTTAGAACCTGATAATTTCAATGGTTTAAAGAAATCTTCTCTAGTTCGATTATCAAAAATCACTACAATTGACAAAGATTTAATTCTAGGTAAATTAGGAGAATTGAACACGTTAGATTTACAAAAAATCAACAATAATCTCATCAAAATATTGGAATTATGACAATAGAATTTGTGCAATTTTGTGCCGTCACCCTGAGCGCGTCGTCACGAGCGCAGTCGAGAGACGAAGGGCAAAACCTTAAACTTTAAACAAAAAAAATAGATATAATGAGCCAAGAAATTAGAAATCTGGAACCCAAAGCACTTTGGAACAAATTCGCCGATTTAAATGCAGTTCCTCGTCCTTCCAAAAAAGAAGAACGCGTTATCGAGTTTATTACAACTTTTGGAAATTCGTTGGGATTAGAAACATTTGAAGACGAAATTCGAAACGTGATTATCCGCAAACCTGCTACTGCCGGAATGGAAAATCGTAAACCAATTGTCCTTCAAGGTCATTTGGATATGGTGCATCAAAAAAATTCCGACACCGTTTTCGATTTCGACACACAAGGAATCGATATGTATGTCGATGGCGATTGGGTTCGTGCCAGAGGAACTACGCTTGGCGCTGATAATGGTCTTGGAGTGGCAATGATTATGGCAATTTTAGAATCTAAAACAATCAAACATCCAGCTATCGAAGCACTTTTTACGATAGATGAAGAAACTGGAATGACGGGCGCTTTGAACCTAAAAGGCGGAGTTCTTCAAGGTGAAATCCTTTTGAATATGGATACGGAGGAAGATGACGAAATCGACATTGGTTGCGCCGGTGGAATCGACGTTACGGCAACAAGAGAGTATCACGAAGAGGAAACTCCAGAAGATTCCGTTGGCTACATCATTACCGTGAAAGGACTAAAAGGGGGACATTCAGGAATGGACATTCACAAAGGTTTGGGCAATGCCAACAAAATAATGAATCGTTTATTGTTTGATGCTTTCGAAAACTTTGGTTTACAAGTTTCCGAAATCAACGGAGGAAGTTTGCGCAATGCAATTCCGAGAGAAAGTGTTGCCAAAGTTATCGTTGCCGGAATGTATGATGAAGCCTATATTTTTGATATGCAGGAAATCATCAACGACATCAAAACCGAATTCAAAACTACCGAGCCGAACTTGACAATCGAAATCGTGAAATGCGATTTGCCGAAAAAAGTGATGGATTTGGGCGTGCAGGAAGGAATTATCCGTTCCATTTATGCAGCGCACAATGGCGTTTACAGGATGTCGGCCGATATGGAAGATTTGGTAGAAACTTCTAATAATGTAGCTCGTGTAATCATCAAGGATGGCGAAATTTCCATTGGATGTTTGACGCGTTCTTCGGTGGAAACTTCCAAGTTTGATTTGGCAAATGCACTGCGTTCTGCTTTTGAGTTAAGCGGTTGTGAAGTGAATTTGGCTGGTTCTTATCCGGGTTGGACACCAAACGTGAAATCAGAAATCTTGGATTTATTGGTGAATGTTTACGAGAAACAAAACGACGAAAAACCAAAAGTAGTGGCTTGTCATGCCGGTTTGGAATGTGGAATTCTTGGAACTAATTATCCTGATATGGATATGATTTCTTTTGGACCAACGATTCAAGGGGCGCACTCTCCTGATGAAAGAGCAAGTATTTCGTCTTCTCAAAAATTCTGGAAATTTGTATTGGAAATTCTGGAGAATATTCCGGTAAAAAAATAGTAATTAGAATTCAGTATTAAAAAACAGGACTATCCGTTAACGACACCAAAAAATATTTTTGCCACGAATTACACGAATTACACGAATTTTTATTAAAAATGAGTCAATTAAACTTGAATTCGTGCCAATTCGTGTAATTCGTGGCGAATAAAAAAAATATAGTCCGCAAAGCGGACTGTTATATTAAAAAAAATAGTGTTCAGTATCAAACGAAACTGAACACTATAATCTGAACACCTGTCTGCCGACAGGCAGGCTGATCACTAATTTTAGTCTCTTTTTGGACTGTTTTTCTTTTCTCTTTTTTCCTCTTTCTTTTCCTTGGCGGTTTTAAGAGGTTCTTTTTTTAAGGTTTTCTTTGCGTCTTGACTTTTTGCCATTTTATGTATTTTTAAAGGTTAGTTTTTCTGTTTTTAATCGAGTAAATATAAAGAATATTTTTATAAGAAAAAGATTTTAGGTGTTTTTCATACTTCAGATTATACCAATAGTCAATATATATTAGTATGATATTTTTTTGTCACATCGAGCGCAGTCGAGATGAAGCAATGGTTCTCGACTGCGCTCGAACTGACAACTGGACTAATCTAGAAAAGAATTGGTATTATTTCAAAAAATCCCCGTCAATAATCAATAAAGTAACACCATTTGCAGCAATGGAACGATGGGAACTCAAATCGTCAGAAACGATATACGTCATTCCTTTTGTGAGAAGAAATTGCTCTCCGTTTATCAGTTCGCTGATGAATTCGCCTTCCAGGCAATGCACAATATGTCCTTTTTGACACCAATGATCTGCCAGATAACCTGACGAATATTCCACTTTACGAACTCGAAGTCCACCCAATTGCATCGTTTGCCAAAACGAAGTTCCGGTTTCGCCTTTGTGTTCCGTTTTTTCTATGTTGCTCCAGTCGATGGTTTGGAAGGGAATAGTCATTTTTGATTTGTTGCTTTAGCTTGTTGAATTCGTTCTTGTTTTTCTGAAAAATTTCAATCGATAAATAATTTAGTTTGCAAATTGAAAACTTTTAATTACATTTGCTTATGAAAATCCTTGTAAAGAAAACGATTTTATATTATATCAAAAAATATCCAATGGCTGAAACGCCATTATTAATTTGGTATAATGAGTTTTCAAAATTAGAATTTAGCAATTTTAATGAACTCAAAAAAGTATATGGAAACGCAAGTATCGTAAATAATGACAGAGTTGTTTTCAATATAAAAGGAAATGATTTTCGATTGGTGGTTTCAATCAATTTTGTGCAAACGGCTTGCTATGTAATTTGGTTTGGAACGCATACAGCTTATGACAAGATTAATGTTGAAACTGTTGCTTTTGATACGACAATCTTAACCGATAAAAAAATAGAATCATGAATTGGAAAGTATTAAAAACGGATGAAGATTACAATACCGCTTCAATGCGATTGATGGAAATATTCCACGCAGAACCGAACACGCCAGAGGGTGATGAGTTAGATTTACTATTGGTTTTGATAAAAGATTACGATGAAAAACAGTATCAATTACCAGAGCTTGATGCATTGGAAGTTATAAAATATAAAATGAAAGAAATGGGGTTGAAAGCCAAGGATCTTGAGCCCATAATAGGAAGCAAAGGACACGTTTCTGCAATTCTTTCCGGAAAACGAGAGATAACCTTAAAAATGGCGCAAAAATTGAAGGATTATTTTAGTATTCCAGCTGAAGTTTTTCTGCACAGCGTTTAAATGGTTTCTGATTTTCTATGTAGTTTTTAGATAGTTTGTAAGCAACAGCTATCGTTGTTATATGTTGTTTTTATTTTCCAGATTTTGTTCTATTATCGTTTTTACATAACATTTGGCAGTTTTCAGCAGTTGACCTTCCTCCTTCGTGCCAAGGTGTAATGTGGTCAGCTTCCATTTCGTTAAGTTCAAAATGTTCTTGACATTTGGTACAAATTCCTTTTTGTCTTTCGTAGGATTCTCTTTTTTGCTTGTCTGTAAAGGCGCGAATACTTAAATATTTTTCGTTTCTAGTTATGACATATTCATAAATTCCTGACTTTTTTGTAACATCTTCGTCTTGCATTAAATGGGTTATTTCTTCTTCCAATTTTTTAGAATCGAATGCTGTGTCTTTGAATTTATTGTATAAATTTCCGAACGAAACACCTTTCATTTCTCTGCGATATTTTGGAAAAACAACTTTTATCCAATTGATAACGGTTTGAAAATACAACCACAATTCATTAGCATTTGGCTTGTGTTGGTTTACTGCCATATACTGCTCAATGTTGCCATTGCTTAACCAACTAATTGCAGTTTCTAAATAGTCTTGACGAATTGGTGAACCTGTCATATAATCGTTTCCGATATTATAGGCTGGACAACCTGATTTGCTGAAATATCTTTTGGCATCCGTCAACCAAGTTCCTGTATAAATTGCGTTTCTTAATTCTTGGTCAGTTAGTTTTTCTCCAGCTATGTTGATGGTTTTAAACCAGTCTAGTTTTTCCTTGTCATCGCCTTCGCAAAAATAAACCATTAGTTTATAGTCCAATATTTGGTCTTTTTCTACATCGGTAAGGTTGTGAATGTACATAGCGTTTAACGAAAAAGTGCCTGTTACATATTCGCAGATACTGATGGTTCTTTGTTGTCCATCTAAAACTTCATAAGTGTCATCTTCATTTTTGACCCAATACATTACGTTTAATGGGAAGTCCTTTTGGACAGTTTCAATTACGGAATCTCTTTGTTTGTCTTTGTAAACAAATTCTCTTTGATATTTTGGGCGAATGTTTAGTTTACCACCAAAGCCAACAACTCCTTCTTCGTTGTCATTTATATATCTGTTCGAAACTTCTCTTATTGTAATTTCTTTGAGTTCTATTTTCATATTTTCAACTTGCTACTTTTTTATTTTTGATAAGGATGCGAGCATAAATTTTATTACCATTTATATAAGGATAACCAAAATTTAAATCATCTATTTTTGTGGTTGCCATATGTCCTATAATTTCAAATTGATCAGGATTATATTTGTCAATAAAAGTTATTGGAACACCTATTATTCCATCATAATCGTATGGAATATCTTTTGTTTTATCTACATTTATTGCATCAAAATTGTCATATTTAGGATATGTACTTTCATTATCATAATATTTTTGATAAAGAATTAAATCTTCGTGGCGTTTTTTTGTATCTAAATTAGTGAACCAAACAATTCCTGAAACTCTAATCATTCCTTCTTTATGGTCGGTATCTGATGCATAATCAACATAATGTTTGTTTATAAAATGTGCCATATTGCGATTAAATCCATAACCTAGCCAAACTTTATTGAATTTAATTAATCTAAAAATTTCCTTATATGTAATTGAGTTTTGATGTCCAACAATTATAAATTTTTTATCATATTCCATTAATTGTGCAACATATTCTCTGAATAATGAAAATGGCGGATTGGTAACCACAATGTCTGCTTCTTTTAAAAGTTCAATACATTCTTTACTACGGAAATCTCCATCGCCTTTTAAGCGTTTTATGCCAATTTCTTCTGGATTAGGTATGTTATCTCCGTTTTTGTCACCTGTATATTCTAAATAAATAGCTTTTTCAGATTTGTTTTCGCTAAACAAGTCCATATCTTGGCTTTTATAACAAGTGGCAATCAATTTTTTCAAACCTAAATTTTCAAAATTATAAGAAAAATAATGAAAAAAATTGCTTACTCTCGGGTCATCACAGTTACAAAAAACTACTTTTCCTTTAAAGTGTTCTTTATAATGTCTTAATTCTTTTTCTATATCAGAAAGTTGAGTATAAAACTCATCTTTTTTAGATGTCTTTGCGGAGTGTAAATTTTTATTAGAAGACTTATTTTCCATTTATTATATATTCATTTTAATTAGGTTGATGATTGTCCTATTATTCCGCTAATATAGTTAAATACTAATTAAATTCAGCTTATTAAAGTTCACTATTCCGTCTCTTTCTCCACTTTCAACTTAACCCAAAACACAAAATAAAACAGGATCAAAATCGTTGCAATTCCCGTTACCATAAAGGTTTCGCTTGCTCCAAATCGATACCAAATCAATCCCGCCAAGGAACTTGCCAGCATCGTGCAAATGCTCTGAAACCCAGCGTAAGTTCCTATTGCCGTTGCCGTGTCTTTTTTGTCGGTGATGTTGCTGATCCAAGCTTTGGCAATGCCTTCCGTGGCGGCAGCGTAAATTCCGTAAAGCAAAAAGAGTCCAATCAAAACGTAACCATTCGTGCTCGAACCCATTCCTAAATACACGATTATGAATAGTGACAGTCCAGAAATGAACGTCTTTTTTAATCCAATTTTGTCCGCCAGAATCCCAATCGGGAAAGAACTCAGCGCATAAACCAAGTTGTAAAAAATGTAAATTCCAATGACCAAGGTGTCGCTTAATCCGGATTGTTTGGCTTTCAACAACAAAAAAACGTCCGAGCTATTGAATAAGGCAAAAGCCAATAAGCCAATCACGACTTTGCGGTACATTACGGGACTGTCTTTCCAATAGTTGAAGGAGGCTAAAAAGGAAGCCGATGTATTCTCTTTTGGCGGTGTATTGTTTTTGTCTTTGAGAAGAAAGGAAGCCAAAATGGCCAAAAGACCCGGAAAAAAGGCAATGTAAAATAATGTTTTGTAATCTTTCGGATAAAAATAGAGGTAGAGTAAAGCTAATAATGGTCCCAAAACGGCGCCCATAGTGTCCATAGAACGATGAAAACCAAAAACCTTTCCTTTGGTTTCGGGAGTGGCTTCGTCCGAAAGAATGGCGTCTCTTGCGCCGGTTCGTATTCCTTTTCCAATGCGATCCATCGTTCTTGCAAAGAAAATCCAAAGCGGATAGACGAAAAACGCCATCATTGGTTTCGAAAGAGCGCTGAAAGTATAGCCAATTCGCACAAAAGGAACCCGTTTTCCTGAATTGTCGGAAAGTTTGCCGAAATAACCTTTGCTTAGTCCAGCTACAGCTTCGGCAACGCCTTCAAGAATCCCGATAAGCACAATCGAAAAACCGATGGTTTTCAAATAGATGGGCATTATTGGATACAGCATTTCACTTGCCATATCCGTAAACAGACTTACGAATGATAAAATCCAAACGGTGCGCGTGATGTTTTTCAAGGCTAGGGTTTTTTGTTATTTATGCTATTTATCTTAAAATTTATTGGAATACTTTTTATTATTTTGTCATTGCTTCGCCAGTTCGCTTTGCTCGTGCCCGACGAAGGAGGAATCTCTGTTTGTTGCTCTCGTTATGGAGATTCCTCCTTCGTCGGAATGACAAATAGACGACGTATTTATTCCAGTAAAATAAACCTAAGATGGTATTATTTGGATTCACAGTTTGTTTTTGTATTCTACTCAAATGTAAAAAAAAATCCCCAACTACTTTCGTAATTGAGGATAAGATTGCTACGTTCCTCGCAATGACAGAATGGAACTTTAAGAAACTAAAACCCAAGTTCCGTTGGCTATCAAACTTTCGGCTTTCTTGTACTTCATTTCTTGTGTTTGTCCATTGGCCACATTTTGTATTGTTACCGTATCGTTACGATTGATTTTTGGAGCATCGCGAACAATGGTTTCCGTAACTTGGCGTTGTTGGGTTTCTCCAGCTTCACGATTGGCACTTTCACTACTTACAATTTCGTCTTTACTGGTTTTATAATTTTCCTTTTGGCGAACTTCTTTTGCTTCTTGAATTGCCGGTTCAGTTTGCTGAGGCAAATCGCCTTTGAACAAGAACGAAATCACCTCTTTGTTTATGCCATTCAACATAGAACTGAACAATTCGAAGGCTTCAAATTTGTAGATAAGTAAAGGGTCTTTTTGTTCGTGAACTGCCAGTTGAACCGATTGTTTTAGCTCATCCATTTTGCGTAAATGCTTTTTCCAAGCTTCATCCACAATGGCCAAAGTGATGTTTTTCTCGAAATCGGCAACCAATTGGTTTCCTTTAGAATCGTAGGCTTTTTTCAAATCAGTAACCACATTCAAGGATTTGATTCCATCGGTAAACGGAACCACGATACGCTCGAATTGGTTGTGTTTGTCTTCGTAAACATTTTTGATGATTGGAAAGGCTTCTCTGGCGCTGCGTTCGGTTTTATCGGTATAAAATGCCAAGGCGGCTTTATACACTTTTCCGGTCAATTCTATTTCAGTCAACTTATTGAAATCACTTTCGGAAACTGGGGATGTGATGGAGAAATAACGAATCAATTCGAATTCAAAATTATTGAAATCATTCGACATTTTGTTGTCATTTACAATTAAATCACAAGTGTCGTACAACATATTGGCAATGTCCAGTTTCAAGCGTTCTCCAAACAATGCGTGACGACGGCGTTTGTAAACCACCTCACGTTGCGCATTCATTACGTCATCATATTCCAATAAACGTTTACGAACACCAAAATTGTTTTCTTCCACTTTTTTCTGCGCTCGTTCGATAGATTTGGTCATCATCGAATGCTGGATAACTTCACCTTCCTGCAATCCCATTCTGTCCATCACTTTTGCCACCCTTTCGGAACCAAATAAACGCATTAGGTTGTCTTCAAGAGAAACATAAAACTGGGAACTTCCCGGGTCACCTTGACGACCTGCACGACCACGTAACTGACGGTCAACACGACGCGAATCGTGACGTTCCGTACCAACAATTGCCAAACCACCGGCAGCTTTCACTTCCGGGGTAAGTTTGATATCCGTTCCACGGCCCGCCATATTGGTGGCAATGGTCACCACTCCTGGTTTTCCTGCTTCTTCAACAATTTGTGCCTCTTGTTTGTGCATTTTTGCATTCAAAACGTTGTGGTTCACCCCGCGCATTTTTAGCATTCGGCTCAATAATTCCGAAATCTCCACCGATGTTGTACCAATTAAAACTGGTCTTCCCGCTTTCGATAATTCGGTTACATCCTCGATTACGGCATTGAATTTTTCGCGAGTGGTTTTATAAATAAAATCTTCTTTGTCCTCACGAATCATCGGTCTGTTAGTAGGAATTTCTACAACATCTAATTTATATATTTGCCATAACTCACCAGCTTCAGTAACAGCTGTTCCAGTCATACCGGCTAATTTGCTGTACATTCTGAAATAATTCTGTAAGGTAACCGTTGCGAAAGTTTGGGTTGCGTCTTCGATTTTTACGTTTTCCTTGGCTTCAATGGCTTGGTGCAAACCATCAGAATAACGGCGACCATCCATAATACGACCGGTTTGCTCATCGACAATCATGATCTTGTTGTCCATAATAACATATTCGACGTCTTTTTCAAAAAGGGTATAGGCTTTTAGAAGCTGTGTCAAAGTATGGATGCGCTCGCTTTTGATTCCGAAATCCTGAAATAATTTTTCTTTTTCTTCGGCCTCGGCATCCTTCCCTAAGTTTTTCTTTTCGATTGCGGCAATTTCGGTTCCAATATCCGGAAGAACAAAAAAGTCACTGTCTGTATCTCCCGAAAGAAATTGAATTCCGTTATCGGACAATTCTACCTGATTGTTTTTTTCTTCAATTACAAAATACAAAGCTTCATCCACTTTTGGCATTTCGCGATTGTTGTCCTGCATGTATTGATTTTCGGTTTTTTGAAGCAATTGTTTAATTCCTTCCTCACTCAAAAACTTGATTAACGCCTTGTTTTTTGGCAAAGCTCTGTAAGCTCTCAATAATATAAAACCACCATCTTTGGTGTTGCCTTCCTTGATTAATTTTTTTGCTTCCGATAAAAAGCCGTTGGCCAATTGTCTTTGCAAACTCACCAAGTTTTCGATTTTTGGTTTCAACTCGATAAATTCGTGTCGGTCACCTTGCGGCACTGGACCGGATATAATTAATGGTGTACGGGCATCATCAATCAAAACCGAATCGACCTCATCGACAATGGCATAATTGTGTTTTCTTTGAACCAAATCATCAGGCGAATGTGCCATATTATCCCTTAAATAATCGAAACCAAACTCGTTGTTTGTTCCGTAAGTAATATCAGAATCATAAGCTTTTTTTCTTCCTTCAGAATTGGGTTGGTGATTGTCGATACAATCCACGGTCAAACCGTGAAATTCGAATAATGGCGCTTTCCAAGTGCTGTCACGTTTGGCCAAGTAATCATTTACGGTTACCAAATGCACGCCGTTTCCGGTTAAGGCATTCAAATAAAGAGGCAAAGTTGCCACCAATGTTTTTCCTTCACCTGTTTGCATTTCGGCAATTTTACCTTCGTGCAAAACCATTCCACCAATCAACTGGACATCGTAGTGAATCATGTCCCAAGTAATTTGCTTCCCTGCCGCATTCCATGAATTGGACCAAAAGGCATTGTCCCCATCAAGGGTTATGTAGCTTTTGGTAGCCGAAAGTTCACGATCTTTAGCAGTTGCTGTTACTTTTACCTGGGTATTTTCTTTAAATCGTCTTGCGGTTTCTTTTACCACGGCAAAAGCCTCCGGAAGAATTTCCAACAACGTTTTTTCCGAAATATCATAGGCTTCTTTTTCCAATGCATCGACAGCCAAGTATATATCTTCCCGTTTATCAATGTCTTCGATACTTTCGGCCTCCAGCTGAAGAGAAGTAATTTTCGCGTCTTTCTCAGAGCGAGCTTGTTTTATTTTTTCTTTAAAAAAGGCTGTTCTGGCGCGCAGTTCATCGTGAGACAATGCTGCTAAGCCACTTTCAAAAGTTTTAATTTTGGTTAAATAGGGTTGTAAAGCCTTTACATCCTTTTGTGATTTATCTCCAACAAAGACTTTAAGTATGCTGTTTATGAAACTCATAATATGTTTGTATTTCTATTTTTATAAAAGTGTGTAAATTTAAACAAAAAAAAAGCCTCTTTTGAGACTTTTTTCTTGAGATATTTTTTTAATATTCATCCTCATTCCAAAGATAATCTTCGTCAGTAGGATAATCCGGCCAAATTTCTTCCATCGATTCATATATCTCCCCTTCATCCTCTATAGATTGTAGGTTTTCCACTACTTCTAATGGGGCTCCAGCTCTAATAGCGTAGTCGATAAGTTCATCTTTGTTAGCAGGCCACGGCGCATCACTTAAATAGGATGCTAATTCTAATGTCCAATACATCTTTTGTCTGTTTAGTTTTGTGCAAAAATAAATTTTTTACTGAATAAGACAAGTAAAAATTCATTTATTTTTTATTAAAGTTAAGAACGTTTTTTTTAGTGTTCATTATTCGGTTGTCATCTCGAGCGCAGTCGAGAGATAGTGTTCAGTTTTTCACTGCAAACTTAACACTGAATACTGCCAACTATTTCCTCGGAATCCATTTTATTTCTTCCGCTTGCAGGTCTGATGACAACTTTCGTGCCAATACAAAAAGGTAGTCAGAAAGGCGGTTGAGATATTTGATTACAAGTCCATCAATAGGTTCATTGTGGTCTAAATGGACAGCCAATCTTTCTGCACGGCGGCAAACACAACGGGCAATATGACAATATGACACGGTGGTATGTCCGCCAGGTAAAACAAAATGCGTCATTGGCGGCAGTGCATCCTCCATAGTATCGATTTCGTTTTCCAGCAACTCGATGTCACTTTCTGAAATTCCGAGATTTTGTAAACGATGTTCACCGCTTTTCAACACTTCTTTTTCGGGCGGAGTGGCGAGAATGGCACCCACGGTAAACAATCGATCCTGGATTTCTATCAGTATTTTTTTATAATGCGGATTCATTTCTTGGTCGCGAATTAACCCAATATAGGAGTTCAATTCATCAACAGTGCCATAACTTTCTATGCGAATATGGTCTTTTGGGACTCGAGTTCCTCCAAAAAGGGCTGTTATTCCTTTATCTCCGGTTTTTGTATATACTTTCATTTGTAGTTTATTTGGTGATCTGTCGATTCGGTTGTTTGAAAACAGGGAAACAAATTTAATATATTAATTCCACTATTGATGCGACAAATCTTTCAATCGAGCCTTCGCTGAGATCAAAATACAAATCTGGTTCGATACATTCAACTTCCATTAAGTGCAATTCATTTTCTATGACAATTCCGTCTACTCTTGCATATAATAATTTGTCAGGAAATGTATCGATCACTTTTTGAGCTTTTTCAATCAGTTCCTGACCAGGTTGAACCAAATTATATTTTCCTCCAAATAGCGTTTGCACCCTAAAATCTCCGTCAACCGGCTTTTTGTTTACAGCATGAGAGAATTTTTTATTAAAAAAAATGAAAGAGGTTTCTCCCAATGTTTGAATTTGCGGCATAAACTCCTGTAAAAGCAATTCTTTTTCTTGGGATATGGTTTTATATTTTTCGTTTATTTCTTGAATGTCTGCTACTTCAAAAACTTCGGTCAAATACGAACCCGCAGAAAATGCCGGTTTTAAAACCGCTTTTTCCCAATGATTCGGAATTATTGATTCGACTTGAAGATTATTTGTTTTTTCAATGAAAAGGGTAGGCAGAATAGAAATCCCTTGCTTTTCTAATTCACGCAAATAGAATTTGTGTTTATTTTGTTTGATAATATCAATAGTATTTAGGGTTTTAATCCCTAGTTTTTCTATTTGTTCAAGCCAAATATTAAACTTGGTTTCTTTTTCAAAATAATCCCAGATATTGCGAAAAATCAAATAATCAAAATCGCTCCAATTAATGGTTTTGTCATCCCAAATTACCGCTGTTGCGGTAATATTGTGTTTCGCTAATTCCGGAATTAATTTTTGGTCTTCTGGATTTAAATCAGGAAGTTTTTCGCAGGTAAGTAAAGCGATTTTCATTTTGAAATAGGATATAGTAAATTAATGAATTTTGTTTTGAAAACGATTTTTTTAGCCCGGATTGAAACGGTATCCTTTTTCTTTTTTTTCTTTAAAAAAAGAAAAAGATACAAGTGGAAAGGCGGAAATAGCTCCCGAAAAAAATTATTTAGTGGTGTCACTCTCGATCATTCCGTCACGCAAACGGATGATTCTATGGGCATAAGCTGCAATTTCTTCCTCGTGGGTAACAACAATTATGGTATTGCCGTTGCTATGAATGTCTACAAAAAGTTTCATGATTTCTTCGGATGTTTTACTGTCCAAATTTCCCGTGGGTTCATCGGCTAAAATAATGGATGGATTGTTTACCAACGCTCTTGCAATGGCCACACGTTGACGTTGCCCGCCGGAAAGTTGGTTGGGCTGGTGATCCATTCGGTCTCCTAAATTTACCTGTTCCAAGACCTTGATGGCTCTCGCTTTTCTTTCGGATTTAGAAAATCCTGCATAAATCAACGGTAAGGCGACGTTGTCTAATGCGGTCGTTCTTGGCAAAAGGTTGAAAGTTTGGAAAACAAAACCTATTTCTTTATTGCGAATTTCGGCCAATTCATCATCGTGCATCTGACTCACGTCTTTTCCGTTCAAAATATAGGTTCCGGAAGTGGGCGTGTCCAAACATCCCAAAAGGTTCATTAAAGTTGATTTTCCTGACCCAGAAGGCCCCATAAGCGCTACATATTCGCCTTTGTTTATTTCTAAATCAATGCCTTTTAGCACATAAACGATTTCGTCACCTAGAACAAAATCACGCTTGATGTTGGTTATTTTTATTAATGGTTTTGACATTTGAAATAGAATTTTTTAGATTTTAAAAGTACAAAAGACTTTTGAATTAATCATAAGTAGTTTAAAATAGATTTTTGTTACAAAGTGTTATTTTTAAAATATGCCTTGCAGCAATTGGAATGGGTTTTTTGAATGAAAAATAAGGATTGATTTTATTTTAATTGTAGCTAAAAAGCAATTAAAGACTGTTTTGTTTCACAATTAATTTGATTTGTTTCATAATTTTTGGATTAAAATTGAATAGCTATATTGTTGAATTACATTTACTTAAATAATATTTAAAACCATAAAATTATGAAAAGTTCAAAATTATTTTTAGGAATAGCGGTAGTCGCTTTAGGATTTACATCTTGTAAGGATGAGAAAGAAACACAGGCAGAGAAAAAGGTTAACACCTACGTCGTTTATGTAGATTCATTAGGAAATATTCCTGCTCAGGATGCTAAACAAAATTGGGTGGCAATTAATGCTTCTTATGAAATGAGAAGTAGTGAAGCCGATGCCGCTCTTGCAAATTTAAAAGATGCTGACAAAGCACAAGAAAAAATCAATGCAAGTAGAGCTAAATATGCCGAACTAAAAGCGAAAGTAGAAGCCGATAGGATTGCCCAAAAAACGGTTGTTGTTGCTGTTGGACCAAAACAAAAATTAAGAAATATTCTTTTTGGCGAAGGAAAAGTAGGTGATGATATGAATTTTAGTTGGGTAAATAAAAATAATATTTTGAAAGTATACGATGCTTTTTTTCAATCGTATAAAGACAATAAAAATAATTTTTCGAGAGAAGATTATGATGAAGTAAAGGTGTTGTATGAAGGATTAGATAGCAGAAAAAACACAGTTGAAAAAGAAGGTTTGTCCTCTGAAGATAATGGTAAAATTGCGTCTATAAAATTCAAATTTGCGCCCATGTTTAAAATCAACAGAATAGGAGCCAAATCAGCCGAAATGAAAAAAGCAAAACAATAAATAAATACTAATTTAAGGAGAAATGACAGTCAGCAATGGCTGTCGTTTTTTTTTACACCCGAATCACAAAATGTTCTTTGGGTTGTTCTCTTCTAAAAAACACCAATCCCCACTGAAAAGTATCGATCGTTACGGTTACTTTTGGATGGGTTTTTATGATTTCCCAAGCTTCTTCCATATCTTTTGACCAATGAATATCATCAAAAATCCAAACGGAATCATTAGTAATTGTGGGCAATAAAAGCTCAAAATAATCTAAAGTGGCGGTTTTTGAATGGTTGCCGTCGAAGTAGATGAGTTTAAAGTTTAAAGTTTGAGGTTTAAAGTTGCTCAAATAACTATTGAATTCGGTTACAACGGAATTTACATTGGCTAAACCAAATTTTCCGAAATGATCCTGAGCTGTTTTTGCCGTTTCTGGACAACCTTCGAGTGTAATTATTTTTGCTTTTGTCCCGAGACTTCGGGATCCCAAGGCTAGGGCAGAAGTTGCTAATCCTAATGAAGTTCCTATTTCCAGAATGCTTTCTGGCTGAAAATAATTGACAATTCGAAACAACAATTCGGCACGTTTTCGGATAATTCCGGCGGTTTTGGCAATCTGGGCAATTTGTCTTGTATTGGATTTGAAAACTTTGGAACCTGCACCAAAATCGGTTACTTCAATCGTGTTCTTATTTTCTAAAAGCGAATTCCGATAGTTTTTTAAAATTGGGTATTCCGGTTTTGGTTTTCTGTCATAAAAACATTTCGTCACCAGATTAAACACAAATGGCGAATGCACTCCGTGTTCATTTTTGGATTTCCAGAGGAATTTTAGATAGGATTTTATTTGGAATAACATAAGGCTTTTTGAAAAGAAGGCACGAAGATACGAAAAAGTCATAAGGCGTGATTAGTGAGAAGTGAATAGTGAGAATCCAGGTATTACGCTTCGCGCTATTCACTTTTCACATCTCACTTTAAAGACTATATTTGTGCCCTTGGGTATTTTGACCAAAAATAATATTGATTTTTTATGATGATGACGGAAGGAATAGAGAATAAGAGTGCCATAACTTCGGCAGAAATTGACCGATGTATCGCCATTTTGGCACAATTGAATGCGGATACAGGCCAAATATTTGATATCCCAAAAGAACAAAGAACCGAATTACTCAAAGCGGCAGGGATGTTTTCCAGACCAGATCGGGATGAGTTTTCCCGCAGAAAAAAGGACGGAAAAGTAGCCGCCAAACGCAAAATGGAAAAAAGGGACAAAACCGCCCGCAAGGAAACCGGAATACGTTATGCCCGTGAAGCAAGTGTTTTTGTTGCACCAAAATTACTGGCTTCACACGATTTGGTTAATAAAGAGCAGTTGGAACTAGAAAAACCCAGAAATTGTTACGTATGCAAAACAGAGTTTACCAAAATGCACCACTTTTACGACACAATGTGTACCGATTGTGGCGATTTTAATTACGCCAAACGTTTTCAAACGGCAGACGTAAAGGGACAAATTGCAGTGATAACGGGCTCTCGATTAAAAATTGGATACCACATTACTCTGATGCTTTTGCGTGGCGGAGCAACCGTTATTGCAACAACTCGGTTTCCGGTGGATTCAGCTTTGCGGTTTTCCAAAGAAGATGATTTCCTGGAATGGAAGCATCGCCTAAAAATCCACGGATTGGATTTGCGACATATTCCCAGTGTGGAGATTTTTTGCAATTTTATTGAGCAAAAATATGAACGTTTGGACATTCTTATCAATAACGCAGCGCAAACCGTGAGACGACCAGCCGGTTTTTATTCGCATTTAATGGAAAACGAAGAACTGCCAATTGCTTCTTTGCCCAAAGAAGTGCAGGAATTATTGTTGGATCACACCAATTGTTTGGATGAATTAAAAGTATTGACAACAGGTTTTTCATCCAATGAAAATATGCCGGTGACTTGGCACGGACCGGAACCCGGAATTGGTTTGCGGGCTTCCGCCAAATTATCCCAGATTCCTTATAGTTTTGATAATGCGCTGGTGGCGAAAGAGGTTTTTCCGGAAGGGGAACTCGATGCCGATTTGCAGCAAGTAGATTTGCGAAAAACCAACAGCTGGAGATTAAAACTCGGACAAATTGAAACAACTGAAATGATCGAAGTGCAACTCGTAAATTCGGTGGCGCCTTTTGTTTTGTGTAACCGCCTTTCGGAAGTGATGAAGAAAGACAACACGGGACAAAAACACATCATCAATGTTTCGGCAATGGAAGGGAAGTTTCATCGTTTTTTCAAGGAAGACCGCCATCCGCATACCAATATGGCGAAAGCCGCCCTGAATATGTTGACACATACCGCTTCAGGAACTTTGGCGAAAGATGGAATTTTTATGAATGCGGTCGATACGGGTTGGGTAACCGACGAAGATCCCGCAGAATTGGCCAAAAGGAAACAGGAAGAAGAAGATTTCCAGCCACCTTTGGATATTGTTGATGGCGCAGCACGGGTTATGGATCCCTTGTTTGACGGAATCAATACCGGAAAACATTGGTGCGGAAAGTTTTTGAAAGATTACAATCCGATTCCTTGGTAAAAACTATGATTTTATATAATGGAAAACCACAACAGAATTAAATTTTGTTGTGGTTTTTTATTACTCTCGTTTGAGGGTACGAAGTCGGGTACTTCACACAGATGCGAGACTATCGAAGAGTATTCCCGATGAATACTTCTCACAATTGGGAGGTTATAACAGTCTAAGGGTTTAGCCTTTTAACTTCTTTTTCGATAACCTGTTCCGAAACAGCAAAGGTTTCCTTTTTGATTTTCCAGAAATTTTTGATAAAGGACGCAATCTCATTTTCTAATTCCTCATGCTCACTTCTGAATTTATGGGAATCATATTTAAAAGGATCATCCATTAGTTCGGCCAGATGGGTCAGATGTTTGGACGTTTTCTCAAGCAGTCCATCACAGTTTTTGCTGATTTCAGACAATCCTGATGCTAGATTTCTCATTTCGTCCAGGTTTTCTTTATGGGTTAGCCAAATGAAATATTTGTCAATAAGATGATGCAAAAATTGCAAATCATCTTTATAAAATTGCAAATCCGACTGCCAATGTTCTGTCAGGATATATAACTGTTGGTATTCTGCAGTCCAAGTAAAATCACCTTTTGGTCTTAAACTTAAATTTTCCATGATAACTAAGTATTGGTTAAATAATAATATGCTCAAAGTTAATTGACTGGCTCAATACCAGAAATGGCAATAATCATCTTCCTTCCCTAAATTGGAATAGAATCTATAAAAGCCATTATAAATTTAAGAATTTTATTCTAAAGAAACCTTTTTATTTATTGATTTTTTTTACTTCAATTGTAAAACCGACCCTAAATATGCCTCAAAAAACCATCTTTTTGCGAACCGTCGCGTATATCTCTAGGGCTCCAATAACGCTGATTTACTTCGTCAGTTCGTCCCGATATTTATTGGGACTCGGGTGCAATCAGTGCACATTCCAATTAATTTCAAACTACTTTAAATAGAAAACTACAACTTTTTAAGGTTGTAGCTTGTTTTTACTGCTCTCGTTTGTTGGCACAGAATGCGCTATCGTTCACGAGATAATTTGTGTATATCCGAGCAATCGGGGTTATTGCCCCTAATTCACTGAAATTAGTTTAACCTCAAAAATAAGTACCGAGCCTCCAGGAATACCATTGTAATCATTATTTCCATACCCTAAACTAGCCGGTACCAAAAGAATACCGCTACCTCCAGTTTTAAAATAAGGAATGCCTTCTGTCCAGCCTTTTATAACTTGATTCAAACCAAAAGAAACCCCTGCGGAACTACTTTGGTCGAATACGGTTCCATTAGTAAAATAGCCTTTATAGGCTACGGTTACATTAGACGTTGCAGTAGGTTGCACCCCAGTTCCTGGATCGTTAATCACATAATACAAACCGATATCGCTTCTTTGTGCAGTTAAATTATTTTTAGTAATGTAAGCACTAATTTCTTGCTCGTTTTTGGCAACATAATCAATATTTGCTCCTTTATCTTTGGAACAAGAAATAAAAAGAGTCAAGGCTAGTAGTGCAGATAAGAGGTGTTTCATAGAAAATGGATTTTTTTTCGAATGGCAAATATAGTAAAATTTGTTTGGGTACAAAGTAGGGATGCTTGCTTAAGTTTGGAGCTTGTGTTTGTGGGCACAGAATGCAATTCTGCGCTAACCGTGTGGAGACATAGCCGAGCGGTCGGGCTTTTTATGCGCTAACTTTTCGGTTTGTTACTAATCTTTATACTTTGGTTTTAGCACATAATCCGCTATTTTTTATATGCATTGTTAGCAACCGTTTTTTTTTGTTTTCTCAAGTCCTGTCTGGCCAGATGTTAGGCAATTCCCCGCTGAAACCCATTTCTGGAAGGTTGTTGATTAACTCCATTTCTTCTGTAGATAATTCAAAATCGAACAGATTGATATTTTCTTCAATTCTTTTGGGAGATGTAGATTTTGGGATGACAATTACATCGTGTTGAATAATCCATCTCAGACATACTTGTGAAACAGATTTGTTATGTTTGTTGGAGATTGCCTCCAATACTTCATTCCCAAATACTTTGCCTCTTGCCAAAGGCGACCATGACTCAACTACTATGTTTTGTCTTTTGCAATACTCTACTAATTCTTGTTGCCAATAACCTGGATGAAATTCTATTTGATTAATTGACGGAATCAAATTAGCTGTTTGAAATAAAGCTTCTAAATGTTCTTCAAAAAAATTACTTACACCAATAGATTTGATTTTGCCTTCAGCTTGTAATTCCTCCATTGCCCGCCAGGTATCGCTATTGGTTTTTTGCCAATTGACGTAGTTTTTAGCATTTGCAGGCCAATGTATTAAGTATAAATCAATGTAGTCTAAATTAAGTCTGTTTAGGGATTTTTCAAATTCTTTTTTAGTTGATTGATATCCTAAACTTTCACGCCATAATTTAGTGGTTATGAAAAGATCTTCCCTCGAAACACCGCTGGCTTTGATTCCTTTTCCAACAACTTCTTCATTCCCATAAATAGCTGCGGTATCAATTAGACGATAGCCATTGGAGAGAGCACATCTGACTGATTCAATTCCCTCTTGCTCCTTAGATTTATAGGTTCCAAAGCCTACTATCGGTATTTTATTTCCATTATTTAAGATTAATTTTTTCATAATTTTTTAGTCAATTTCTTAATTTGGGTTTGTTTTGTCAAATGGTTGCTAACATGTAGATTGGTCTGACGATATCCGACTTGTCATCCCTAAATTGGGTCGCTTTGTCTGATAAACGTTAGTATTTATATATTTTCAAATATATAAATAATTCTTTACAAATCATCAAATGGTCTTTTTATCTAAAAAAAAACAACCCCAACATTTTTAGCGGTAACGCTGAAAATGTTGGGGTTGTTTTTTTGTCATTTCGACCAAAGGGAGAAATCACATAACGAGAGCAACTAATGTGATTTACTTCGTCCGTTCGCTTTGCTCGGGTCTCCTTCGTCGAAATGACAAATAGACCCTTGACTTAATGAAATTGCATTAGAGTTTCTTTCGTCGAAAGGATACACTAGCCTTCTATCTTCGCACTCAGTTCAAACCATCTTTCCTCTTTCTCTTCGATTTTATTGATGATGTTTTCCAGTTCTTTGGCTTTCTTCTCGATATCGCCATCGGCCACTTTGCCTTCGGAAAATAACTGTTCGATTTTGGCTTTTTCGATTTCCAAATCCTTGATTTCTTTTTCGGTTTTCTGGAATTCCTTTTGCTCGTTGAACGTTAGATTCCCGGTAGGATTGTTTTGTTTCCAGTCTTTCTTTTCGGCTTTGTTGTCTTCTTTTTGGGCCACATCGGCACTGTCTTCATAAGCCCTGAAATCAGAGTAGTTTCCTGGGAAATTTTCTATCTCGCCCTGTCCTCTAAAAACAAACAAATTATCAACGATTTTATCCATAAAATAACGGTCGTGCGAAACCACCAGCAAACAACCTGGATAGTCCAAAAGGAAACTTTCCAAGACATTCAAGGTCACAATATCCAAATCATTCGTCGGTTCATCCAGAATCAAGAAGTTCGGATTTTGGATTAAAACCGTACATAAATACAGACGTTTCAACTCGCCACCGCTCAGTTTTTCTACATAATCGTATTGTTTCTTGCTGTCAAAAAGAAAACGCTCCAACAATTGTGAAGCCGAAATCAATCTGCCTTTCATCAACGGAATAAATTCTCCGTATTCCTTGATGACATCAATCACGCGCTGACCCGGTTTTGGGTTGATGCCGCTTTGGGTATAATAACCCATTTTGATGGTGTCTCCAACAACTACTTTTCCAGAATCTAAGGGTAAAGTTCCCGTCAATAAATTCAAAAAAGTCGATTTTCCGGTTCCGTTTTTCCCAATGATTCCAATGCGTTCACCACGTTGAAAATCAAAACTAAAATTGTCTAAAATGACGTGTTCTTTGAATTTTTTGGAAATCTTGTGAAGCTCGATAATCTTGCTTCCCATTCGTTCCATATTGATTTCGAGTTCTACCACGTTTTCACGACGGCGACTTTGTGCTTTTTCCTTGATGTCATAAAAATCATCCTGACGCGATTTGCTTTTACAAGTACGCGCTTTGGGTTGGCGGCGCATCCATTCCAGTTCTTTTACGAACAAGTTTTGGGCTTTGTCCACACTCGAATTTTCGGAGGCGATTCGTTCCTCTTTTTTCTCCAAATAATACGAATAATTTCCTTTGTATTGGTATATTTTTCCGTTGTCGAGTTCGATGATTTCGTTGCAAACACGTTCCAGGAAGAAACGGTCGTGCGTCACCATAAACAAGGTGATATTTTCTTTGGAAAAATAGCTTTCCAACCATTCAATCATCTCCAAGTCCAAGTGATTCGTGGGTTCATCCAGAATCAACAAGTCGGGACGATTGATTAAAATAATCGCCAATGACAAACGTTTTTTCTGTCCACCGGAAAGGTTTTTTACTTTCAATTTAAAGTCTTCCAACTTCAATTTGAACAAAATTTGTTTGTATTGGGTTTCAAAATCCCAAGCATTATGCTGATCCATCCCGTCAAAAGCTTTTTGGTAGGCTTCTTCGTCTTCTGGATTTTCCAATGCTTTTTCATAGGCTTCAATCACTTTCAAACTCTCGTTATCCGAGGCAAAAATGCTTTCCTCAATCGTTAACTCATCTTGCAATTTATTGTCTTGGGATAGAAAAGCCATTCGGATACTTTTTCTAAGCACCACTTGGCCTGTATCAGGTTCGTCAAAGCCATTAATGATGTTCATTATGGTGGTTTTTCCGGAACCGTTTTTGGCTATAAAGGCAATTTTTTGGTCTTTATTAATCCCAAATGAAATGTCTTTAAAAAGCGTACGCTCTCCAAAAGATTTCGAAATATTTTCAACAGATAAGTAATTCACAAGTGTAATTTTTTGCAAAAGTAAGGTTTTTGTTTAGAGTTTTAAGGTTTAAAGTTTTTGAAGCGAAAAGTTTGGGTTTTATTTTTGAAGCATTTTCCCGCTTTCCGTTGCAAATGAAATTCACTGAACACCAAAATAAATATTAACTTGGTGAAGTAATATTTTTGTTCTTAACGAAAGAACAAAAAGGATTTTTCCTTCAAACGAAGTTCGCTGAACTCCAATGAAAATATAAATTAAGTGAAGTAATCGGAGCTTATTGATAAATATAGTTTGTGATTTTAAACATTCAAATAAATAGCGTAAATTTGAATAATTAATTTTATTTAAATTATGAATGCTGAAACTTTAAAAATTGATCTTGCTCAAAGAATTTTAGATTTATCAGATCTTAAATTACTTAAAAAAATTGCTCAACTTATAGAAAAAGAACATATTGTAGGATATGAAGTTGATGGTCAGCCAATTTACGAGAAGGATTATGTTAATGATATAAATGAAAGCTTACAATTGTTTCGTGAAGGCAAATTAGAAACGTATTCTACAGAAGAGGTAAGGAAACAAATTTTAGGTAAATGAGAATTCTTTGGCAAAAAAGTGCTTCAAAAGACTTAGCTTTGATTTTTAAGTTTATTGAAAAAGAAAGTCCCCAAAACGCATTATTAGTATTCAATTCAATTTGTGATTTAGTTATTTCATTAGAAATATTTCCTTATAAATATCCTAAAGAGCGTTCATTCAATTCTGAAAACATCAGATATGCAGTTGTTTGGAGTTTTAAAATTGTTTATTCTATTGAAGAAGAAAACATTGTGATTTTAAGAGTTTTCAATACAAAGCAAAATCCCAAAAAACTTAAAAAGTAAACCTTGGAACTGTCCATCATCATCCTCAATTACAACGTTCGCTATTTTTTGGAGCAATGTGTTTTGAGCGTCGAAAGCGCTTTAAATGGCATTGACGGCGAAATTATTGTGGTCGACAATAATTCCACTGACGACAGTTGCGCGATGATGAAACAACGTTTCCCGAACGTGAAACTCATCGAAAACAAGGAAAATTCAGGTTTTCCAAAAGGCAATAATATTGGCGTAAGCCAAGCAAAAGGCGAATACATTTGCATCCTAAATCCAGATACTATTGTTGCCGAAGATACTTTTACGAAAGTGTTGGCTTTCGCCAAAAAGCAAAAAGACTTGGGGATTGTTGGCGTGAAACTCATCGACGGAACCGGAAATTTCCTGCCCGAAAGCAAACGCGGGATTCCAACGCCTTGGGTAGCGTTTGCCAAAATTGCAGGTTTGTATAGATTTTTTCCTAAATCGAGAACATTCGGGAAATATTATGCCGAACATTTATCAGAAAATGAAACAGGAAAGGTCGATATTCTTGTTGGTGCTTTTATGGTGATGAAACGAGATTTATACAATGAAATTGGCGGTTTTGACGAAAATTGCTTTATGTATTCTGACGATATTGATTTGTCGTATAGGGTTTTGAAAAAAGGAAAATCGAACTATTATTTCCACGAAACTACAATTGTCCATTACAAGGGAGAAAGCACGATTAAGGACGGAATGTATAGGAAGCGTTTTCAGGAGGCAATGAATTTCTTCTATAAAAAGCATTTTCGGGTTTCTTTTTTATTTTCGATTTTTATGAAAATGGGAATTGTATTTTTCTCATTGGTAAAACTATTTCAAGGAAAACCAAGACAAATTTCAAAACCAGATAATTATGCATTGGTTTCCGAAAATGAAATTTTGAGAGAAAAATTGGAAAATCAATTTCGAAAACCAGTAAAATGCCAAGATTTATCTCAATCGTTTTCGAAAAATTCCAACATTGAAATGATTTTCGACCAAAATCATCTCGATTTCAAGACCATAATTGAAGCTTTCGAAGCAAATAAGAACAAGGGATTTTATTTTAAAATTATTCCCAAACTATCTGACTTTATGATTGGTAGCAACAGTAGCTTTGATAGGGGCGAAGTTGTCAAGATTTTAGATTTATGATTAACGATTTTTGATTTTTGATTTTTGATTTCAGATTTAAAAAATTTGCGAATTTGTGAAATTTTGGCAGAAACTAAAATTCGTGAAAATTCGTGAATTGAAAATCAGTGAACTCCTATAAAAAATATATGATTAGTGAGCTAAATTCGTGTTTATTTTATTAATTTTGCAACCAGAAAACCAAAACCACCTTTTAAGTTAACAATATGGCAAGATTTGAATTAAAACTTCCAAAAATGGGAGAAAGCGTTGCAGAAGCAACCATTACAAATTGGTTGAAACAAGTTGGCGACAAAATCGAAGTCGATGAGGCCGTTCTCGAAATCGCAACTGACAAAGTCGATAGCGAAGTGCCAAGTGAGGTTTCGGGTATTTTAGTTGAACAATTGTTTGGTAAAGACGATTTGGTTCAAGTAGGCCAGACCATTGCCATTATCGAAACGGAAGGAAATTCGGTTTCGCAAAATGTAAAACAAGAAGTTGTTGTTCCGGTTGAAGTTGCGGCAATTGAAAAAAGTGTTGAGGTTGCTAAAGAAACTCTTGCTACTCCAAATAATTTCTCGGATTCTGAAAAATTCTTTTCTCCATTGGTAAAAAATATTGCCAAGGAAGAAGGTATTTCTGTCGGGGAACTAGAAAATATTTCGGGTTCCGGAAAAGACGGAAGAGTAACGAAAGAAGATATTTTAAAATTTGTCGCTGATAGAAAAATTGAGTCGAAATCCAAAAGTCAAGAGCCAGTTGTTTCTAAACCAGCGCCAATCACCCAAAAACCAACAGCAGTTTCTACAAACGGAGGCGACGAAATCATCGAAATGGACAGAATGCGCAAGCTGATTTCCGGTTATATGGTGGCATCGGTGCAAACAGCGGCGCACGTACAATCATTCATCGAAGTTGACGTGACCAATATTGTAAAATGGAGAGAAAAAGTTAAAACTGCTTTCGAAAAGAGAGAAGGCGAAAAATTGACTTATACTCCTATTTTTATGGAGGCTGTTGCCAAAGCGTTGAAAGATTTTCCGATGATGAATATTGCTGTCGATGGCGATTTCATCATCAAAAAGAAAAATATAAACCTTGGAATGGCAGCGTCATTACCCAACGGAAACCTGATTGTTCCGGTTATCAAAAATGCGGATCAACTGAACTTGGTAGGAATGGCAAAAGCTGTGAACGACCTTGGCAACCGAGCCAAAACAGGAAAATTAAAACCAGACGATACACAAGGCGGAACCTATACGGTTACGAATGTGGGGACTTTTGGAAGCGTTTTTGGAACGCCAATCATCAATCAACCACAAGTGGGGATTTTAGCACTTGGGGTCATTAGAAAAGTGCCTGCAGTCATCGAAACTCCGGAAGGTGATTTTATAGGCATTCGCCAAAAAATGTTCTTGTCGCACAGCTATGACCATCGTGTTGTTGACGGTGCATTGGGAGGAAGTTTTGTAAAACGTGTTGCCGAATATCTTGAAGCATTTGATGTAGATAGAGATTTCTAATCGTTGATATACTTTTAAAAAAGGTTTGTCCCGATAATACCTAAAATAAAAATTAGCTTTTTTTTTTGCCATAGATTAAAGGATTTAAAAGATTCTTTTGAGATAATTGTTAAGAAATCTGTGATAATCTGTGGAATCTGTGGCAGAAAAAAATATATTTAGATAACATAATGGACAAGCATAAAAAAAAATAAATCCGACTGTTTTTCTAAACTTGTCGGATTTTTTTATTTTTGCCCAAAAGTTTTTTAATAATCGACAAACGGTAACTTCAAAATTATATATTTGTCTTTTAAAATTTATAAATGGAACTCAAACTTAATAAACCAATTTGCTTTTTTGACTTAGAAACTACAGGAATTGATGTCGCCAAAGATCGAATTGTTGAAATATCTGTCTTCAAAGTTTTTCCTAACGGAAACAAAGAAAGTAAAACTTGGCTGGTTAATCCAACTATTCCAATTCCTCCACAATCAACCGCCATTCATGGAATTAGCGATGAAAAAGTAGCCAACGAACCAACATTTAAGGAACTGGCTTCACAGGTTTACAACATGATTAAAGATTCCGATTTAGCTGGGTATAATTCCGATCGTTTTGATATTCCATTGTTGGCCGAAGAAATGCTCCGTGCTGGAGTGGATTTTGACATGAAAAACCGAGTTTCAGTTGATGTGCAAACCATTTTTCATAAAAAAGAAGAAAGGACATTAAGCGCAGCTTTGAAATTTTATTGTAACAAAAAAATCGAAAATGCGCATTCTGCCGAAGCCGATACGATGGCGACTTACGAAATTATGAAAGCGCAATTAGATCGTTATCCCGAATTGGAAAATGACATGAAATCGCTATCCGAATTCACCACCAGAAAAAAAATCGCCGATTTTGCAGGAATGATTGCTTTTGATGATGATGGCGATGAAATTTTCGCCTTTGGAAAACACAAAGGAGTAAAAGTAGATAGAATTTTAGAAACTGAACCGGGTTATTTTAGTTGGATGCAAAACGCTGATTTTCCTTTATATACAAAGAAAGTTTTAACGGCAATCAAACTGAGAAAATTAAACACCAAATTGAGTTAATCTTAGAATAAAAAAAATGAAAATCATCTGCATCGGTAGAAATTATGTCAAGCATATAGCAGAACTACACAACGAACGACCAACAGAACCTGTTATTTTTATGAAACCCGACTCGGCAGTTTTATTAAAACAACATCCTTTTGTGATTCCGGAATTTTCACAGGATATCCATCATGAAATCGAAATTATTGTAAAAATAAGCAAAGTTGGAAAACATATTGATGCCAAGTTTGCCCATAAATATTATGATGAAATCAGCGTGGGAATAGACTTTACGGCTCGGGATGTACAGAATCAATTAAAAGCGAAAGGATTGCCGTGGGAAAAAGCGAAGGCTTTTGACGGCTCGGCGGTAATTGGAGAATTTTTGCCCAAAAAACAATTTAATTCATTGGAAAACATTACATTTGAATTGACCAACAATAATTTGACAGTCCAAAAAGGCAATACCAGTCACATGTTGTGGAAGATTGATGAACTAATTTCTTTTGTTTCTCGATATTTCACTTTAAAAATAGGTGATATTATTTTTACGGGAACTCCAGAAGGAGTTGCGGTTGTGAAGCCAGAAGATGTTCTGGAAGGATTTTTAGAAGGAAATAAATTATTTAGAATAGAGATAAAATAATGGCATTACATTACAACTTAGCAAAAGTGCACGCGCTTTCAGATAACGATTCAGAATTTGTTAATCAAATCCTTACGTTATTTGTTACGGAAATTCCGGAAGATTTATTAGAAATCAAAGAGGGAATAAAAAAGAAAGACCATAAACATGCTTATGCTTATGCACATAAAATAAAACCATCTCTTGATTTGCTTGGTTTAAATATTGCTTTCGAAGAAATTCTTCAAGTCGAAGCTTGGACAAAAGCCGAAGGCAAAAAGAAAGAAATAAAAGAAATATTTAAGAGTATAAACAACCAAGTAAACGATGCGATCAAGGAATTAAAGAAAGATTTTGATTTGTAGAGAAACTTTTCGATTCCTTTTTACTGTCTAAATTTTAGAACTTTTTGAAGTTTGATTAATGTTCCGATACTTCGGGATTAATTTCATGATGAATTCCTAAATTAAGTTCCCAAACCTTAAATTAAAAAATGAAAGCAACCATAATTACTATAGGTGATGAAATTTTAATAGGACAAATTGTCGATACGAACTCCGCTTTTATTGCCAAATCACTAGACAGAATTGGTGTTGAAATTCACGAAATGATTTCCATTAGCGATAACAAGCAACACATTCTGGATACCTTTAAAAAACTTCAAAACGCGGTTGATCTAGTCCTAATTACAGGGGGACTTGGACCAACAAAGGACGATGTTACCAAGCAGACTTTTTGTGATTATTTTGAGGACGAACTGATTGTTGACCACGATGTTTTAAGCCATGTCACCCAACTAATCGAAGGGTTTTACAAGCGAACTATCACGCAAATAAATAAAGACCAAGCATTGGTGCCGTCAAAATGTACCGTACTTCACAATCAAGTGGGGACGGCGCCGGGGATGTGGATGAAAAAAGAAAATACCGTATTTGTTTCACTTCCGGGAGTCCCTTTTGAAATGAAATATTTGGTCGAAAACGAAATCATTCCCAAAGTTGTTCGAGAATACAAGCGGCCTTACATTCTTCATAAAACAATACTTACTTACGGTCAAGGCGAAAGCTTGGTTTCGGAACGTATCGAAAAATGGGAAGATAATTTACCGGAATTTATCAAATTAGCTTATTTGCCAAATCCCGGAAGCGTGCGTTTGCGCCTTTCGGCAAGAGGAATCGATAAAGAATTCTTGGAGAAATCCATCGAGGAAAATGTGATTTCCCTGACGAAAATAATAGGCGATATTATTGTGGGCTTTGACGATGATGAAACCCTTGAAACTGTCGTGGGACACCTTTTGAAACAACAAAAGAAAACCATTTCGACTGCCGAAAGTTGCACCGGCGGAAAAATTGCCCAGGTTCTGACATCGGTTTCAGGTGCTTCAAAATATTTTAAAGGAGGCATTGTTTCGTATGCAACCGAAACCAAAATATCCGTTTTGGGAATTTCTGAAAATTTGATAAAAGAGCATTCCGTGGTAAGCGCCGAAGTTGCGAAACAGATGGCAACCAACGTAAAAAACACAATGAAAACGGATTACGCCATTGCCACGACTGGAAATGCCGGTCCGACGAAAGGAGACTCAAATGCCGAGGTTGGAACTGTTTTTATTGCATTGGCTACGCCAAATAATGTAATTGTCGAAGAATTTAATTTTGGTCAACCCCGTGAAAAAGTGATAGATAGAACCGTGATTAAGAGTATGGAAATGTTGCGGAAAGAAATTTTGAAAAATGTGCTTTAATTTTTTGCTTCATCCGTTTATTTTTCTTTTCTTTGCACCCTGATTTTGAATAACGATAAAAGATAAGAATAATGTCAAGAGTTTGTGACCTTACAGGTAAAAGAGCGATGGTAGGAAATAACGTTTCTCACGCTATGAATAAAACTAAGAGAAAATTTTCTGTAAACTTAGTTAAAAAGCGTTTTTATCTTCCAGAAGAAGATAGATGGATTACTCTAAGAGTAGCAGCATCTACGATAAAAACAATTAACAAAAATGGAATCGCTGCAGTTTTGAAAAAAGCTAAGTCAGAAGGATTTATTAAATAATCTTTTTCCAAAATAAATAAATAGCAAGATGGCAAAGAAAGGGAATAGAATCCAGGTAATTTTAGAATGTACTGAACACAAAACATCAGGTGTTGCGGGAACTTCAAGATACATAACAACAAAGAACAAAAAAAATACTCCGGACAGATTAGAGATTAAAAAATTTAATCCAATCTTGAAACGTGTAACTGTTCATAAAGAAATTAAATAATTATTAGTCATGGCAAAGAAAACAGTAGCATCGTTACAAACATCTTCTAAGAGATTATCAAAAGCCATCAAAATGGTGAAATCTCCAAAAACTGGCGCATATACATTCGTAGAATCTATTATGACTCCTGAAGCAGTTGATGAGTTCTTGAAAAAGAAATAATTAACAATTACATTATATAGAAAAGCTACTTTCATTCGGAAGTAGCTTTTTTATTTTCTATATTTACCGTTAGAAAATTATATTAGTTTTTTGAGCTATTTCTTTTTCTTAATACTATTTATAAAATGAGTTTTTTTAAAAAAATATTTTCTTCAGAGAAAAAGGAAACTTTAGACAAAGGTCTAGAAAAATCAAAAACAACTTTCTTTTCAAAGTTAACCAAGGCTGTTGCCGGTAAATCAAAGGTAGATGATGAGGTATTGGACAACTTGGAAGAAATTCTTGTTTCCTCCGACGTTGGAGTCAACACCACCTTAAAAATCATCACCCGAATCGAAAAACGCGTTTCCGAAGATAAATTCCTTGGAACGGATGAACTCAATCAAATTCTTCGGGAGGAAATCGCAGGTTTGCTCTCCGAAACCAATTCCGGCGAAGCTACCGAATTTATAATCCCAATAAATACAAAAAAACCTTATGTTTTGATGGTTGTTGGCGTAAACGGTGTTGGAAAGACCACTACCATTGGAAAACTGGCATACCAATTCAAAAAACAAGGATATAAAGTAGTTCTTGGTGCGGCTGATACTTTTCGTGCAGCGGCGATTGACCAATTACAAGTTTGGGCAGATAGAGTGGGAGTTCCGTTGATAAAACAAAATATGGGAAGCGATCCGGCATCAGTGGCTTTTGACACTTTGCAATCCGCTGTTGCCCAAAATGCCGACATCGTCATCATTGATACAGCCGGTCGTTTGCACAATAAAATCAACTTGATGAACGAGTTGACAAAAGTAAAACGCGTGATGCAAAAAGTAGTTGGCGATGCGCCTCACGACGTGCTATTGGTTCTTGACGGTTCAACCGGACAAAATGCCTTTGAGCAAGCCAAACAATTTACCGTAGCCACCGAAGTGACATCGCTTGCAGTCACAAAACTCGACGGAACTGCTAAAGGTGGTGTTGTCATCGGGATTTCTGACCAATTTAAAATTCCCGTGAAATACATTGGAGTAGGTGAAGGAATCGAGGATTTACAGGTTTTTAATAAATATGAATTTGTAGATAGTTTTTTTAAATAATAGCCTAATGGATTTTTCTTCTTTCAAAAATATCAGCCCAATTTTTCTTTATTTATTGAGCGTTATTTCGTTTGTTTTAGCGAATTTATTTAGGGATAAAAGTGATTTCTTATATGGATTTTTACTCGTTTTTGGAGCAGGTTTTTTTATTTTTGGGTTTCTCAAAAGCAGAAAAAATAAGTAGCAAAATGAAAAACACACTTAAATTTTTATTTGTTTCATTTCTTTTTATCTCTTGTCAGCAAAAGATAACCCCCTCGGATATATCCAAAATTAACGGCTATTGGGAAATCGAAAAAGTGGTTTTTGACCAAGGAAAAGACAAGGATTATACCATAAACCAGAGTTATGATTATTTCCAAATTGGCAAGAATAATACCGGTTTCCGAAAGAAAGTAATGCCGCAATTGGACGGCACTTTTATCGTAAATGATACATATGAAAATATAAAAGTGCGTTTCGAAAAGGATAAAGTATTGCTGGATTATTCAACACCTTATGCAAAATGGACTGAGGAATTGATTGCTGTTTCCAAGGATAAATTAGTCTTTAAAAATGCCGAGAACAAGGAATATCATTACAAGAAAGCAACACCAATAAATATTCTGGGCGATGGCAAAAAGACTAAATAATCAAAGTACCGTTGGCGATGTTTTGAAGCAAATAATCCAAGTCAACAAACTTCAACCCGGAATGGATCAAATCGACGTCAAGGAAGCTTGGAAACAACTTATGGGAAATGGCGTGAATCATTACACCAAAAACGTGGTTTTGAAAGGAAGTACCCTATATGTAGAGCTTAGTTCGGCAGTTTTGCGTGAGGAATTAAGCCATGGGAAGACCAAAATTGTCGCAATGATTAATGAGGAATTGCGTCGCGATGTTGTCAAGGATGTTGTTTTGAGATAACTTTTTTAGTGTTCAGTCTCAGTATTCAGTTTGCAAATAAAAAAATCCCATTTAGCTAGTAAATGGGATTTTTTTATGAGTGTTATCTGCTTTCCCTTTTCTGAATACTGAAAGCTGATTACTGAATACTAATTAGAACTGCTCACGTCCTGCGAAATGGAACGCGCCTTCAATAGCTGCATTTTCGTCACTGTCCGAACCGTGAACAGCATTTTCGCCAATGGAAGTGGCATACGCTTTACGAATGGTACCTTCTGCAGCTTCGGCAGGATTTGTGGCTCCAATCAAAGTTCTGAAATCTTCAACGGCATTGTCTTTTTCTAAAATTGCGGCAACAATAGGACCACGTGTCATAAATTCTACCAATTCACCATAAAAAGGTCTTGCAGCGTGAACAGCATAAAATGCTTGTGCATCTGCAACGGTCAATTGGGTTAGTTTCAATGAAACAATTTTGAAACCACCATTTGTAATCATTGCCAATATATTACCGATGTGTCCGTTTTCGACTCCATCAGGTTTAATCATCGTAAAAGTTCTATTTGTAGCCATTTTTTTGTTTTTTAAAATTTTGTGCAAAAATAAACTTTTTTATGAATTTATTTCAATAAATCGGCGCTAAAAAGGGTTTATTCGGTATTAATACCGTTATTTCTAAAATTTATACCTTAAAAACAAGTTTGTTTTTGTACAATATCCATAAAATGAAAGACCATAATAGGGCGTAGGACAATGCAAAAGCCAATGACGCATCCAATGGATTATTAAAAGTTGGAACAACCCAAAAATTGTAAAAATAACTTTGAACATTGATTTGTTTGCTGGCAATTTGAGGGTTCTGAATTTTAATGGCGGCCAACACCCAAGAAATTATTGGTGAAAAGAAGAAAACAAACATTGGATTAACCCCCCAAATTAAAAAGAATTTCGTCCATTTTTTATAATTGGCAATTTCAATTACATAATATAAAAAGGTCAGGCTAAGTGTCGCCAATCCGGAAGTAAATAATACGTAAGAACTGGTCCATATCGATTTGTTTATAGGAAATGCGGTGCTCCAGATAATGCCCACAACTGTAATCGACACACCTATAAGAATCATTTTTTTGACGATTTCCATTTTTGGCAATGGGCGATTTAACAATTGACCAACAAGCAATCCAATTATTCCCGAAGCAATTGCTGGAATCGTGCTCAAGAAACCTTCCGGATCCCAGGTTTTTGTAAAAGTCCACATATGCCCATCTAGTAAAACACCATCGAGCCAGGATGCCAAATTGGTTCCTTTTTCAAAGTTGGCTGTTCCAATTCCCGGAACTGGTATCAATGTCATTAATCCCCAATAGAATAACAGTAGTCCTATGGCAGTAAGAACTTGGGTTTTCTGGGTGGTTTTAGTGTATAAAATGGCGACAAATAAGTAAACGATTCCAATTCGCTGAAGAACTCCTGGTATTCTAACTTCTTGGTAATCTTTAATGCCGCTATAAGCCAGAAAGAATAAAATGGCGATAATTATCGCGACCAAGTACATTTTTACTTTTGGACTAAAGTTGCCCAAAAGGGCATAAGCTACTGCAAATGTTATTGCCAATCGAACCAATAATAATGGAATTCCTTCCAGACCAAAAACTTCTATTTTGTTAAAAAAATTCAAGAATAATCCCAAACAAAATATGCGCAGGGAACGAACGACTATTTTGTTGAAAGTTGCGCTATCTAACTTTTTGGTTGGCATTGCAAAGGAAATAGCAGCCCCCATTATAAAAATAAAGAAAGGAAAAACCAAATCAGTTGGAGTGCAACCGTTCCAGGAAGCGTGTTCCAATGGCGAATAAATCGACTTCGGGCTTCCCGGATTATTGACAATAGTCATCAACAAAATGGTAAATCCCCTGAATACATCGAGTGAAATCAAACGTTCTTTAATCATTGTTTTTTGGTTTTTTTGGTTAATAAAGTTTAGGAAAATAGGTTATTTGTTTTTCTTTTTTAAGTGAGTATTATTATGTTAAAATTAGTCTGTAATGGCTTAAGTTGGTTTATTAATATTGGGATTAAATCTTCTCCATATTCTAGATAAAATTCTGAAAAATTGGTTTGGCGTTCCTGTAAACTTTGGTTTGGGAACAGGTCATTTTGCAAGTCAATAATTCGATTTAATTCAGCGGAATGTTTATGTTTTTGTGCTTTAAGTAAACGTTTTTCAAGATTTTCCAAGCCTTTTATCTGTTTAGTTTCCTGAGCTTTTACGGCTCCAACAAAGGATTTGTCAGTTTTTTTTGCCATTTCAAAAAGTGCTTCGAATTGTTTCCGAAGGTGTTCTTTTTGTGGCGTAAAATCGATTGGAAATTCGGATAAAATTTTTATTTTTTCATTCAATAAATCGCCTTGTTTTGAAAATAAAGCCTTCCAACTTAATCCTAATTTATCTGCTTTCTTGGCTTGTTTCTCGGTCGCCAATAAAGCGGAATTTCGAAGTAAAAGTATTGGAAAAGTGACTTTTACCGTGTCAAAAAAAGATTTCAGTTCCAGCCAATAGGCGATTTCCCCGCCTCCGCCAATATAACATAAATTGGGCAAAATCACTTCTTGGTATAACGGACGCATAATCACGTTGGGACTGAATTTTTCGGGATGATTTTCCAATAAAGAAAGTATTTCGCTTTCCGAAAATTCAATTTTGGTGTTGTTTACTTTGTATTTTTCCTCCCGATTGCTATCGGGATCAAGAATGATGCGTTCCCGCAAATTATCTTCCAAGTAAAACAAATTAATTTCACGGGGATTGACTTGAATGGTATAGTTTTTTAGCTTTTTGGTGGTTTCAAGCACCAGTTTATGTGAAGTTTGATGAATTAATTCTTCCTTCATAAAAGGAATAAAAGTTCGTTTAAATTCTTGATTGTCGGCATCAAGGATGACTAAACCATAAGCTCCAAAAAGCTCATTTGCCAAATGGCGTGTCGCATCAGCTAAATTAGAATGGTTGATATAGGCTTCTTGAAACGATTTTTTTATGGTATAGGCATTCGTGCCGGAACCTAGTTCAAGTTCGAAAACTTTAAAAAAGTCAGCCAATCCCTCGGTGGATAATCTTCCAACTGGTCCGGTGCTTTCCTTGTTCCAGCGAAACTTTCGACCTTTGAAATTGAAATAATTGATTTCTTCAAAATCGTGGTCTTCGGTTGCCATCCAATAAATAGGGACGAAGTTGTAATCAGGATATTGAGTTTTTAATTGCTTGGTTAAATTGATAGTCGAAATTATTTTGTACAAAAAATACAAGGGCCCGGTAAATAAATTCAATTGATGACCTGTCGTGACAGTGAATGTATTTGAGTTTTCTAAAGCTTCAATGTTTTGTTTTGTCAAAGCCGAAGTTTCAACGGTAGCGTATTGTTTTTGCAAAACCGAAACTAAAACATTTCTTTTATTGTCATTGAAATTGCCATTGTCATTGAAATTCTTTTGTTTTTCCAGAATCTGTCCTTCAAAGTTTTCAAGACTTGCAAACCGATTGTAAAGGGACTGTAAATTGGGTTTTTGGTCTAAATAATCATTCATCAAAGTAGAAAAATATCCAGAATTTTTATAGTTGATAGAGTCAGTTGGCATAGGAGAATTTATTTGGAGTAAAAGTACCAAAAATTATCGGAACTAAATATTTGTTACTTTCGAAAATTAGTGTCATTTTTATGGAAATATTTTAATTCTATATATGAAAGTAAATTCCAGTCCAAATAAAGTCAATTCATTAAAACACGTGCTTTTTGGCAGTTTAATAGGTACCACAATAGAGTTTTTTGATTTCTATATTTATGCCAATGCTGCCGTTTTAGTTTTTCCGAAATTATTTTTTCCGGGATCCAATCCTACTGTTTCCATAATAGAATCACTTGCAACTTTTTCAATTGCTTTTTTTGCCCGTCCCATTGGTTCTGCCGTTTTTGGACATTATGGTGATAAAATTGGACGAAAAACCACCTTGGTTGTCGCCTTATTAACAATGGGAATTTCTACCGTTGCTATTGGATTTCTTCCCACTTATGCCAACATTGGCATTGCTGCGCCTTTATTATTGATGTTTTTTAGGTTTGGTCAAGGATTGGGACTTGGAGGCGAATGGGGTGGTGCCGTTTTATTGGCAATCGAAAACGCACCTCCTGGAAAACGTGCTTGGTACGGAATGTTTCCCCAACTTGGTGCGCCAATTGGGTTGTTACTTTCCGGAGGAACTTTTCTTTTGTTGAGCGACACATTGACTAACGAACAATTCTTCAATTACGGATGGAGAATCCCTTTTATTGCAAGCGCAGCTTTAGTGGTAATTGGATTTTATATTCGTTTGAAAATTACAGAAACCCCCTCTTTTCTTGCTTCTTTAGAGACCAAAAAACGGGTGCGAATTCCTTTGGTAACCTTGTTAAAGTCCTACCGTCGTGAACTCATTTTTGGAACGCTGGCTGCAGTTACGACTTTCTTGACCTTTTATTTAATGACGGTATTTACCTTGAGTTGGGCAACAACTGATTTGGGTTACACAAGGCGTGATTTCCTAATTATGCAGCTTTTTTCAGTATTATTCTTTGGAATATCGATTCCGATTTCGGCGGTTTTAGCCGACAAATTTGGTCGAAGAGTGGTGTTAATCATAATTTCTATTGCCATTGCCATTTTTGGATTGTTTTTTTCTTTGCTGCTTGGTTCAGGAAATACGACATTAATCACGATTTTTCTATGTTTGGGAATGACGTTGATGGGTTTGACTTACGGACCATTAGGCACTTTTCTTTCGGAACTTTTTCCAACGGAAGTGCGTTATTCGGGAGCTTCACTCACATTTAATTTTGCGGGAATAATAGGTGCGGCTTTTGCACCGATAATCGCTATATGGATTGCCAAGAATTATGGACTTACCTATGTTGGTTTTTATTTATCGGCTGCCGCAGTGCTGACTTTTGTGTCGCTTTTGGTGATTAGTAAAAAGGAACATCAATTTTGATATTTTAGGTTTAATTCCTCGAAATATCGCTTCGATTTATTTAAGAAAACCATTGCTTCTTATTTCTTTATGAATAGCAATAATATTTTCTGGAATTTCACCTTCTAATAGCCAGTTTACATCTAAACCGTTATTTATGGCTGTTTTCATTAATGACGAATTTTGCGAAATGCGTGTTCCTAACTCGTTTAAACTTTCTTTAAACTCCATTAAATAATCTTCGTGAAGTGAATTTACCAGTAACAAGATTTTAAATGCTCTTGCAATGACATATATGTTAATCTTATATGTATCATTTGTTTTTGAATTTTCTAAACGTATTTTGTTTGTTTTTAATACTTTGTTAAGCATTTGAATATTCAAACTTGCTTCGCCAAATTTGTCTTTCGTGATACGAACGTGTTCACTAATAGTACCACTCAAATCGCGTATGTCCATCAGTAGATAGCCCAAAGAGTAAAATCTGTCACTCATTCTGGTTACAGCTTTTGTGACTTCTTTTTGTATAGCGCTTCTTCTTTCTTCTACGGTTTCTGTATTTACCAATTCAAAATGCAATCGGTTTGCTAAATCCAAATCGTGTTTTAACAATCTAAAAATTAGTTTGTCTTTCTCTGCACTTGGCAAATTTTGGATTGCTTCTTTAAATTCTTTTGGGAATGTCATTTTTATTAAATTTCTATTTTATCAATCTCTTTCATAATTCTATCCGTTTCACTCAAAGCCACGATGATTTTTTGATAATGCAAAATATCTTCATAGCTCAATTCTCTGCCTTTGCGGTCTTTGAGCCATTTTTGCGCAGGTTGATACCCGCCAATATAGAAGTTCCAAGCCACTTCAGGAACGTTCGCAAAATATTGTGTTTCGTTGATGTGCACTCGTCCAATATTTTCCACCTTCGACAACTGCTGTAAATTCCCCTCCATTGGAGGGGTGCCCAACGGGCGGGGTGGTTTTTTATCTTCAAGACAACTTCCATTTGGGTCACTATATTTTTCAATTATAAATTCCTCCAAATTTCTCATCACGCCTTTCATATTTTGCAGTACTTCCACAACTGGTATTCTGTACACTTTTAATCCTAATGACAGTAAGTATTCTTTTCTCACTTTGTCATATTCTTCTTTGGTGTCGTGGCTTGAACCATCAATTTCGATGACCAGTCCCAGTTTTTTTACATAAAAATCTACAATGTAGTTGCCAATGATTCGCTGCCTATCAAAATCTATTTTGTAAAACTGATTTTTTGTTACTTGCATCCAAAATAAAACTTCTGATAAATTCTCGGCTTGTCGCAATTCTCTTGCTCTCGTTTTTAGTTTTATATTATAGGGTAATTCTAAAATTGGGTTGAAGAATATTGGGGTAGATTTTATTGTGGTATCTGGAAGGACTGAGTTTTGGGATGCGATATTAGAAACCACCCCGTCCTGCGGACACCCCTCCGGAGGAGGGGAATTTTCGCTCGATACTACAGAATTTGAAATTGGGTTTTTGACGAAATGTGGTTTTACCACCACATTATCGCCATCTTCGGGATATTGCGTGATGTAGTTCTCAACAATTGGGCTTTCCAGCAAATGGATTTGGCGTAATTCGCCACCTAATGCTACCAAATTCCAGAAATTGGCAATTTCTTCTTTCGTACAGACGCGATTAATCGCATCTTTACAAGGAAACGGCACACGTGGAAAATCTATCTTCAAGAATTCCTTGTATTTCTCTCTATAATTGGGCGAATGCAAGACCGCATAGATATAATCGAGCAAATCAATGGGAGCAAAGCTTTGCCTAAACTCTGGTCGCACATCCTCACTATTAGCAAAACAAACTTCTCCTTCTGTTTCTTTTTCGTTAGTAAAAGTCAAACCCAAAGCTTCAGCAATTTGTTTTACAATTTCAGGGTTGAGATTGGGTGTTCTAAATTCCCCTCCTTTGACTCCTGCTGTAAATTCCCCTCCTTCGGAGGGGTGCCCAACGGGCGGGGTGGACTTTAATAGGGATTGTTGGGCAGTGGTTTCAGGGTAAAGGTAAAGTGGAAACACACAGCCACTTCCAAATAATTTTGCACTTGCTGTAATATTTCCATCAATGATTTTATTAGTAATAAAACTATGTCTATAATCTTGAGTTGTTTGTCGTGGTATAATAAGTCCAATATTGGAATTTAGGAAATGTTTCATTACATCAAATCTTGAACGACCAATAAATCCGCCTGAATTTTTTGTAATTATAGTTTCTCTGTTGTCAAAGGGTCTATATTGTATCTTTTGATTAAAGAAAATATCTGAAATAATACTTTGTTTTGCATTTTCAAAGTTCCAACCGCTTGAATCTTCTTTAGATTTGTATTTATTTTTTAATGTATTTACAGTTTCGTTTTTAAAATCGGAAATAACTTCCTCTAAGCCTTGTTTGTTGAAATGTATAGATAATGAATCGCATTTTGTTTCTATTCCATTTGAATTTAATCGAAACAAATTATCAACTTTAAATCCTTTTTTATACTCTAAATTTAAATCAAAGTTTTTTGGAACAAAAAAGTAATAAGGTTCTTTATATTCTAACTTATTCCATTTAAAAGATTTTATGGAATTCTCACTCAAAAAATCATACTTAAAATCTCTTTTCCCTTGTAAATCGTGATGAAAAACTTCGGCTAATTGACCACCCCGTCCTGCGGACACCCCTCCAGAGGAGGGGAATTTGGAGGGGAATTTTCTCCCAGTTTTGACAAATATATTAATGGAAACGCCTTGCATTATATCGAATACATTTTGGTCTGGTGAACCATCGGGAGACACTTCTTTTTTCTTGGCATTTCCGTGTAAATCGAGAATGTAAATTTTGTCGAAACTTTCTAATAAATTTTTACGCATTTGGCGATGCGTAATACCATCAATAAAACTATTGTTCGAAATATAGGCTAAAATTCCGCTACCATTTTTGTCAATAAAATGCTGGCCGTAGCGTGTAAATTTGATGTAATCATCATCAAGATTAATTTTTCTTTCGTTTAAATCTTTTTTGTAATCTTTAATTAAATTTTGAATCCATTCACTTTTGTTGCTACTGCTCACACTATACGGCGGATTCCCCATCACGACCATAACCGGTGCATCGCGTTTTACAGCATTGGCTTGGTCGGCTTCGTCTGAGAGCCAAGAACTGAAAAGCGTTGCCGTGTCTGGATGCGCTTCTTCGAGCGAGTTGGTCAGAAAAATACGAAAACGTTGGTCGTCTGTAGGTTTATAACCTGTTTCGGTCAGGAGCATATCCATTTTAAGGTGAGCCATTGCATAACTCGCCATCAATAATTCAAAACCATTCAGGCGAGGAATCAAATCTTTGGTTACATATTTGCTCCAAATGCCTTGCTGTCCTTCAAATTTTTTGTGAATGTGTTTTACCACTTCGGCCAAAAATGTTCCTGTTCCCGTGGCAGGATCCAAGATTTGTACTTTGTGTACTTCCACCTCGGTTTCCACTTCTTTTATTTTCGAGTTGGCTCCTTTACCAGTTTGGGTAACGGCTTTTTTCTTAATTTTTATTTTGCTCGTATCCGCCAATCCTTGTGGCAAATCGAATTCGGTTTTCAAAATATCGTCCACTGCACGAACAATAAAGTTCACCACAGGTTGCGGCGTGTACCAAACCCCACGAGCTTTTCGCAAAGCAGGATTGTATTCGCCCAAAAAGGTTTCATAAAAATGCACCACAGGATCTTCTTGTTTGGTACTTCGCCCAAAATTTTTCATAATCGTAGCCACATCACTAGCTAGAAAAATGTTAACGAGTTCATCTACAATCCAAGTTAAACGAATGTCGAGGTCAAAACCAGCAATGTCCTGAAATAATTTTCGAAGAAATGGATTCGATTTCGGAATCAATTCGGCCGCTTCCATTCGGGAAAAAGTGGGTAAAGTAGGGTCGTGATAGCGAGCTGCAAACATTCCGTAAGCAATGGTTTGGGCATAAATATCAGCAAAAGCTTTATTGTCTATATCGTGAATAAGCATTTGTTGAAACGACAACATTTGCGATTTTATCTGGGAACGTTTGCCTTCTTGGTCGTCATTGGTCAAGGATTTTTCGATAACATCTGCCATCAACTTTGCTTTTCCTGCCATCATTTGGGCTAATTTGGTAGGCGATTTGATAGTTTGTGAAATCGTTTGGGCAAAGTTTTTTATCAATTGTATAAACTGCTCAAAATTTTCGGGAATGGGAACTATTTGACCACCCCGTCCTTCGGACACCCCTCCAGAGGAGGGGAATTCTATTTTGGCAATGGAAATTTTGGTGGTCAACACACCATCTTTATAGAAATGAAAATCCATATAATCGGTGAACACCAAATTTGACAATCCCGATTTGTAACGGTCAAATTGTTCCTTTAGTTTTTTGTCTGCTAAATCCACTCCAATATCTTTGGCTTCGATATAACCCACAGGCACATCCTTGCGTGTCAAGACATAATCTGGCGCACCACAATCTACTCTTGCAGGTTCGTTGGTAACTAGTATATCAGGTAAAATGGCCATAATAAGGTTTTGCAAATCGCCACGATAGGAGTGTTCTCTTGCATTGCCTGTAATATAAAGCGTGTTTATTTTGGAGAGGTATTCAGGAATAGTCATTGCTTTTTTTTGAGAATTTAAAAGTAGTAATTATATTCCTAAATATTGAAAAGGTTCGATGATGAATCTAATTCTTTTCTAAAATACCTTACTTTTGCACAAATCATTCATCTTGAAAACCCAAGTATTTCTTATCACGCCACCTTTTACCCAACTGAATACTCCGTATCCGGCAACGGTTTATATCAAGGGGTTTCTGAACACCAAAAACATCGAATCCGTTCAGGCGGATTTGGGTATCGAAGTGATTTTGAAATTGTTTTCGAAGCAAGGTTTAGAAGATTTGTTTCAAGTTCAAAGTTCAAAATTTGAAGTTTTAGAAGTTTCGGATAATTCCAAAAGAATCCTCGCTCTACAAGACGAATATACCAAAACCATAGATTCGGTTATTGCGTTTCTCCAAGGAAAAAATCCAACCCTTGCATTGCAAATTTGTCAGGAAGACTTCTTGCCGGAAGCTTCTCGGTTTTCTCAATTAGAAGTCCCGATAGCTATCGGGATGGATTGGGCTTTCGGAACAATGGGAACGCAGGATAAAGCCAAACATTTGTCGACTTTATACCTCGAAGATATTTCTGACTTTATCGTAGAATGTGTCGATTCGAATTTTGGTTTCAGTCGCTATGCCGAACGTTTGGGTAGAAGTGCCAATTCTTTCGACGAATTATATGAAGCCTTGCAAGAAAAACCCACTTATATTGATGAAATTTTAATTTCTATTTTGAAAGAAAGAATCGAGACGATTCAACCCGAATTATTTTTGATTTCCGTTCCTTTTCCGGGAAATTTATACAGTGCTTTTCGTTCGGCGCAATGGGTACGAAAACATCACCCAGACATCAAGATTTCGATGGGAGGCGGTTTTCCCAATACCGAATTGCGTTCGCTTTCGGACAAAAGAGTTTTTGAGTTTTTCGATTTTATTACATTGGATGATGGCGAATTGCCTGTGGAATTGCTTTTTGAAGCAGTTTGTCATTCCGACGAAGGAGGAATCTCATCTTCTGATTCCGAACAAACTCAAGAACCAAAATTCAAAAGAACTTTTCTCCTCGAAAACGGCAAAGTGGTTTACAAAAATAATTCCACACGCGGAGACTACAAACAATCCGAAGTGGGCACGCCGGATTATTCAGATTTGCCATTGGATAAATACATTTCGGTTATCGAAATCGTGAATCCAATGCATCGAATGTGGAGCGACGGCCGATGGAATAAACTCACGATGGCGCACGGTTGCTATTGGGGAAAATGTACTTTTTGCGATATTTCATTAGATTATATCAAAGTGTACGAGCCTATTGCCGCCGGTTTATTATGCGATCGAATGGAAGAAATGATTTTGCAAACGGGCGAAAACGGCTTCCATTTTGTGGATGAAGCCGCACCACCAACATTGATGCGCGCTTTGGCACTGGAAATACTTCGCAGAAAATTGGTCGTGACTTGGTGGACAAACATTCGCTTCGAGAAAAGTTTTTCTGGAGATTTGTGTTTGTTGCTCAAGGCTTCTGGTTGTATCGCCGTTTCTGGAGGGCTCGAAGTGGCTTCGGACAGATTGTTGAAACTGATCGACAAAGGCGTGACGGTAGAACAAGTGGCGAAAGTGACTCGAAATTTCACTGAAGCTGGAATTATGGTGCATTCCTATTTGATGTATGGTTTTCCAACACAAACGGTTCAGGAAACGGTGGACAGTCTCGAAATGGTGCGCCAATTGTTCGAGGTTGGTGTTTTGCAGTCGGGTTTTTGGCATCAATTTGCTATGACAACACACAGTCCGGTGGGAATGCATCCAGAAAAGTTTGGTGTCGTGAAGGAAACCGAAATCCTTGGAACTTTTGCCAATAACGACATCAATTATGTTGACAAATCTGGAATCGACCATAATAAATTCAGTTTTGGATTAAAGAAATCCTTGTTCAATTTTATGCACGGCATTTGCTTTGACTATGAGTTGCAGGATTGGTTCGACTTCAAAATTCCGAAGACAAAAATACAACCTGATTTTATTTCCAACGCTTTAGAGCAAGAGGAAGATTTTAATATAAAACCGACTGCCAAAATTGTTTGGCTAGGAGGAAAGCCGTCTCAGGAACATTTCACGAAATCAAAAAAAGGAAATTCCTGGGAAATGATGGCTTTGACTTTTCACGACAAAAAAGAAAGTTTCGTTATTCAAACGGGCAAAAAAGAAGGAGAATGGCTGGTGGAAATGCTCGAAAAGATTTCGATTTCTAATGCTAAAACCTGTACTTTTCAAGAAATTAAGGCTGATTTTGAAAGGAATTTGGAGGATTTTGAATTGTTTTGGTATTCCAAACCCGTGAATACTTTGAGGAATTTTGGATTGTTGGTATTATAAAAAAAACGCATTATTCATTGCTCTTTTTCAATGAATAATGCGGTAAATTTAATTATAAAATGAATTTTTTATGCTAATTAATCCATATTCTACTTCTTGAAATGCCATCGTGGCAACTGTTGCAAGCCCCGGCTGCAATTGGGGTTGACATAGAATTTGTTGAAGTACTTCCCGTGACAGAAGGGTACAAACCACCTGTAAAATCAATGTTTGAGGAGGTATAGAAGTTTCCTTTGGTATCAACATTAAGGGTGTATTTTAATGTTCCGGTTCCATTTGGTCCAGTATAAAGCTTTACGGTTGCATTGGAATTGGTATTTGTAAATGTCCCATTATAAACTGTTCCGGCTACTTTCCACACGGGAGCTTCACCTCCGCCCGGTGTGTGACAATTCATGCAATTCTGCCCCATATTATGACTGTTACTGCTCCCCGTTGTGCTGTTACTTATTGACCCATATTCGCTCTCGGTTGTGCAAGACTGCATAAAAACTAGAAGTATGGCCGCTGCAAATGGTGTAATTAGTTTTAGTTTCATGTTTTAGATTGTATACTGTTTATATTTTCTATTTTTTTTATTTATAATGGATTTCAGTCTCCACATTTTTTGATTTTTATTTCTAAAATTTAAAATTCTAATTGCATTATTTGGTATGATTAAAGCCTATTATTTGTTTTTCTATTTTCAATAAATAATAGGCTATGTTCAGTAGGAAGTTTATAATCAGGTACCGAAATTATTTATTTCCCCCCGAATGCTTTTAATTTGTTAATTCGTCCATACTCTTGCTGTGGAAGTTCCTCCTGTGTGGCAACTGTTACAGGCTCCATTTGTGATAGTGGAACCCATATATTTTGTTGTGGTAGCTCCTACAACTGCAGGATACAAACCGCCCGTAAAATCAACAGGTCCTACGCTGTAAAAATTTCCCCTAGAATCAGCGTTAAGAGTGTATTTTAATGTTCCCGTTCCATTTGGACCCGTATAAAACTTGATAACAACATTAGGGGCTGTAGTTGTTCCAGCTGAACTGTTGTATGCTGTTCCACCCACTTGCCAAACCCCTTTTCCAGAACCAGCACCACCAGGATTATGACAATTCATACAATTTTGTCCCATATTATGGCTTATATTTCCACCAGTTGTACTTGAATTTCCACCAAGTACAATTCCTCCAGTTGTAGTTCCGGTAGTCGTGCCAGTTCCAGTAGTTGTTCCGCCAGAAGTTGTTCCAGTCCCAGTGGTAGTTCCGGTAGTAGTTCCATTATCATCATTTTCTTTCTCTACATTACTGTTTGTAGTGCCGCTATTAGTTGTGCTATTTGTAGTGCCATTTGTAGCAGTACCATTATTTATTGGTTCATAAGGGTTCGGTACGGTACAAGATTGCATAAGGACAAGAAGTACAATGGCTGAAAAGGTTGTTGTAAGTTTAAGTTTCATAATTGTTTAAATTTGGTTTTTAATTGTTTTTACTTATTTTTTAGTGGATAATTAAGGAGCTCTTTTTTGACCTGTTTAATTTATATTCCAATGACTCAATTGTTAAAATAAACAGTTTGTGGTTGTTTAGCTAAAACATCCAAGAATAGAATTACCCTACTTTATTTTTTAAATTATTTTTTCTATATAGACCTCAGCCTACATTTTGTATTGAAGAAATTGTTTTTGGCATAAATTATTTATATCCCCTAAAGTCCTATTTTTTTTATTTTTATAATAGATTCAACCTGAATATTTTACTTATTTAATTCGTTTTTTTTTATATATATTATCAATTTAGGGTAGGGTAATTTCACTCATGGATGTTTTAATTACTAAAGAAATAAATATTGATGTCGATTTGTTTTTTTAGAGATTAAAACGGAGTGTTTAATAAAATCTTAATAAATTATAATTATGAACAAAAAGTTTAAAACAATCACTTTTTCAATTGTTGTAATTGGAATAATAGCCTTTACAGGATTTAATTATGTCATGTATGGTGGTGCAAGGAATTTATCAACGGAAGAAACAGCTTTTACCGTTTCTTCAAAAAGCATTGCAAATGAATTTGCAGCCAATATAGAAGCGTCAAATAAAAAATATCTCGAAAAAGCAATTGCCATAAAGGGAACTATTACCAAAATAACCGGCACCGAAGTTATTATAGATAATTCTATTGTTTGTAATTTGAAAAATTTTGACGCTACAATCCAAAAAAATCAAATTGTAACTTTAAAAGGAAGAGTCGTAGGTTATGATGATTTAATGGGCGAATTAAAACTAGACCAATGTTTTAAGGCTTCTTAAATTTAGCTAAAAATTAATAATTAAATTAAATTAAATGAGAATGAAAAACTTTTTATCTTTTATGCTTGTGTTTTTTACGATTGGCTACGCCTCTGCACAGGACGACTTATTAAATCAACTGGATGCCCAAAAATCTAATGATAAACAAATAGAAACGGCGGCTTTCAAAGGATTACAGATTTGTAATATGCAATCGACAAAATTGCCGGCTCAAGGCGAGTGGTATATGGTGGTTTCACACCGTTTTGGTGATTTGACCAAAGGATTTGACAACTTTTTTGGGATGGATAATGCTTTGACTAAAGTGGGTGGAATATACGGAGCAACTAATTGGTTATCATTTGGTGCATCAAGACAGACTTATAATAAAATATATGAGTTAACCGCAAAATACAAGTTTGCAAACCAGGTGGAAAGCGGTTTTCCGGTAACAATTGTAGGATATAATACTATGGATATTAATAGCGCATTAAAAAACACAATATATCCGAATTTGAAATTCACCGATAGATTGGCTTATACCTCACAATTGCTTATGTCCAGAAAATTTTCAGAATCATTTTCTTTTGAAGCTGCAGGTGTCTATGTTCACAAAAATTTATATGAAGGATCATTTGAACAAAAAGATCAATATTTTGTGGGTGCCGGTACAAGATATAAATTATCTAAAAGGATGAGCGTGAATTTAGAATATGCAGCACGAATGATATTAATTGAAGGTTTTGTATCTCCTTATCACAATCCGCTTTCTGTAGGTTTGGATATTGAAACTGGTGGACACGTCTTTCAATTGGTGGTATCCAATAGCCAACCGATGAATGATGTCGCGGTATTTTCGAATGCTTCGGGAAACTGGAATGGAGGCAGTCTCTATTTTGGATTTAATATGTATAGAGTTTTTTAAAAATCAAAAAGAATAATTATGAAAAGAATAAAAATATTTCTAATGCTTATCAGTGCTGCATTTGTCGTTTCTTGCGAATCCACAACTTATGATCAAATTTCAATACCAAGCACAAACCCTACCTATACTATAAATGTTGGGCCAGTGATAAAGGCAAACTGCTCAGGTTGTCATTCCGGTGGTTCCCAATTTCCCGACTTGGGAAACTATGCTCAAGTAAAAGAGGCCGCCCAAAATGGTAATCTATTGTGTAAAATTAACGGTACTTGTGGTTCAGTTATGCCTACTAATGGAAAAATGTCACAAGGAACAATTGATATGATTCAATTATGGTCTTCTAACGGATATATAAATTAATAAAATAAGATAAAATGAAAAAAGGAATAATTTTAGCGATGTTTTTTTTGGTAGGAAACGTAATTTTTTCACAAAAAATGATGACCCGCTCAGGTGAAATAAAGTTTGAAGCTTCCATGCCCGCTTTTGAGGAAATTGCTGGAACAAACAGTACCGTTTCTTGTATTCTTGACGAGGCAACTGGAGATTTCGTGGCATTGGCACTGATAAAAGCATTCAAGTTCAAGTCGCCTTTGATGGAAGAACATTTTAATGAGAATTATATGGAGTCTTCCAAATTTCCTAAATCAACTTTCAAAGGTAAAATCTCGAATTTTGATGCCAAAAAATTATCATCTAAACCATCAGAATTTGATTTAGAAGGCGATTTGACAATACACGGTGAGACCAAAAAGATTAAAACTAAAATATCACTTTCGTTGAATGCCGGGAAAATTTCAGCAAAAAGCCTGATTTTAGTTAAACCACAAGATTATAATATTGAAATTCCAAATTTAGTAAAAGGCAAAATTGCCGAGAATGCTAAAGTTTCAATCAATTTTGTTCTTGAGGCGAAATAAAAATTTTATAGATATACAACGAAGCTCCAAATAATTATGGCATTTGGAGCTTCTTTGCGTTTTCGAATGTTTTTTCAGAAATGATACCATTGGTTAATATGTTTTAGTCCAATCGTTCTGGTATAATGCCGCTGTATATTTCATTTAGTTCCCTTTTTATTGGACTAATTTGAAATAACTACCGGTATTGTTATCGTTTTCTAGCATAAATTTTGC
>DHXP01000006.1 GCA_002413745.1 Flavobacterium sp. UBA5153 | reverse complement strand
ATCGTTTTTTCAGGACTAGACACAGATTTGTTTTTTAAAAATTCGGCTCACATAAAAAAGTTGGGGAGAAGTTATAAATTTTCATACAATGTCTTTTGTTAATAACTTCCCCGAAATTTTACTTCAAAAAATCCTAAATTTGAAATTCATTTTTTATCATTTTCAACAATTTCAAAACGTTTAAAACCAGTTAAATAAACGGTCAAAACCTTTATGGTTTCGACTCCTTTTCCTTTCCACCCCCTCTTTTGGAGGAACTGGTTGAGGGAGGAGAGGGCTGGAATAAGGCTTATGTACTTAATATTCGATACCGAAACTACAGGTTTACCAAAGCGTTGGGGCGCACCCATTTCTGACACGGACAACTGGCCGCGATGTATTCAAATCGCTTGGCAGTTGCACGATGATATGGGAAAACTCATCGAGCATCAGGATTATTTGGTAAAACCTGAGGGCTTTAATATTCCGTATGATGCTGAAAGAATCCATGGTATTTCTACTGAATTGGCCGAAGCTGAAGGGATTTCTTTAGCTGAAGTTTTAGAAAAATTCAATGTAGCATTGGCCAAATCCAAATTTATTGTGGGTCAGAATCTTGGTTTTGACATCAATATTATGGGTTGCGAATTTCACAGAATGGGAGTTGCTTCGCCAATGGGTTCAATGCCAATTCTCGATACCTGTACCGAAATTACGGCTTCCTTATTGCGATTGCCTGGTGGTCGAGGGGGGAAATTTAAACTGCCCACATTAACTGAATTACATCAATATTTATTTCAAGTTCCTTTTGGAGAAGCGCACAATGCCACTGCCGATGTCGAGGCAACAACACGTTGCTTTTTTGAATTAATTCGTAAAGAAGTTTTTACCAAAACGGAACTCGAAGTGGAGCAGGAATATTTCGAGGATTTCCAATTAAAAAATCCAAGAGAAATTCAGCTTATTGGGTTGCAACATATCAATTTAAAGGAAGCGTCTGATAAAATTCGCCAACAATTTGGAGAAAAACAAACCGCTCCTATTTCGACACAGGAACTTTCGGACAATAAACAGAGTTTAATCGACACCGATTTTGTTCATTTGCATAATCACACCCAGTTTTCGGTTTTACAATCGACAATTAGCGTTGCGGCTTTGGTGAAAGCGGCTTCACAGCAAAAAATGCCGGCCGTTGCCATAACGGACCACGCCAATTTGATGGGTGCTTTTCATTTTGTTCGGGATATTTTATACCATAATAAAGCGGCTGAAGCCAAAAATAAAGAAGCTGTCGAAAAAGGCGAAGAACCAACGGAAGTTTCGATGAAACCTATCGTTGGTTGTGAATTTTTTGTTTGCGAAGACCACAAAAATAAATCCCACAAAGACAATGGTTACCAGATTGTTCTTTTGGCGAAGACCAAAAAAGGCTATCATAATTTGGCTAAAATGTCTTCCATTGGTTACACCGAAGGATTTTATTATGTACCAAGAATAGACCGGAAAATCATTCAACAATACAAGGAAGACATCATAGTTTTGTCGGGAAATCTCTATGGAGAAATTCCAAACAAGATCTTAAATTTGGGTGAAAACCAAGCAGAAGAAGCTTTGCTTTGGTGGAAACAAGAATTTGGACAAGATTTCTATATCGAAGTGATGCGCCACAATCAAGAGGACGAAAACCGAGTGAATGAAGGCTTAATTTCATTGGCCAGAAAGCACGATGTCAAGATAATTGCTACGAATAATACTTTTTACATCGATAAGGATAACGCCAATGCACACGATATTTTGTTGTGCGTAAAAGAGGGTGAAAAGCAATCTACGCCAATAGGTCGTGGACGTGGCTATCGTTTTGGTTTACCTAATCAGGAATACTATTTCAAATCGGGAGAGGAAATGAAGAAAAACTTCAATGATTTGCCGGAAGCGATTTCGAACATTTCCGAAATTGTGGATAAAATCGAAATTTACAATTTGGCGCGTGAAGTTTTGCTTCCAAAATTTGAAATTCCAGTCGAATTTAATGTTCCCCAAGATGCAATTGATGGAGGAGTAAGAGGTGAAAATGCCTATTTGAGACATCTTACTTTTGAAGGGGCGAATCGAAGATACAAGGAAATAACTCCCGAAATTCAAGAGAGACTGGATTTTGAATTATTGACCATAGAAAATTCGGGTTATCCAGGTTACTTCTTAATCGTTCAGGATTTTATCGCTGAAGCCCGAAATATGGGGGTTTCTGTTGGGCCTGGTCGTGGTTCTGCGGCAGGTTCCGTGGTGGCGTATTGTTTGAAAATTACTAATATTGACCCACTTTTATACAATCTGCTTTTTGAGCGTTTCCTGAATCCCGATCGTGTGTCACTACCCGATATTGATATCGATTTTGATGACGAGGGACGTAGCAGCGTAATGGATTATGTGATTCGGAAATACGGTTCGAAACAAGTGGCCCAGATTATCACTTACGGTAAAATGGCAACGAAATCGGCGATTCGTGATACGGCTCGTGTGTTGGATCTGCCTTTATTTGAAGCCGACAAAATAGCCAAATTAATTCCGGGAATGATGCCTTCCAAATGGAATTTAGCACGTTTTTTAAGCGAGAAAGAAGACCTGATAAAGAAGGCAGTTCGCCCCGAAGAATTCGATAAAATCAAGGAATTAATTGGTCTTGCCAATGAAGGCGATTTGGCTGGAGAAACCATTCAGCAGGCAAAAGTCTTGGAAGGGAATCTAAGAAACACGGGGATTCACGCTTGTGGCGTGATTATTACGCCTAGTGATATTACTGATTTTGTTCCCGTGGCAACTGCCAAGGATTCGGATTTATATGTGACCCAATTTGATAACTCGGTGGTGGAAAGTGCCGGTTTATTGAAGATGGACTTCTTGGGTTTGAAAACCCTGACCTTGATTAAAGACACGGTCAAATTAGTGAAATACAGAAACGGAATAGATCTTAATCCTGATGAATTTCCTATTGATGATTTGAAAACCTACGAACTTTTTCAACGTGGAGAAACTGTTGGGATTTTCCAATATGAATCGGCAGGAATGCAGAAATATCTAAAGGAATTAAAGCCAACGGTTTTTCCTGATTTGATTGCCATGAATGCCTTATATCGTCCAGGACCAATTGCCTATATTCCAAGTTTCGTAAAAAGAAAAAATGGAGAGGAAGAGATTGTTTATGACCTTGAAGCCTGCGAAGAATTACTGAAAGACACCTACGGAATTACCGTTTACCAAGAACAAGTAATGCTTTTGTCCCAAAAATTGGCCGATTTCTCCAAGGGGGATGCCGACGTTTTGCGTAAAGCAATGGGAAAAAAACAAAAAGATGTTTTGGACAAAATGAAACCCAAATTTATCAGTCAGGCTGCAGCCAAAGGGCATGCAGAAGATAAACTGGAGAAAATTTGGAAAGACTGGGAAGCCTTTGCAGAATATGCTTTCAACAAATCGCATTCCACCTGTTATGCTTGGATTGCCTACCAAACCGCCTATTTGAAAGCGAATTATCCTGCGGAATATATGGCGGCAGTTTTGTCGAATAATATGAGCGATATTAAGCAGGTTTCCTTTTTTATGGAAGAATGTAAACGGATGGGATTACAGGTTTTGGGACCAGACGTGAACGAGTCGTTTTATAAATTTACGGTAAACGAAAATTATGCCGTTCGTTTTGGAATTGGGGCTGTAAAAGGCGTCGGAATGAGCGCAGTTCAAACCATTGTCGAAAACAGAAAAGGCGGAAAGTATAAATCTATTTTTGATTTGACCAAACGCATCGATTTGCGTGCAGCGAATAAAAAAGCATTGGAAAACTTGGCCTTGGCTGGAGGTTTTGATTCCTTCATTGGAACCACCCGAGCGCAATATTTTCATGATGATGGCGACGGAATCACTTTCTACGAAAAAGCCATTCGGTATGGGGCAAAATTTCAGGAAAATGAGAATTCATCGCAAGTAAGTTTGTTTGGGGAAAGTAGCGATGTTCAAATTGCAGAGCCTGTTGTGCCGCCTTGCGAGGATTGGAGCACGATGGAAAAACTCGCCAAAGAGAAAGAAGTTGTCGGAATTTATATTTCGGGACATCCGTTGGACGATTACAAATTTGAAATGCATTATTTCTGTAATTCAAAGTTGGAAGTGTTGAAAAATATGGAATTGCACGTTAATAAAAATCTGACTTTTGGCGGAATCATCAACAATGTGCAACATCGCGTGGCAAAAAACGGCAAGGGCTGGGGGATGTTCACCTTAGAAGGTTATGACGAAAGTCATGAGTTCAGGATTTTTGGCGAAGAATATTTAAAATTTCGTCATTTCTTGATTCAAAACAATTTTACTTTTATGAAAGTGATGGTAAAAGAAGGCTGGGCAGACCGCGATACGGGGAAAAAAGGCGAGCCGAGATTGCAGTTTATTTTGGTTCAATACTTACAGGATGTGTTGCCAAGTTTCGCCAAAAAACTGATTATTCATTTGAATATAAAAGATTTACAGACCGATTTAATTCATAAGTTGAGTTCTGTTCTTCAAGCCAATAAAGGGGAAAATCAAGTTACGTTTGAAGTTTTGGAGTTGGAAACAGTTAAAAAACAAATTGAGGTAGCGCCAATAGACATTGATGTTGATGAAATTATTATGGATGAAGATGGAAATATTTTAGAAACCGAAATATCCGAAACTATCATTGCCACCGAAGTAGAGGAAACAAAAGTGATTACCCGATTATCGATGCCAAGCCGAAAATTGAAAATCAAGATTTCGAATGAGTTGTTGGTGGAGTTGGAGAAGATGCAGATTAACTTTAAGTTGAATTGATAAGTTATAACAATTAAAAAATAGCTAAAAGTGATAAAAGTTACATATCTAAACCCAAATGTTTCTTTATCTTTGTATTCAAGTTTGCAACTTTAAAAATTTAAACTTTAAATAAAAAATAATATGGCATTAGCAATAACAGACGCTACTTTCGAGGAAGTAGTTTTGAAATCAGACAAACCAGTAATGGTAGATTTTTGGGCAGCTTGGTGTGGTCCTTGTAGAATGGTGGGACCAATCATTGACCAACTTGGTGAAGAATACGCAGGAAAAGTGGTCGTTGGAAAAGTAGATGTTGACGCAAACCAAGAATTTGCCGCAAAATACGGAGTGAGAAATATTCCAACAGTTTTGGTTTTTCATAAAGGAGAAGTGGTAGGAAAACAAGTGGGAGTTGCTCCAAAACAAACTTATGCTGACAGTTTAGACGCATTGTTGTAATCAATAGATTGTGATTTAAATAGAAAGGTTTGGCGAAAGTCAAACCTTTTTTTATTTCAAAACGAAACACTTTAAACGTCATATCCCTTCTAAACATTTTTCTTATATTTGAAAGATGAAGATTGAATCGCAAATAGAGAAAATTTCCAGTTTCCAGCATCTTGAATTGTTGGCCAATCAAATTGTGGAAGGATTCATTTCAGGAATGCACAAAAGTCCCTTTCATGGTTTTTCTGCAGAATTTGCCGAGTACAAAGTATATAACGTTGGCGAAAGCACGAAACATATCGATTGGAAATTGTTTGCCAAAACGGATCGGTTGTACACCAAGCGATTCGAGGAAGATACCAATTTGCGTTGCCACATCATCATCGATAATTCGTCGTCGATGCATTATCCAAAACTTAAAGACACCGAAAATTTCTTCCAAAACAAGATTGGTTTTTCCGTATTGGCTTCAGCTGTTTTGATGAATATTTTAAAGAAGCAGCGCGATGCCGTTGGGTTAAGCGTGTTTTCGGATACGTATGAATACTATGCACCCGAAAAAGGGAGTGACCGTCACCATCGAATGGTATTGAATACTCTCGAAAATCTTTTGGAGAAACCTAAAGTTCAAAAACACACGGATACTATAACGTTCTTGCATCAAATCGCCGAAAAAATTCACCGTCGTTCGATGATTATCCTGTTCACGGATATGTTTCAATTAGGCAACGAGGAAGCACTTTTTAATGCCTTACAACATTTGAAACACAACAAACACAAAGTGGTCTTGTTTCATGTTATTGACAATAAAACCGAATTGAATTTTGACTTTGACAACGCTCCAAGGAAGTTTATTGACTTAGAAACCGGTGATGAGGTTAATATTTTTGCCGACAATGTGAAGGGAGAATACGAAAAAGGAGTACGTAGTTACTTTAAAAAACTGGCTTTAACCTGTTCACAAAACAAAATTAAGTATGTTCCGGTTGGGGTTGAGGATAGTTTTGAAAAAGTATTGACTGCATATTTGGTTGAAAAACAAAACTTTGGCTAATACAGCAAAACTTTATTAAATGTTTTTCGCAGAAACACTTGTAGAAACAAAATTCTATAGTATATTTGCAACCGCAATAAAGCAGAGGTTTGGTAGTTCAGTTGGTTAGAATACATGCCTGTCACGCATGGGGTCGCGGGTTCGAGTCCCGTCCAGACCGCTAATCCCGATAGCTATCGGGAGGGAAGAAGCGATTCAGAGATGAATCGCTTTTTTGCCCAATAAAAGCATCTAAAATAGTTGTGTTGTTTTCGTCACGTTACAAGACGCGGCGGGTTTAGTAGTTAGACCAATGAAAAGCTTTCCACTTTGTGGATGGCTTTTTTTATTTAATGATTGTCCCGTCCTGAAATAGCGAT
>DHXP01000012.1 GCA_002413745.1 Flavobacterium sp. UBA5153 | reverse complement strand
CCACTTTCATCGGAATAGTCAGATGGGCAGTATTTATGTCAATAGGGTATAATTATTTAGGAATATTTGATTATAACAATGCGCTCCATTATTTTAATAAAGCTTTAAACTTAAAAACAGATGAACTAAGAAAATTAGACTCTAAAAACAATATTGCTCTAGTTTACATGGAAATGCACAATTACCAGAAAGCAATAAAAATTCTTCAGCCGTTGACGATGCAAAAAAATATTTTAAATTATCCTATAGGATATTCTAGAATTATCGATAATTTGGGTTTATGTTATTCCAAAACAGGAAATCCAAAAGCATTAAGTTACTTATATAAAGGACTGGAAATAAGAAAAAAAAGGCATGATGAATTGGGCTTATCTGCAAGTTATTTAAATCTTTCAGAACATTTCAAAAATAGTAATCGCAGTTTGGGATTAAAATATGCACATCTAGCTTATAAAAAAACAACCAAGGCAAACATTGTTGATGACCGCTTGCAGTGTTTAAAATTATTGATAGAAAACAGCACGGGAAATCAACTGAAGAATTTTTCATTGGATTATATCCGAATCAATGACAGTATTATTAAAGTAAGGCAAAAGGCGAAAAATCAATTTGCAAAAATCAAATACGACTCCAAGCAAGAAAAAGAGGAAAATCTAAAACTAAAAAGTCAAAAAGCGGAGAATGCCTTTGAACTGGAACAACAAAAAAACAGAAACCTGCTCTTGTATTTTCTGATATTAATTGGCATTCTAGCCACTGTTTTTCTATATTATTTTTTAAAAGCAACGAACAAAAGGGAAAAAATTCAAACCTCCTACAATACCGAAACCCGAATTTCAAAAAAATTACACGATGAACTGGCAAACGACGTGTATCACACAATGGCTTTTGCCGAAACTCAAGATTTGTCTTCTAACCAAAACAAAGAAATATTGCTTACTAATTTGGATACAATTTATTCCAGAACACGCAACATTTCTAAAGAAAATAGTGCTATTGATACCGGATTACACTTTGTGGCGGGACTGAAAGAAATGATGTCGGGCTTCAATACCAATGCCGTTAATATATTAGTCAACGGTATGAATGGCATCAATTGGACCACTTTGGAAATCAATAAAAAAATCATTGTTTATCGTGTGCTACAAGAGTTATTAATCAATATGAAAAAACACAGCCAATGCAGTTTGGTCGTGATAACTTTCAAAAAAAACGAAAATAAATTACAAATAGATTACAGTGATAACGGGCTTGGAGCCAATTTTGACAAAATAAATACGGGAAATGGACTGCAAAATGTGGAAAACCGTATTCTGGCTATAAAAGGAACTATTACTTTTGACACTAAATCCAATAAAGGATTCAAAACAAGTTTCACGATTCCCTTATAAACTGATGTCAATATGTTTAATAAAGTAATAGTAGCCGAAGATTTAGACAGTATTAGTATTGCGGTCGTGCAAGCGTTAGAAGAACTTTCGATAGGCGAAATCCATTATGCCAAATACTGTGATGATGCTTTTTTGAAAATTAAGAAAGCCATCAACGAGGATACACCCTATGATTTATTGATTAGCGATTTATCATTCAAAACTGACCATCGGGAGGATGAGCTGAAATCTGGGGAGGAACTGATAGCGGCCGTAAAAAAAGTACAGCCCAGCATCAAGACAATTGTCTTTTCTATCGAGGACAAATCCTTCAGGATAAAATCGCTTTTTAATAATTTAGGCATCAATGGCTATGTATCCAAGGGAAGGAACAGTATTCCAGAACTCAAAAAAGCCATTCTTGGAATTTTTAATGATGACAAAACAATTCTTTCTCCTGAATTATCTTATGCATTAAGGGACAAAACACTACTGGAAATCGAAAACTATGATATCGAATTATTAAAATTGTTGGCACAAGGATTTATTTTGGATGAAATTTCATTGGATTTCAAAAAATCGGAAATAAACCCCAATGGCAGCAGCAGTATCGAGAAACGCATCAATAAACTAAAAATATACTTCAAGGCCAATAATAACGTGCATCTTATAGCCATCGCCAAAGATTTGGGTTTGGTGTAATACCCAATTAAAAAATCCTCACCCCAGCCCTCTCCGAAGGAGAGGGAGCCGAAACCGCATAAACAGATGTTGCTTATTATACCTTTACTTAATACAAATTAGTCTAATAAAAAATTTGCGTCACTTCGATTTATATAATATGACTGTCCGCTAAGCGGACTATTATTTATTATTTCAGACACGAATAGTCCTTTTTATATAAAACCCCAACAAGGATTTTTACATTAATTGTATCGAGAAACCTCCATTAAAAACTACCCATTCAAAAAAAAATTAAAAAAAATTGCCCTCTTTACGGTTTCCCGTAAGGATGCCGTTTTTATTAGGTCTAAATTTGGGACGATTTAAAAAATGGAAAAATGGAAACAAATACCAAAACAAAGGCATTAGACTCTAAAATAAATTTTATCGAGGAGCACAATTCTGAGAATAACTTTTTTAAAGAAAGGATAACTTCCAATAGCATCATTATATCCGCGGGAATCCTATTTTCATTCATCCTGTTTTTAATACAAATAAGTTGTGCCAATCTTGACTGGAAAATCCCTTTTATTCCATTAATGGTTGCATTACAGCTAATTTTCCTATTATCAGCTTTAAAAAACAGATTCAAAAAATTATAAACTACTATAAATCCAACCTTTCAAAGAAAATCATTGGAAATATTTTTATCGGGTTTACGTTTGTTTCAATCTAAAAACCCAGATTAATTTTCAAAAAAATAGGTTATGAAAAAAAATGACTCTGCAATAATATCAAAAACCGTTGAAAAATGTACCACTAAACCCATAAATAACAAATGGGACAAACTCCTTTGTGATTATAACAATTATGTAAAGGAATACATTAGCCATTACAAGAAATCGCTGAAAGGCAAACTCGTTTCATTGTCAAAATATCCCTATATGAGAGCAAAATCGGAGATTTTATATGAACGACTGGATAAAGCGCAAAACAAAGCACTTTTAACAAAAAAACAAATAAAAAGAATGTCAAAAATTCAAATGAAAATAGTAAACGCCTGCTGTTCCTAAAACATAAATGAAATGAAAAAAATTACCTCAATTGGATTACTAATCCTAAGCTGTATGATACTGTCCTGTCACCCGAAAAAAGAAAAAAAACAACCAAAAATCTACTACAATAACCAAAATTACAAACTTGATGACGATGAAATAATAAAGAGAAACACTAAAGACCCCAAAGATAAAAATCACAATCTCGAAAAAGAAAAAAGTGATAAAGTAGGTTTTCAAAAATGAGATTTCAAAATTTTAAAAAAATAATTACCCGAAATGTAAAACCCCGTGAAGAAATGATTTACTGGCTATAATTTCGGAATGAATTAACAAATTGAACTAATGAACAATTGATTTTTTTTGGGCCCGATTTACTGTTGTCTCCACAATTGATTGAATCCGTTTTTGAGATAGTTTGCGTGGTTTATTTGTTGATTAAAATGGGGGAAATAAACCACTATGGACTTAAAGTCCATAGTTTCGGTTTAGCAGACTGAAAGTCTGCACGGCTGAAAAACATAAAAAAATTAAACCGCAAATTCGCAAATTTAAGTGAACCCATAAAAGTAAAAAAAATAATTTGCGAATTTGCGGTAAATGTTTTTAGAAACTGAAAGGTAGATGCACTAAAGTGCATAGTTTTAACTATCTCTGTGACCAAATAAAAAGCGGAGTCAGGAGCCACTTTAAAAACGGAAAGTCACTGAAAATCCTTAAGAATAGGGAAGCGTAACAATATACAAAAATGAAAAAAAATCATCTGATTATCTGGATTATTACGATTATTGCCGTTATCGCTATTCTAACAAACCCAAATCAAGACAGACATAGGGAAGTCGTAAAATCAAGATTTAATTCCTATATATTGGAATCACTTAAAGAGAAGAACAGCAAAACAAGTGCCCAGTGGGCAGATGCAGGAAAGACTTTAGGAAATATGCTTGGTGGAATGTTTGTTGACCAGATAATCAATAATTTAGTTAGTTCAGACAATTACATCTTATTTTCAATGACAAAGATTAGTTGGGAAGGCAAGACTAAAACTATCGGTTTTGGCGCTTTTGGCAATGTCTATCTTATAGGGAAAATTGACGAGACCCTTAAAAACGGGGTTTTAGATGAAGGAAAATAAAAAAAATGTGGAGACAGACCCCCACCATAGTCCTTTTATGAAATCTGGAATGATTTCAGATTACATTCCCATTTGGTTTTAATTTTCCGTGAATTAATTTTTTAAAAAGTAAACCCTAAAAAAACTATTCAGCCCCTGAAGTGTGATTCCCAAAATTTATTAATGATTTTAAACTATTATTATAATAGAAAAACAATCTCAAGGTGTGATTCATATCATATTGATAACCGGAATATTTTTGTTGATAGACATTCACATAACCAAAATCAAAACTAAGTTTAGGACTAATAGCTTGTTTAATCCCAATAAATAAACCATTTTGGTCAAATGTATTATAGACGACATCCTTGCCAAATTGAATAAAAATTTCATCCGAAAGAACCAATGAAGGCAATGTTTTTTTCTTGAAAATTGGAATGTCAAAACTTAACGAATAACGTACTCTATCCGTAAATCTCTTGTCTCCATTCCAAAGATCATTAACGATTATTTGTTGCCAACGTTGTTCATTTCTGAATCGATTCAAGACTGATACTTTACCCATTTTAGAACTGAACTGAAACTGCTGATAAATTCTATCTTCATTCGAAAAAGTATTCCAATCAGGATTTGATGGAGCGACCCACATATGACCATATCCAAAGGCCAATATTTTTTTTGGATCTGGCATATACCCTATTGCTCCTCTAACAAAATAAAAACAGTCGGAATCTACAAAATCATTTCTTCTAACTTGAAAATCGGCCAATAGTGCCCAGTGATCATTAAATTTAAATGGTGTTAATCGAACTAAACCAAGATTGTACTTGTTGATTGACTACTTTTTCATTTTGAACTTGTCCCAAAACAATTAAGGGCAAAAAAACAATTATAAATTTAAATTTACACCTGTACATTAAATATGATTTTTAAAGAATAACTTCCTAAATAATTTATAGCAAATTAACATCAATAAAAAAATAGGAACTATGATAAAAATCAGGTTAAAGTAAAAAATGGAGAATGAATCTAGATATATTTTATAGAAAACTAATTAAACAGAATAATTTTAATTAAGTCTTCTGTTTCTTCTTCCTGGCCGCAGGAAATAACACATTATTCAAAATCAATCGATATCCCGGAGAATTGGGATGCAAATCCAGAACCGTTGGCATATCCCCTACTCTATGCTGATAGTCTTCGGGATCATGCCCGCCATAAAAAGTAAACATCCCTTTGCCTTTTTCACCATGAACGTAACGCACTTCCCCATTAAGTTCGCAGGTTCCCATAACCAGAACATTGGACTTTATGAGTGCCGGGTCAAAAGAAGTCGTTTGTCCCATAAACCCTTTTATCAATTGGGTGTGATTTTGGCATAGCATACTAGGAATTGGATCCCATTTTGCCGAAAACTCCATCAAGGTGAAATAATCTTTCTCCATTGGAATTTTCCTTTTTTCGGTCATGTCAATATCCGAGAATTCGTAACGTTCTGGCTTTCGATCCAAAATAAAATCCTTGAAGGCGAATGAACTGGCATAATTTATTTTGGATTGATAATTGGCATCACTCGCATCACCATCAAACATAGGTTCGCAAATATCGACCCCATCGGCTGCCAAAGCAATATCAAAACTATCTGTTGCTGAACACATAGCAAACATAAATCCACCTCCAATGACGAAATCCCTGATTTTTTTGGCAACAGCCAATTTTTCCTCCGAAACTTTTTTATAGCCTAATTTTATTGCCAAATCTTCGGCTTCTTTCTTTTGTTCAATGTACCAAGGTGAATTTCTATTGGATCCGTAAAATTTTCCATATTGGCCCGTAAAATCTTCGTGATGCAAGTGCAACCAATCGTAAAGTATCAATTGATCGCTTAAAACCTCCTCGTCATAAATGGGAGTAAACGGAATTTCGGCATAAGTCAAAACCATCGTAACTGCATCGTCCCAAGGCTGTTTCCCTTTTGGAGTATAAACGGCAATTTTTGGGGCTTTTTCGAGTAAAACAGTCTCCATATTCTGGGAAGGACTGGCTATTTCGTCAAGAATACTGGCTTCCTCACTATCCGAAAGGATTTCAAAACTCACGCCTCGAATTTGGCATTCTTTCCGAATTTCGGGAGCATCGGCCAACAAAAAAGAACCACCACGGTAATTGAGTAACCAACTGGCTTTGTATTTTTTTTCGATGCACCAGTAGGTAATTCCGTAGGCTTTAAGGTGGTTTTGTTGCGTGGTTTCGTCCATTGGCAGCAAAATAAAGGAGGCGCGTGCCGTAAAGGAAATCAGGATTATAAGTAGTAAGAATACCTTTTTCGAAGCCATTTTAAAATTTTTATTTTCTACACCAGTTCGCCTTGCTCGCGTTAAAGATACTTGTTTTTATTTGACCAAAATGATAAAAAAAATTCGCTTGAATCAGCGAATTTTTAATTTATTTTCTAGAACGGCATATCACTATCATCTTCATCATCATTCAAATTACTACCAAAAGCATCGTTTGCTGAAGGAAGATTTTTAGTTTGGAAAGGGTTGTCGTCATGATTCATTTTTGAAGGCAAATCATCGAAACTTCCGCCATAATCTTCAAGATTATCAAATTTACCCAAATGCCCAATAAATTTTAATCTAACATTTTCAAGGGAACCATTTCTGTGTTTTGCAATGATGAATTCGGCTTGACCTGCAGATGGCGTTTGCTCATCATCGTCCCATTCGTCAATTTTATAATATTCTGGTCGGTAAATAAACGACACAATATCGGCATCTTGCTCAATTGCTCCAGATTCACGAAGGTCGGAAAGTAAAGGTCTTTTGCTCGATCCACGGGTTTCAACCGCACGAGACAACTGGGATAACGCAATTACGGGAATCGCTAACTCTTTAGCCAAAGCTTTTAAATTTCTGGAAATGGTGGATATTTCTTGTTCCCTGTTTCCTCCGCCTTTTCCGTTTCCGCCGGCAGTCATCAATTGCAAATAATCGACAATGATGAGTTTTATTCCGTGTTGCGAAGCCAAACGTCTTGCTTTTGCCCTTAAATCAAAAATGGAAAGCGAAGGTGAATCGTCAATGAAAAGTGGTGCTTTTTCCAAATTTTTGACTTTCACACTTAGTTGTTCCCATTCGTGTTTTTCCAGTTTTCCCGTTCTCAATTTCTCTGATGACAAGCCAGTTTCCGAAGAAATTAATCTTGTAATCAACTGGACAGAGGACATTTCTAGCGAAAACAAAGCTACAGGATGGCCAAAATCTATGGCAATATTACGAGCCATCGATAGTACGAAAGCCGTTTTCCCCATCCCTGGTCGAGCCGCAATAATAATTAAATCGCTTTGTTGCCACCCAGATGTAATAGCATCCAATTTTGTAAAACCAGTTTCTATGCCACTTAATCCTTTTTGGTTTGCAATTTCCTCAATTCTTTTTTTGGCTTGTAATACTAAACTTTGGGCCGTTTCAGAACTACGTTTTATGTTTCCCTGTGTAACTTCATAAAGTTTAGATTCGGCTTTGTCCAATAAATCAAAAACATCGGTCGTTTCGTCATAGGATTCCTCTATAATATCCGTAGAAATTCGTATCAAACTACGTTGTATATATTTCTGCAGTATGATTCTGGAGTGAAATTCAATGTGGGCGGAAGATGATATTTTTTGGGTAAGCTGAATTAGGTAAAAATCGCCTCCTGCCAAGTCTAATTTTGCGTTTTTACGTAACTGAGCCGAAACTGTTAATAAGTCAATCGGTTGTGTATCCGTGAAGAGCTGAACAATGGCTTCAAAAATATGTTTGTGTGCTTCTTTATAAAAAGCATCAGGCTGTAAAATGTCTATTACCTCATCAACCCCTTTCTTGTCAATCATCATTGCACCAAGCACAGCCTCTTCCAAATCTAAAACTTGTGGCGGCAATTTTCCTTTTTCAAGGTTTATGATAGTTGTCTTATCGATTTTTATTGGGTTTATGTTTCTGAAGTTTTCCATATAGCGAAAGTAACAAAAATTAAAAAAACATTACTATTGAGTTATTACAAATAATTGTTTATAACCAACCATTCTTTGTTAATAACCAAAAAAAAATCCGAAGCGGCGTGGCTTCGGATTAAACAGTATATTGTAAGATTTTACTCTTTATATTCGCCCATCTTGCTGTATTTATCCATTCTCTGGGCAACTAATTCTTGTGTTGATAAGTCTTTCAATTCATTGAATCCTTTCATAATGTATTTTTCCACGGTTTTGAAAGTCGTTTCTCTATCAAAGTGGGCGCCACCAAGAGGTTCCGGAATAATATCATCAATCAATTTTTGTTTTTTCATATCGGAAGAAGTCAATTTCAAGGCTTCGGCAGCTTGCTCCTTATAATCCCAGCTTTTCCAAAGAATAGAGGAACAAGATTCTGGAGAAATCACGGAATACCATGTGTTTTCCAGCATATAAACTCGATCACCCACTCCTATTCCCAATGCACCACCCGAAGCACCTTCGCCAACGATGACAACAATAATTGGCACTTTTAAACGAATCATTTCAATAATATTTCTGGCAATTGCTTCTCCTTGTCCGCGTTCTTCTGCTTCAATGCCAGGAAAAGCTCCCGGAGTGTCTATCAACGATAAAACCGGAATACCAAATTTCTCTGCCATTTTCATCAATCGCAAGGCTTTTCGGTAACCTTCAGGATTTGCCATTCCAAAATTTCGATACTGACGGGTTTTTGTATTGTATCCTTTTTGTTGACCAATTATCATAAAAGATTGACCTCCAATTTTTCCCAAACCGCCTATCATGGCTTTGTCGTCCTTGAATCCTCTATCGCCGTGAAGCTCCAGAAAAGTATCACCGCAAAGTGCATTTATGTGATCTAAAGTATACGGTCTGTTGGGATGTCTGGACAATTGTACGCGTTGCCAGGCAGTCAGGTTTTTATAAATATATTTTTGGGTATCTTCTAGTTTTTTTTTGATTTGTTGGCAAGTATCCGTTACATCAACATCTGATTCTTGCCCGATAACTAGACATTTATCTAACTGGTCTTCAAGTTCTTTTATTGGAAGCTCAAAATCTAAATATTCCATGGGATTTGTGCGTTTTTGTTTTTGATTTGAATTGCAAATATAAAATTTAAAATTGTCAAAAACCGTTTATTTTTTATTTAAGTGCAAATTAAGTCCAAGTATAAAACTACCTGAAACCTATCAATCTTTGTTTGTATAATAATGTTTAATAAAGCCGTTCAGGATAACCGTAATTACAATTAGTACGGCTCCAATGTAAAACTCAACACTCATTTTTTCTTTTCCGCCAATGATAAAATAGGCCAAAATAATGCCGTAAACCGGTTCTAAACTCGTGGTAAGCATTACAGTATATGGTGATAGTTTTTGCATAATTTTTACCGATGCCGTGAAAGCATAAGCGGTACAAACCGAAGCCAGAATTAGAATTAAAACCCAATCCTTGGAAGTCAGAATAAAGAAGTCGGCCTTAAATTTATGCTGAAATAAAAAATAAATGGAAATGAAAACAACCCCTGACATAAATTCATAAAATGTTATGACCGAGGATTCGTGTTTATGTATTAATTTTCCGTTCATAAGAGTAAATAATACTCCCAAAATTATTGAGGCCAAAGCGTACAAGATTCCTTCAAAATAATTGATCTCGACCTGCAAAATAAGAACAAGTCCCGCAATAATTATAAGTCCAAAAAACACCTCGTACCATAATACTTTTCTTCCATAAAAAACAGGCTCCAATATGGAAGTAAAAAAAGCTCCCAACGAAAAAACTGACAAAGTGATGGATACATTTGAAATATGGATAGCCTTGAAAAAAAATATCCAATGAACAGCAATGAGTAGTCCCACAAAAATCAATTTGAAAAATTCCTTTATTGGAATTCGAAATGATTTCTTTTTGAAAAGAATAAAAAGGAATAAAAAAATTCCCGCAAAAAGCATTCGATACCAAACCAAAGCTTCTGCTTTGATTGAAATCAGGGCACCCAATATTGCCGTGAAACCCCAAATAAATACAATTAAATGAAGATTTAAGTAACTTCGTAATTTATCGTTTCGCATTTCGTAATAAAAAAATGGCTAAAATTCCGAAAACTATATTAGGAAACCAAACTGCCAATAAAGGCGAAATACTTGATTTTTCGGCTAATGTTCCAAATATTTTGTCAAAAAAGACAAAGGCAAAAGCCAATGCGATTCCAATGGCTAAACTCAATCCCATACCTCCTCTTCGTTTCATTGACGAAACCGCAACGGCGATGATGGTAAGAATAAATGCCGAAGCAGGAATGCTGTATTTTTTATATAAAACCACCAGATACACGTTGACGTTTGAAGAGCCTCGGCGTCTTTCCTTATCGATAAACCGGTTCAACTTGTCCAAACTCAATGTTTCGGCAATATAAACCACAGGGGTCAAATCCTCTAAATCAAAACTAAATTTCGCGTCTTTTTTGTCCACTTTTTCAATTTTATCCCCTAACTCCCCAACGGTTCTTTTGGTGTAATCATACATCGTGTAATTCTTGGTTTTAGGATTCCATTGTATCCTGCTGGACGTAATTTTATACTCTAATTTGTCACCTTTGAACTTCTCATAACTAAAGTTAAAAGCTGTTTTTGATACGGTGTTAAAACTATTTACATAGATAAATTCATTATCGCTTAATTGTCGGTATACATCCGTATCGTCACCTCTCATCTGTTCTTTCCCCCCAGTTCTAAGATAAGTATACCGGAAATTATTGAAACCCTCACTAGATTTTGGAACGATAAAGAATCCCATTAATAATACAACAACTGAAATAATGGATGCGCCAATTAAAAAGGGTCTCAAAAATCTCGTAAACGAAATTCCAGAACTTAAAATGGCAATAATTTCGGTGTCATTGGCCAATTTTGAGGTAAACCAAATAACCGATAAAAACAAAAATATAGGGAATAATAAATTGGTGAAATAAATGGTGAAATTATAATAATAAATCGCAATGTCAACAAATGGAATTTTATTTTCGATCATAAAATTGATTTTCTCCGAAACATCAATAATAATCCCAATGGGCGCAAACAAAGCCAACATAACCACAAATGTGGATAAATATTTTTTTAAGATGTATTTGTCTAATATATTCATTTTTTTTAGTTTCGGGTTTCAAGTTTCAGGTTTTAAGTTTCAGGTTGTTAACATATCTTCCAACTCCAACAACTTGAAACTTTAAACAAAAATAACTTGAAACTTTTTTACAATCTCTGGCTCATATTCCTTACCATCATTTCTTTCCAAGTCCTGAAATCTCCGGCTAAGATATGCTTTCTGGCCTCACGAACCAACCACATATAAAATCCAAGATTGTGTATCGTCGCAATTTGTTTTCCAAGATATTCATTGGCGGCAAACAAGTGGCGCAAATACGCCTTCGTATATTCCGTGTCCACAAAAGTGTGTCCCATTTCATCAACCGGCGAAAAGTCGTCTTCCCATTTTTTGTTCTTGATATTGATGGTTCCAAAGGCCGTAAACAACATTCCGTTTCTGGCATTACGTGTTGGCATCACGCAATCGAACATATCGATTCCCAAGGCAATATTTTCAAGAATATTTATTGGAGTTCCCACACCCATAAGGTATCGTGGTTTGTCTTCCGGAAGAATTTCACAAACAATTTCAGTCATCGCATACATTTCCTCGGCGGGTTCGCCAACGGAAAGTCCGCCAATGGCGTTGCCTTGCTGGCCTGAATTCGCAATATATTCAGCCGATTGTTGACGTAAATCCTTGTACGTGCTTCCTTGAACTATGGGAAAAAAAGTTTGGTCATAACCGTATTTTGTTGGCACTTTTTCCAAATGATTAATACATCTGTCCAACCAACGGTGCGTCATTTTCATCGATTTTTGTGCATACCGATAATCACAAGGATAAGGCGTGCATTCGTCGAAAGCCATGATAATGTCGGCACCGATGGTGCGTTGAATTTCCATCACGTTTTCGGGTGTGAAAAAATGATACGATCCGTCGATATGCGATTTGAACTTCACTCCTTCTTCCTTGATTTTTCTATTGGCCGAAAGCGAATACACTTGGTAACCACCGGAATCCGTCAAAATATTCCGGTCCCAATTCATGAATTTGTGCAAACCACCTGCTTTTTCCAATATTTCGGTTTGCGGTCGAAGGTATAAATGGTAGGTGTTTCCCAGGATAATATCGGGATTAATATCGTCTTTCAATTCGCGTTGGTGCACTCCTTTTACCGAGGCAACCGTGCCCACAGGCATAAAAATGGGGGTTTCAATCACGCCGTGGTCCGTGGTGATACTTCCCGCCCTGGCTTTGGACTGCGGATCTTTTTGTAATAAATCAAATTTCATAAATCATTTTTCAGAGCGCAAAGATAATTTATTTAAGATTTAGTCCCGACACTTCGGGATAGGATTTAGGATTTTATTTAACAATACCGTTTTGAATCTGAAAACTAAAGTTATAAATAGTAATGATTTGTAAATGGAAGCGAGTATTGGCAGGATAAATGCATCCATTTAAAACAATTAAAAATGTGCCGTTAGACACTAAATACCGGTAGAAAATGATTTTATTATGGTATTTTGCGTGCCGTAGGTACGCGACATCGTACTTTTTGTTGCGTACCTATGGCACGCTGTGTTTATCTTCGATACTATTGCTACCATTATTTAGTGCCTGACGGCACAAAAATAAAAATGTAGAGTTTGTCTTGCAGGTATTAGCTTTGTGTAAGTGAATTCATTAAGTTTGTGGGAGATGGGAACAACTTAAGAAGAATAGAATAAACTTATTTAATTCTAATTTTATTATTATGGCTAAAAATATTTCTATTGAAATAATTTCAACAAATTTGGGGCCGCATGAGGCTTTAAATACTAAAGTACAAACTAGTTCTTTAGAAATAGGAATATATGCTAATAATGGCTCTGGTAAAACTTTTCTAAGCAGAGCTTTTAGACTAAGCACAAAAGATGAATTACAAGCTTCTGATTCAAATAAATTATTGACAATTGGAAAAAATGACGGGGCATTTAAACTAAAAATAACAAATGCGAGTGAGCGAGGTGTGAATAGAAATTTTGAATTTACAATGAGTAGAGACAAAATTCCAAATATTACGAAAAACACAACGGGATATCTATTTCGTGTTTTCAATGATGATTACATAAAAGAAAATTTAGAAGGGCTGAAATATAAACCAAATGGGCAAATTCAAGGTTACATATTGGGTAAAGAAAAAATTGATTTAACAAAAGAGAAAGCAGAATTAGAAAAAACAAAATCTGAGCTTGAAACAAAAGAAAAAGAATTAAAAGAAAAGGTTAAAACTGCAATAGAAGATTTAGATGATTTATCAATTCGAAAGAATACAGGAGAATATCAAAATGTTAATTTTAATAATCTTTTCAATCCTACTTTTAGTATTACTGAAACTCAAAAATTTAATGACTTAATTAATCAACATAATCAATTAAAATCATTACCAGATAATTTACCCGACTTGAGGAATGTTAGTTATTTAAAGAAAACTACAACGACCACATTAATCTCTGAATTTTTAAATGAATCTTTTACTAAAAGTAGCATTGCAGAAGTTTTTAAACAGAAAATAAAAAACAAACAAGAATTTGTAGAAACTGGAATTAAATTACTTGATGAAACAAAAAGTAAATGCCCTTTTTGTGAACAAAATCTTGAAGAAAATTCATTAAAACTAATTGATCAATATTTAGAGTATCTATCTGAAACAGAAGCACAACAAATAAAAAAATCAAACGATTTATATGCTCAATTCCTTAGCGACAAAAAAGAATACAGTGAAATTTATAAATTATCCAAAAATCTCGAGCTGGAATACATAAAAAATCAAAAGTATATTCCCTCATTAAGTGACATAAATTTATCTGAATTTCAGGATTTAAAGAAACTAGATACTCAATACAAAATAATTCATGATGCGCTCGAAAAAAAGAAAGAAGACATTGCAGTCGCAATTTTAAATATTGAAACTAAAACTGCTATTGAAAATATTGAATCGTGGATACAAAATTCAAACGAAAAAATTCAATCAAATGCTGCAATTTTAAAAAGCTTTAATGACAAAAAGAATAACATTAATTCTGAAAAACTTGATTTAAATAAAAGATTATGCAGGGCTAGATTTAATGAATTGAAAACTGCTCAATCTGATAAAATAAAAGAAATCGATAATTGCAATTTAATAATTAAAACTTTACAAGAGGATATTCTTCAAAAAGAACAAAATGAAAAAATTTCAAAAAAGCAAAAAGTAGTTGAAACATTTACTCAACTACTGACTAAATTCTTTGGAACAAAATATTCTTTTGATGACACAAATTTCTGCTTAAAATTTAAAAATCATCTTCTAGAATCAAATGCAAGCGATGTTTTGAGCAACGGTGAAAAAAGTATAGTCGCATTCTGTTTTTATATTGCAGAAACTCATAAATTCATTGATAAAGAAGAAGATTATAATAAACTTTTTTTTATTATCGATGATCCCATATCTAGTCAAGATTTCCACTTTGTATACGCAACGTCACAAATTATAAGAACGCTAAATAAGTTATTCAACACACAAAAATTGCGGTTAATTGTGTTGACACACAATTTAGAGTTTATGTCTATCCTAATTAGAAATAAAATCATTAATCAGAAATTTGTTTTGATTGACAACAAACTTAAAACCTTGGGTAATGAATTAATCATGCCATATGAGGAACACTTAAGGGATGTATACGGAATCTCGCAAGGAACAAAAACTCCATCTCATACAACACCCAATTCTTTAAGGCATATATTAGAAACAATAAATAGATTTATTGCTCCAGATATAGAACTAAATACTTTTTGCGAAAGAATAGATGATTTTGCTGAAAATGAATTTTTGTACTCTTTAATGCATGACGGATCGCATGGAGGAATTCGACTTCAAAAAGGCTATACAGAACCAATGATTAAAGCCGCATGTGATGTTGTTGCTAATTATGTTTTAAAAGATTTTTCAGGACAAATTAAAATTATAACCAACTGAAAATCAGCATTTTTTAACAAAATAAATACTGCTTTTGGTTGCATCCCATTGGATATATAATTACCTTTGAAATAGCGGCAATCGCCTTTTTACCAAAAAAGTTAGTTATGAAAAAGACGCTATTCCTTCTATTTTTTCATTTCCTATTTATTCTTTCAGCCGTTGCACAAGACGCAAAATGACATCGTCAAAAAAGCCGATGACAAGGCAAAAGGCAAAACCTCCATTGCCAACATCACCATTCAAACCATCCGTCCCACTTGGTCTCGGGAAATGAGCGTAAAAGCCTGGACAAAAGGCAACGATTTGACCCTGATTTTGGTTTTGGCTCCAGCCAAGGAAAAAGGAGTCGTCTTTTTGAAAAGAAAAAAAGAAGTCTGGAACTGGATTCCCTCCATTGAACGCAACATCAAAATGCCGCCTTCGATGATGAGCCAAAGCTGGATGGGAACCGATTTTACCAATGACGATTTGGTCAAGGAGGCCTCCATTCTCGAAGATTACAACCATTCGTTTCTGGAAGACGTGGTTATTGACGGCAGGAATTGTTATAAAATCCAGCTGTTGCCCAAACCAAAATCGGCAGTGGTTTGGGGAAAAGTGGTGATGTGCATCGATAAAAAAGATTTCCTGATGTTGTATGTCGAATATTTCGACGAAGACGGAAAACTCATCAATATGATGCATTGCACCGACATCAAAATGCTCGGAGGACGATTGTTGGCCGGAAAAATGGAAATGACGCCAGCCAACAAGAAAGGAAACAAAACCGTCTTGATTTACAACTCGCTGGTTTTTGACACGCCTCTCGACGATTCCTTTTTCAGTACCCAGAATTTAACCAAGGTACGATGATTCTGAAATTAATCTGGCGAAATCTTTGGCGCAACAGCCGCCGAACGCTAATCACGATGGCTTCAATAGCTTTTGCGGTTTTGTTTGCTATTTTGATGAAGTCTTTCCAGAATGGCGTTTTCAACAATTTAATCAAAAACGTCGTGGGTTATTATTCGGGTTATGTGCAAATTCACCAAAAAGGATATTGGGACGAACAGGTGCTTGACAATTGTTTTGCCTTGGATAATTCCCTAATCGAAAAACTTAAACAAAATCCCCAAATAAACGAAATCGTTCCCCGACTGGAAACTTTCGTCTTGATTTCTAAAGGGAATTCGACCAAAGGCTGTATGCTCGTGGGCACGGATGCAGTAAAAGAAAATAACTTGACACAATTGAAAAGCAAATTGATAAACGGAAGCTATTTCGAAAATAATGAAGATGCGGTGCTACTGGCCGAAGGTTTGGCAAAACGAATTAATGCAAATGTTAACGACACTATTGTTTTATTTGGCCAGGGTTTTCACGGCGCAATGGCTGCTGGAAAATTTAGGGTAAAAGGTATTGTGCGTTTGGCTTTACCGGCTTTGAATGATGCTTTTGTTTATCTGCCTTTGGCTGCGACCCAATATTATTTGAGCGCCGAAAACAGGCTTACTTCCCTGTCCTTGGGAGTAGATAATCCTGAAAACACAAATGACATTGTCAAAAACCTAAAGGCAACGATAAGTAAAAAACACGAAGTGATGTCGTGGCAGGAAATGATGCCTGAAATCTCCAACCACATCAAAGCCGACGGTTTTTCATTTTATATCTTTTCGGGAATATTGTACCTCATCATTGGTTTCGGACTTTTTGGAACCATTTTGATGATGACCGTTGAACGAACGTATGAATTCGGGATGCTCATCGCCATCGGAATGAAAAAAGGCAAATTAAAAATTATATTATTGGGTAAAACCCTTCTCATCACTTTGTTCGGGGTGGTTTTAGGAATGTTGTTAAGCCTGCCGTTGGTGATTTATTTACAGGAAAAACCGATACGTTTTAGTGGAGAAATTGCCAAAGCGTATGAGCAATTTGGCTTTGAAGCACTGTTTCCCGCTGAATTTGATTTGAATATTTTTTTCACACAATCTCTTATTGTCTTATTTATGGCAATCCTGATTGGATTGTATCCACTTTGGTTTGTGGGCGTTTTAAATCCTGTTAAAGCAATGAAAAAAAAAAAGCAAAATGAATATGTTGACCAAAATTGCGAGCAGAAATATCTGGAGGAGCCCAAAAAGAAGCCTCATCATCATCACCGCGGTAAGCATTGGTTTATGGGCGGGCATTTTTATGATGGCTTTTTATAACGGAATGATCGAGCAACGCATCAATTCCGCCATTACCGGCGAACTATCCCATATTCAACTGCACCATCCCGAGTTTAGAAAGGATTACGAAATAAAATACTACTTGCCAAATGGCAGAAAAATGCTCGAAACAATCGCCAAAAATCAAGGAATAAAAGCCGTGACTGGACGCATTATTATCAAGGGAATGATTGCGTCAGCAGCGGGAAGCAGCGGAATAACCATAAACGGGGTAATGCCTTCCGAGGAGCAATTGCTCACGAATCTCAAAGGCAAAATTATCAACGGAAATTATTTCAATCTAAAAAAAGAGAATGAAATACTGATTAGCGAAAAACTCCGAAAAAAATTAAAACTTGACCTCAACAAAAAAACCATCCTGACATTTCAGGATAAAGAAGGCAATCTTGCTTCGGCGGCTTTCCGGATTTGTGCCATTTACAAAACCATAAATGCACCTTATGACGACGCCAATGTTTTCGTAAAAATCACCGATATTGATTCGCTTTCCGGAATTCCGAAAGCCATCAACGAAATTGCAGTCTTGCTCGAATCAAGCAAATTAGTCGCCGAAAGTCAAAAAAGCCTGAAACAACAATTCCCAAAAATGGAAATCAAAAACTGGATGGAAATTGCGCCGGAACTAGGGTTAACAGTTTCTGTTGGAGATCAAATGGTGTATATTTTTATGGGAATCATTTTGCTCGCCTTGGCTTTTGGCATTGTTAACACGATGATGATGTCCGTTTTGGAAAGAACACGGGAGATTGGAATGTTGCTGGCCTTGGGAATGAATAAATTCAAAATATTCCAAATGATTATTCTGGAAACCTTTTTCCTGATTCTTGCCGGTTGTCCTATCGGAATTTTGCTTGCTTTCGCCACAATTGGAATAACCCACAAAACGGGAATCGACTTTAGCCAATTCTCGGAAGTGTATTCCAGTTTTGGATACAGCTCCATAGTTTATCCTTCTTTAACCTGGAACCAATTTGGAAATATTGTGATTTTGATTGTGATAACCGCTCTATTCTCGGCATTATTCCCGGCAAGAAGAGCCTTGAAATTGAATCCTGCCGAATCCTTAAAAAAATAATTACGATGCAAGAAACAGTAATTGACGCACACAATTTGTCTAAAATTTATGACGAGAAAACCATTCCGGTTTATGCCTTAAACAAGGTTCACCTGCATATTTCGCGTGGAGAGTTTACGGCTATCAAAGGCCCGTCGGGTTCGGGAAAAACCACTTTGCTGAATATGATTGGCGGACTGGACGTTCCTTCCGAAGGTTTTGTCGAGATAAACGGAACCAATATTACCGCTTTGAAAGGCAATGAACTGGTAGATTTCAGGTTGAATAATATTGGATTTGTATTCCAGTCCTATAATTTGATTCCCGTGCTTACCGCCAAGGAAAACATTGAATTCATTATGCTTTTGCAAAAACGGCCTTCCAAAGAAAGAGAACAGCGGGTAATGGAATTGCTGAAACAAATAGGACTGGAAGATAAAATCAACAAAAGACCGAGAGAATTGTCGGGTGGACAGCAACAACGAGTGGCCGTGGCAAGAGCATTGGCACCAAAGCCACAATTTATTTTAGCCGACGATCCCACGGCAAATCTCGATTCGGTTTCGGCAGAAAATTTATTGAATATGATGTTAAAACTCAATCAGGAAGAAAATATGACTTTTGTTTTTTCGACCCACGACCAAAGAGTCATCAACCGCGCCAGAAGAGTCATCACACTGGAAGACGGAAAAATAGTTGCCGACACTTCGCCCACCACCGTTGAGCATAACAAAATTTAATATTAAAAATAATTCAATTTTGAAATTACACAAATACATATTCACAGCGATTTTATATTTCATCTGCATGACAGTTGTTGCGCAAACTGATGATGCAAAACCACCGTGGATAACCCTCAGCGGTTACATTAAAGACCTTCAAAGCACGAATTTCATCCAAAAAATTGATTCGAATGCTTCGGCAAACCTCATCCATAACCGCTTGAATTTAAAATTCAATATTTCGTCCAAATTTTCCGGTCGATTAGAAATACGAAATCGCATTATTTATGGCGAACAAATAAAACAAACTCCTGATTTTGGTAAAATCATCAATCAGTACAATGGCTTGTTCAATCTTTCCCATTTATGGATAAATGAAAAATCGTTCGTGGCACATTCCGTAATCGACAGAATGCTGATTCAATATGCTGATGAAAAATGGGATATTATTATCGGAAGACAACGTATCAATTGGGGCATCAATAATGTTTGGAATCCAAATGACATTTTCAATGCCTACAACTTCTTGGATTTTGATTATGAGGAACGTCCAGGCAATGATGCGGTGCGAATTCAACGGAATTTCAAAAATAATACGTCTCTTGAACTGGCCTATAAACCCGGAAAAAACAGCAACGAAAGCACAGCGGCAGCCTTATACAAATTTAACAAATGGAAATATGATTTTCAGTTTCTTGGCGGTATTTACCAGACTGATTTTGTTCTCGGAGGCGGCTGGGCCGGCAATATCAAAGAGGCCGGATTTAAAGGGGAACTGACTTATTTTCGACCAAAAAAAAATTCATTGGACCCCTCCGAAACCGTCAGCATTTCGATAATGGCAGACCAAACTTTCAAAAATGATTGGTACATTTCTGTTGCCACTTTATACAACAGCAATCCATCGAATGTTTTTGGCGTCAACGGAAATATTTACAATACTAACCTGTCAGCCAAAATGCTATTCCCTTTTAGATATAATTTTCACGCCAATTTTATGAAAACCATTTCTCCCATCAGCTCCTTTACCTTCGCATTTATATATTCTCCCGAAAAAAACACGTTGATTCTTATTCCCACTTTTGCGTGGAATGTGGCGACCAATTTTGATTTGGATTTCACGGCACAATCTTATTTTTCTGAACAACTTCACTCCTATAAGAATTTAGGAACCGGAATTTTCATCAGAAGCCGATGGAGTTTTTAAAAAGTAAAAAACGGATGGTTTGTTTTCTTAAAAACCCGAATTCCATAATTTTATTTTGGGCGTGACGACGCTTTCACTATCGTTGCAGCGTGGTCGGGCTATTCGTTGCAATCTCCCGATGAAAATTCGGGAGGATTTTCACTGCTATCCCTCACGCAAACCCGAGTAATGGTAAAAATATGGTTTCCTGCATTGATACTGTTTTGATTATTAGTAAATTGTATAAAAACACAACTGTATTATGATAAAAAAATCCATTTTAATAGAAAACAAGACGTCTATAACGACCAAAAATCTACAATTAGTCATCCAATCCGAAATTCGGGAAAGCACTATTCCCATTGAAGATATTGGATTTTTGGTTTTAGACCATCAGGAAATTTACATTAGTTTACCCGCCATGAATTTATTGGTCGAGAGCAATACCTCCATAATTATTTGCGCCAAAAATCATCTGCCAAACGGAATGTTCCTGAACCTCAACAGCCATCATATTCAACAAGAAGTTTTCAGGAACCAAATTGAAGCGTCAATGCCGCTAAAAAAACAATTATGGCAACAAACTATTGTCGAAAAAATAAATAATCAAGGCATATTGCTACAAAAAATTACGGGAAATAAAAATGCTTTTGAGTTTTTAGCATCCAAAGTTTTAAGTGGAGACACCACAAATATGGAAGGCGTTGCGGCACAACAATATTGGAAATCCTTTTTTGAAGCTGATTTTAAACGCGAACGGTTTGGCGATTATCCCAATAATTTCCTCAATTATGGTTACGCCATTCTTCGTGCAGCAACGGCAAGAGCGTTGTCCGGAAGTGGTTTGCTCAACACGCTAGGCATTCATCACAAAAGCAAATACAATGCTTTTGCCCTTGCCGACGATATCATGGAACCTTTTCGACCGCTCATTGATGAGAAAGTTTTTGAGATTATGCAACAGTATGACGAACAGGAATTGAATACCAAAATCAAATCAGAACTTCTGCAAGTATTGACCAGAACCGTTTATTTCAAGGAAGAGAAAAGTCCATTGATGGTGGCACTTCAAAAAACAGCAAGTTCTTTACAACAATGCTTTATGGGAAAAAGAAAGAAAATTAAATATCCGAAATTATGGAACTTAACGCCTACCGAATAATGTGGTTGTTTGTGTTCTTCGATTTGCCCACAGAAACCAAAAAAGACCGCCGGAATGCCTCACAATTTCGTGGCAATCTCCTGAAAGATGGTTTTAGTATGATGCAATATTCGGTTTATATTCGCCATTGCGCCAGTGGCGAAAGTGCCGATGTTCACGAAAAACGAATTAATAAACTCGTTCCACCATTGGGGAAAGTAAGTGTTTTGCGAATTACCGACAAACAATTTGGGATGATTATCAATTATCTGGGCAAAGCCAAACAGGATAGCGTGGATGCGCCGACTCAATTGGAATTGTTCTAGAAACAATCCTTCAAAATATTATTCATAAAATGTATCATCTATCCATTTTTCGGCATTGGTGTCAATATAATTACATATTCTTTCATACGCAGCTTCGTCTCTGATAATATGATCGTAAAAAGAACGTTGCCAAGCAAATTTATCATTTCCTAAAAGATGAATTTGTTTTGAAGATGTAGTTTTATATGCCCCTATTAATTCTGATAATGATTTGATTTTTATAAAATTATCCTTCCCTAAATTAGAATTAATTTCTATAATTCCGTGGACGTGATTTGGCATAACAATAAAAGAATGTAAAACAATATACGAATACTGATTGCCTAACCATTCCCATTGTCCATGTGCAATTTTTCCAAATTCATTTAATCTCATCTTTTGATTTGGATTATTTGGATTATCGATAGGTACGGACAGGTCGCGACCTGTCCCTACGTTCCCAAAATAACATATTCTATCTTGTACACAAATCGTAACGAAATACAAATTATCACTTGAATAATCAAATTCTAACATTCTATTTCGTTTTCTATTTTTCATACAAGAATATTTTATCCGGAAATATAATAATTAAAACCACAACCTAGGAATAAAAAAATGCCCCAATCTAGCCGATATTATACTAAAAAGGGGCATTTTATTTTACGATATTCACTCTTATTCCATTGATAATTAGAAGGTAACGAACCAACTAATATCGTTTTTTCTAATCTTTAATCAAACCACAACTCCGGATTGTCAAAACTACACCACACTTTTAATATCGTTTTTTCTAATCTTTAATCAAACCACAACATTGCCGGAGTATAAAGCCTCAAATAATATAATATCGTTTTTTCTAATCTTTAATCAAACCACAACATAATTTCCTTTTTTGGTATAATTGTGCTTAATATCGTTTTTTCTAATCTTTAATCAAACCACAACCTAATCATGTAAATACCCCAAATGTTACCAAATATCGTTTTTTCTAATCTTTAATCAAACCACAACCGGGACGATGTTGACAATCATGCAGCCTGAAATATCGTTTTTTCTAATCTTTAATCAAACCACAACCGTACTCGACGCGATAGAGCAAATAACTTCAATATCGTTTTTTCTAATCTTTAATCAAACCACAACCATAATGGAGCATTAGATGCTTGGTCAACAAATATCGTTTTTTCTAATCTTTAATCAAACCACAACTATGCCGTGAATTACTATCATTATTCTGTGAATATCGTTTTTTCTAATCTTTAATCAAACCACAACCCCAAAATCCTGCACATTTCAGAGAGAACAAATATCGTTTTTTCTAATCTTTAATCAAACCACAACTCGAGTTATACGAGCAATGGTGCAAGCGTAATATCGTTTTTTCTAATCTTTAATCAAACCACAACGGGCTACTGAGTCACACGCTTTCTCTATGTAATATCGTTTTTTCTAATCTTTAATCAAACCACAACTCCATTTACAATGCTGGCACTTGGGGAAGCAATATCGTTTTTTCTAATCTTTAATCAAACCACAACCATTGGAAACGATTGGGATTTAATTCAGTAAATATCGTTTTTTCTAATCTTTAATCAAACCACAACAACGCTAAAATCTTTAATGAAACACGGCGGAATATCGTTTTTTCTAATCTTTAATCAAACCACAACTCGTTGGTAAGGCGATGTTATCGCAGTACGAATATCGTTTTTTCTAATCTTTAATCAAACCACAACTGTACTCCTATCGAAGTGGGAAAGGCGAGCAATATCGTTTTTTCTAATCTTTAATCAAACCACAACAGTAAATGTTGAATCAGAAGAAGTTTTGAAAATATCGTTTTTTCTAATCTTTAATCAAACCACAACATTCGCATGGCACGACCTACAATTTGATAGAATATCGTTTTTTCTAATCTTTAATCAAACCACAACTCACTCTTGGTGGATGAAAACAATTACAGAAATATCGTTTTTTCTAATCTTTAATCAAACCACAACCCTTTTAAGGAAATGGCAGCAGACTTGGATAATATCGTTTTTTCTAATCTTTAATCAAACCACAACATATCAAAAGTTTTAATAGCGACTGCCATTAATATCGTTTTTTCTAATCTTTAATCAAACCACAACACCCACCAAACATTATCATTGTTTTTTCTAATATCGTTTTTTCTAATCTTTAATCAAACCACAACGGCTAAAGCATCAGTTACAAAAGCGTTGTCAATATCGTTTTTTCTAATCTTTAATCAAACCACAACTTTCTAACTAATGACTGTTGAAACGCTGTAAATATCGTTTTTTCTAATCTTTAATCAAACCACAACTGATCTTTTAATACCCGAATGCGTTTAAAAAATATCGTTTTTTCTAATCTTTAATCAAACCACAACTGAAAGCTACTGCATCCCTGCTGGGCGGATGCCATACCTTTCAGTTGTGGTTTGGCTGTTTAAGATGTCGAGCGAAATGTCAAAGAACAACCAAATTTACAAAAAATCAATCCTCCCTGTTGATGTGATTTCAAATTCTTTTTTAATTAATAAAAAATCGCAATTTGAAACTCTTAACCTTAACCAAGGTACTGGATTTTCAAAATCAACTTGAGAATTTTTTAAATTATTGTCCGCCATAAATTTTACAATTGTCAATTCTTCTTTATTTGAACTGCTTTGTTGCATTGCCGTTTTATGATGCCTGAATTGGATTCTTCCATCTCCTTCAAAAGCAATCACTTTATATAATCTCTTCGGTAAATCTTTATTGCCAATTTCATTTAATTCTTCTTTATTTTCTTTGTAAAACAAGACTAAATCTCCTTTTTTCACTTCATACTTTAATGGTAATTGAGTTTTTAAATGAATCAAAGGAACCAATGAATTAGCATTGTTATTTTTATTACTTAACTTAAAGTAAGCTCCAGCATCCATATAATTAACCGATTCGAAACTCCTTTTAACATTTCCTTTTTTGTCAATTCCTTCATAGATAGCCATTGCAAAATTCTCATCATTTTGAGCATACACTTTTTGTTTATGTTCAAATCTTGATTTTGATAAAGTACCATGCTCTTTAATTTCTAATGGATTTTTTAATCCAGTAAAAATTCTTACCTTGTTTATAGGAATACCAACTAAATCCTTTTCTTTGTTTGGTTCTCTCATCCAAATAGTTGTCCCTTCTTTAACAACAGCAACTTTTTTTCCTTGAACCGTTTTAAAAGTAATTAATTCATCATTAACTGCTTTCTGAATTTTTTGACAAACTATAGGATCAACAATGTTTTTTATATCATTTTCTGATAATTTAGATAACGCTTTACGAATCACAAAATTAATTTCATCAATACCTTTTTCATCTTTTTTAATTACAAAAGCACCTTTAGATGTATGTTTAGGTTTGTTTGTATTATCATCTATTTCTGGTTGCTTTATCGCCCCATAAATGCTATCCTGATGCAAAGAACCCCGAACGGTGTCGCCTTGATGAAAACGCGCCATTTTTTCTCCCTTGGAATCCTTCTTGAAAATAATTTTGTTATTGCTGTCTTTTCTTGGAACACTTTTTCCGTTTGCATCACTTTCCATTTCGGCAACAAACTGCTTTTTGCCCCGAATTCTAATAATCTTTTTAGATTGTTTCTTGACATTATCAGGCGTGTGATGTGAAACTAATATCTCTTCCTCAATCTTTTTTAAATCTTCGGTAAAGGTTTTCCAAGGTTTTGATTGTTCGAGAACTGACTTCATCAATTTGTATTGATTTTTATCCAAGTCGTCTTCTAAATCCCAAGCGTGCGCCATTATATCATATTTCTCTTTGGTCATACAAGCAATCGTAATGGCATCGATACAATGGTGCGTGTGTTTGCTACGGTCTTTGATTTCATAATATTTCTTGCCGTCTTTAATGTAACTTTCCTGAATTCCCCACGCTTTTCTAAACTCGGCTACCATTCCTCCTTTTACGGCTTCTACTCTACCAAAATATGATTTTAAATACGCACTGGCATATTTGGTTATAATTCCTGTATCTGGAATTTGACTGTTTTTGAAACCTATTTTTGGTTCTTTATAAGTAAATCGTTCATATTTTCCTTTGAAATAATCTTTTTGCAAATTCAATTTATGGCGGAATCTTATTTTTCTATCTTTCTGTTCCTTTGTAGTTGCCGCTTTAATGGCTCTTGAAATTCCGATTATTTTATATTCTAATTCCAAATATTTTTTTTGCCATGGCGCGACCCTAGCTAAAATATCGCTGTGATTGCTCAATTCAATAGGCATTTTATTCTTTTTAACCTCCCTATTGTATCGCTTGCTACACAAGGTTTTGTTCATTTGTGAATTGTCCTGCGATCTACTTCTAGGAATAGTATGTTCTATATCATAATCAGGGTCACTACCTATAATTTGACTAATACTAATATTGGTATATTGTTCTTCATAAATTGTTTTTCTATCTTGTTCAATCCATAATTGATACCGTAATATATCATCTTCTGTTGGTTCTATATCTATACCGCTCGCCGCTTTATAATCTTTTTTAATCTCATCAATATACTCTTTCCTGTTTTTTTCTATGTCTCTTTGATAATCTTGAATTCCTTTTCGCTTATTAGCATCGTTTAATTCTCGAGCCATTTCAATATGAATTCTCGTTTTTTCATCGATTTGACCCTCAACAATTAAGGCATTCAATACTTTCCGTAATTGGTGCAAGGCTCGCATTGCCATTGGATTTTTTATCGACGAAATCAACGGACTTCCTAAAACTAATTTTTCGTTTCCATTTCCATCTTTTGAAATTTGTTTTCTAAAAACATCAATATCCGACGGATGATATAGTTTTTTAAGCTTATTCTTGGCGTTACAAAAAACTTGTCCATCATCATTTTGACCGTCTAAAAAATCAAATACTTTTTCGTCTAATCGTTTTATTGTCAAGAACTCATATTTCTTAAGTTGCTCAATATAAACGGGGAACAATTCGTTTATGATAGTTTCTTTTTGGTCTTCAATTTTATTTGATTTCACAAAATAACTCACCTTTTTGTCTAAATCTGATTTGTATGCGGCTTCTGCTTCTTTTGAATAATAGAAACCTCCAACTTTACATTCCTTAATAAGTCCATTTACAATTTCCAATAAATTATTATCAAAGGTATTTGTGTCTATTAATTCGGCGATTTTAGTTTGAATATATTTCCTGTCATCAAGGTTTTTCCAAATGTCGGCATCTACAATATTTTCAATATTTGCCATAAAAACAGCGTGCGAATACAATAATCCTTCTCTTAAAAAAGGATTTATTTTATTAATTGCCGTTAAACTCAAACTGGCAAAGTCTTTCTTTAGTTTTATTTTGCTGAATAAAATGGCTTTTTTATCGTCTAATTTCAATTTGTCTTTTGCAAATTCCTGCAAATACAAATCAGATGTAGATACGGAAATCAAATGCCATAAATCATTATAATCTACATTTCGTGTTACACTTTCACCATTCTTATTAAGAGTTTCATAGCTATAGATTTTAGTCTTCCAATCTTCACCCAAAGCATTTTTAAATGAAGTAGAAACCACACATCCACTCACGGAAGAATTCATATTATAATTAAACAAGTAATTGAAAGTTGCAGCTGTAGACGATTTATAAAAAGCATATTTACTGCCACTTGGCACTAACTCCTTGGCTAAATCTTCAAAATTAAAGTTGTCTTTTTTACGTAAAAACTTGGGAATGATTTTCAATCTTTCTTCGTTTGTAAGGAATCGTAAACCCTCATCGTCAGGAGTTTTTATCTTAATCGTATTGATAAAACACAACATTCTGTATTCCTCGAAATCTGGATGCGAGACTGCACATCGGGACTTGCTTTTTTCAAAAGTACATTTGCCAATTAAGCCTTTTTGGGACTTTAACGGTCTTTGAAAAAAGATTGCTTTATAAAGTTCTTTAGCTAATCCAAAATATCTTTTTTCGGGAAGTTTTTCAGAGGCTATAATTCCTTCAATTCCTTGAGCCAAACAAATAACTTCAAATTCAGAACGGTAATGTTCTTCACGAGAAGTATATTGATTTCTGATTTTGCCTTTGTTATACAAGCTGAAAAAATATTGTCCTAAAGTGGTATAATTTCCCAATTTCATAGCTTGAGAAATCTCGCCAATCTTTTGTTTGACAGCTCCTAAATCTTCTTTCTTGTTTAAACGTTCTATGAGAATGGATTTAGTTTTCTCAAAATCTTTTGGGTTATCTTTAATCGTTTTAAGAAATGAATTGTATAAGGTTTTCAATTTCTTTTCTCCTTCGTCCAAATCCGTGGCTTTGCGTTCAATTAAATCACGATCTTGAAAATAGTCTGTAAGTTCCATTTGAAGTTCGGAAATAGTTGAAACACTTTCAAGAATATCTTCTAAACCTGGTTTATGTTGCTCGATAACACCTTCCGCAGATTGGTCTAATCTGTTGCTCAAAAACCCACGCCTTTGCGCAATATGATACAAAGCTCTTCCTAACTCAAAAAGCGAAACCTTTTGTTTACTGGCTCTATCTCTAAAAATGTAGGGATTTATATTTTGGTCATCATCGGTTCGCAACCATTTCAAAAATTCAGGGTTTAGCGGATATTGCTTAAAGCCCGACTTACGCCATTCTTCAACTTCCTCAATTGACAAAGGGCACATTCCGTTTAAAGAAAGTACTTTTAGAGTTTCGTACTTTCGTAATTTTCTACGAAACTTGATTTTTCTGGCACTTCTAAAAGCTGTTCTTTCAGCTGCACGTGAACTTTCAATTCCTTTTTCTGATTTTACTCCTTCCGAAAATACCCGAACTCCTTTATCAATTAATGAAAAATCACTACTATCTTTCTCCACAATCGCCCACCCAATTGAGTTTGTCCCTAAATCCAATCCTAATATTTTTGCCATAATAATCTGTCTTTTTAAGAATTTCTAAAGTTAATAAGAAAATAATTGAATATTTTACGGTTTTCCACATTCAAACCTAATTATTTTATATGTACATTTGAATAGTGAAAATTTTATTCTAATCTTTAATCTTATCACAATAAGGCTATATGCCGTAGATGAAAATCTTTAGTCCTGCTTCGGTGGGACTTTTTTGTAATTACCCCACACTTCCTTGCTATCAATTCTTAATTATTTGACTTTGGCTAAAATAAATTTCAATTATGTAACTAAAGTTACTGTTAAGCTTTAGTTGATATGCTAACTTTGCCCCATTATAAATTCAAACACACTTTCTTGAGTAAAATCATGACAAGTTTATTATTTTAAAAATGAACATAGAAAAAATTATTACAGAAAAAAAAGGCACAATAGTGGATGTGCGATCCTATGGAGAATTTTTGGGAGGCAATGTTGTCGGATCCATCAATATTCCCTTGAATGAAATCCCACAAAGAATAGAAGAATTACAAAAACTCGAAGCACCATTAGTACTTTGTTGTGCATCGGGAAGCCGAAGCGGACAAGCACACCATTTCCTTTCACAATACGGAATTGAGTGTTATAATGGAGGTTCATGGTTAAGTGTAAATTATTATAATTCTCAAAACAAATAAATAACAATGATAAACACACTCAAGCAACTATTCGGATTTGGACCAAAAGTGGACTTTGCAAAATTGATACAAGAAGGAGCAATAATAATTGATGTTCGCAGCAAGGCAGAATACCAACAAGGGCACATTAAACGTTCTTTAAATATTCCGTTGAACACCCTTCCAAACCATTTCTCAAAAATTAAAAAAGAAACCACCATTATTACCTGTTGTGCTTCAGGAATGAGAAGTGCATCGGCAAAAAGTATTTTGAAATCAAATGGATATACCCTAGTTCACAATGGTGGCGGTTGGGGTCGTCTAGAAAACAAAATAGGATGATCAAACAAACACTATTAACGGGTTGGCACTTTATGCGTTTTCTACGTTTGGGTTTAGGTATTTATATCGCCGTCCAAGCCGTTGAAACCCATAGTATATTTTCAGGAGTTGTAGCCGCATTTTTTATGTTTCAAGCAGTTACCAATACTGGTTGTTGTGGATCAAATGGTTGCGCTGTACCAATAAAAAAGGGCAATTCCGATAAAATTGAAGAAGTTGAATTTGAAGAAATTAAATAAAAATCAAAAATGGAAGCACATTATTACAACGTGAACCTCAGTTGGATTTCAGATCGAAAAGGCGAAATTTCGTCTCCAGAACTGGATCAATCCATTGAAGTGGCCACTCCTCCACAATTCCCCAACGGAATCGAAGGAATATGGTCACCCGAACATTTGCTGACAGCAGCGGCAAGCAGTTGTTTTATGACCACTTTTTTATCCGTTGCCGAAAACTCAAAATTAGAATTTACAAGTTTTAATTGTCCTGCAAAAGGCAAATTAGAACAAGTGGAAGGCAAATTACTGATGACCGAAATAATTCTGGAACCCGTATTAGTCATCACAAAGGAATCTGACAAAGACAGAGCCGAAAGAGTCCTTCAAAAATCAGAAGCAGCCTGTTTAATTTCCAATTCCATAAAATCAAAAGTGACTCTGATTCCAACAATAAAAATTGCCGACGCAGTATCATAATTTTCGGAAATGCATTACCCATTGTAAAATAAAAAAAGTGTTCAACTGTACCGAATACTTTTTGAAAGTCCCGTATTTGCGGGACTTTTTTTATTGCCATATACCATAAATAACTATTCCAAAAATCATTTGTCTTACGCCGAAATAAAAATTACATTTGCAACAGTTTAACTTTTACATATAAAATGAAGCCTAACACACAACAATTAAACGATTTAACTATCCAAGTCAGAAGAGACATTCTTCGTATGGTTCACGCTGTCAATTCAGGTCATCCCGGAGGTTCTCTTGGTTGCACCGAATTTATGGTCACATTGTACCAAAACATAATGGACAGAAAACCAGGTTTTGATATGGATGGAATTGGAGAAGATCTTTTCTTCCTTTCAAACGGTCATCTTTCTGCCCTTTTCTACAGCGTTTTAGCAAGAAGCGGTTATTTTCCGGTTTCGGAATTAGCTACTTTCCGCCTTCTCAATTCAAGATTGCAAGGTCACCCAACTACCCATGATGGTTTGCCTGGCGTGAGAATCGCTTCGGGTTCACTTGGTCAAGGATTATCGGTGGCTATTGGTGCTGCACAAGCAAAAAAATTAAATAATGACAGCCACTTGGTTTTCACCTTGCATGGCGATGGCGAATTGCAGGAAGGTCAAAACTGGGAAGCCATTATGTATGCTTCCGCCAAAAAAGTGGATAACCTTATTGCAACTGTCGATGTAAACGGAAAACAGATTGACGGAACGACAGACGAAGTTTTGGCAATGGGAAGTATTCGTGCCAAATTCGAAGCATTCGACTGGGATGTTGTCGAAATTGCAAAAGGAAATGACATTGAAGCCATTATTGCTGGAATGAACGATGCCAAATCAAGAACTGGAAAAGGAAAACCGGTTTGCGTATTGTTGCATACTGAAATGGGTAACGGAGTAGATTTTATGATGTACAGTCACGCTTGGCACGGAAAAGCGCCTAACGATGCGCAACTCGAAAATGCTTTGGGTCAAAACTATACTGAAGCCGAAAGCGATTATTAATCACCACCTAGCCTCCCCGAAGGGGAGGAACAGCTACAAAATTGATAAATAAAAATATAAAACCCTATTTACCCCAATAGGAACTCCCCTCCTTCGGAGGGGCTGGGGGAGGAAAATGAAAAAATATACAAATACAGGAAGTAAAGATACTCGTTCGGGTTTTGGAGCGGGAATGACAGAATTAGGAGCAAAAAATGAAAAAGTGGTGGCACTTTGTGCTGATTTAATTGGTTCGTTAAAATTTGATGATTTCAAGAAAAATCACCCGGAGCGTTTTTTTCAAATCGGTATTGCCGAAGCCAATATGATTGGTATTGCAGCCGGATTAACCATTGGTGGAAAAATTCCTTTTACGGGAACTTTCGCCAACTTTTCCACTGGAAGAGTTTACGACCAAATTCGTCAATCAGTTGCCTATTCTGACAAAAACGTAAAAATTTGTGCTTCACACGCCGGATTGACATTGGGAGAAGATGGCGCAACACACCAAATTCTTGAAGACATTGGATTGATGAAAATGTTGCCGGGAATGACGGTAATCAATACATGCGATCACAATCAGACCAAAGCGGCCACATTGGCAATTGCAGACCATCACGGTCCTGTTTATTTGCGTTTTGGACGTCCCGTCGTGCCTAATTTCATGCCTGCCGACGAACCTTTCGAAATAGGCAAAGCCATCCTTTTAAACGAAGGAACTGATGTTACCATCATCGCAACTGGTCATTTAGTTTGGGAAGCACTTATTGCTGCCGAAGCTTTGGAAGCCAAAGGAATTTCAGCCGAAGTAATCAATATTCACACCATCAAACCATTGGACGAAGCCGCAATTTTGAAATCTTTGGCAAAAACCAAATGTATTGTTACTGCCGAAGAGCATAATATTCTTGGTGGTCTTGGCGAAAGCGTTGCGAGAGTTTTGGCTTTGAATAATCCATCTCCACAAGAGTTTGTTGCCGTTCAGGATAGTTTTGGCGAAAGCGGAACACCTGCACAATTAATGGACAAATACAAATTGAACAATCAGGCGATTGTTGAAGCTGTTGAAAAAGTGATCAAGAGAAAGTAATATTTAGCTTTGACAAAGTTTTAAACTTTGTCAAAGTGGCAATCAAAAAAATCCCGTCCTGATAATTTATCGGAACGGGATTTTTTTATGTCTGTATTTTAAATTTACGGATGACAAGTTGCATCTAAATAATTTTTCTTCCCTGAGCTACAGGTCGGAATATCTGCAAATGGATAAGGCAATCCAGTTAATGGATTTTTAATTTCCAATTTAGTGGTATAGTTGTCTCCATCATCATCAACATCCAAGAAATTAGGAATTCCATCTCCATCAGTATCGTCAGGATTAATAACTCCCGTTGCCAAAGTTCTCATGTAACCATCTCCATTTATATCCTCTAGATAAGACGGAACACCGTCACCATCCTGATCTAATCGTTGAATTTCAAATAATTTAAAGCTAAAAACCAAGGGAGCATAAGCCGGGATTAAACCCGCTCCAGAATTATAATAAGCCAATCCGGAAGGCACAAACATAACTCCTGCACCAAAATCATTATGGGAAACTGTTCCGTCTGGATTTGATGCGTAGGTTCCTGTTTTGAATTGTGGGAAAATTTCTCCCCATCCTGTTATCGTACTATATAAGCTTAAAAATTGTTGTGGATATTTTACCTCTTCAAAATCAGTGGCAGTAACCGTTGTGGCAGTGCCTGTGGTAACTACACGCTGTAAATAATCCCCCTTATATGATGTCATCACTCCATCAACATTACATGGTGACTGGCCTACACCAGGTCTTAGCACTAAATAGTAAAGTTTATAAGTTATATTGTGTAGATTCACATCCCTACTTTTAAGTTGATAGGTTGTTTGATCCCAAATAGATGTTTCTCCGGCTGAAATACTTGAAATCGTTACGTCTTGGTCATCTGAAAAACCTGGATGATTGATGACGGTTATATAATTTGTTTTTAAATATTCTTCAATATCAGTATTATCTGCGGTAAATTGTGCTGCATAGTCTCGTGGTGGTTCAATTGTGGGTGCATTATTCTTCGAACATGAGAATAAAGAGACTGTTGTAATTAATAAAATAAAATAATACCGAAATTTGTTCATTATTGCTAATTTTTAGGTGCGCAAGATACAATTTTGATTTATTTTTGTAAACAATTTAACTTCGATTTTAGAAAATTTATGAGAATAGACAAATATTTATGGTGCATGCGTTATTATAAGACTAGAAACATGGTTACCGAAGCCTGTAAAAAGAATCATGTCACCGTAAATGGCCAAGTCGCCAAACCATCAAAAGAAGTTTTCCCCACTGATAAAATCACTTTTAGAAAAGACCAAATCACGCAAATAATTACCGTGCTGGATATACCGGACAATCGTGTTGGAGCTAAACTGGTTGATATTTATCGGAAAAATGAAACCCCGGCAGAAGCCTACGAACATTTAGAACTATTAAAATTATCGAAGGAACATTATCGAAAGACCGGAACAGGAAGGCCAACAAAAAAAGACAGACGGGATATTGACGAGTTTGGAAATGAAGTAAAAACAGATTCTGATGAAACTGAATAATCAAAAATATTTCCATCTAATTTTACACCAAAAAAAATAAAAATATTTATAATTCGGTAAAACCCAGAAAAGAGAGCGAACTCTTTTTTACCTTTGAAAAAAAATAATTCCAATGAGCAAAAATATCATCTTATCGAATCAAGAAATTGAGCACACCATAAAAAGAATTGCTTATCAAATATATGAAACATTTGTTGATGAGGAAGAAATTGTCATTGCAGGAATTGCGGCTAACGGATTTACTTTTGCCAAAAAAATCACCGAAGTACTGGAAACTATTTCTCCCCTAAAAATCTCGCTATGTGAAGTTCAAATCAACAAACTGAATCCTGAACTACCCATTCACACTTCCTTGACAAAAGAGCAATATGCCAATAAAGGGTTGATCCTTGTTGATGATGTGTTGAATTCTGGAACTACATTAATCTATGCGGTAAGACATTTTCTGGACGTTCCCTTGAAAAAATTCAAAACTGCCGTGCTTGTGGATAGAAATCACAAAAAATACCCTATAAAAGCCGATTTCAAAGGAATATCCCTGTCTACATCATTATTAGAGCACGTACAAGTAGTTTTTGATAAAAATGGTGATGACTATGCTTATTTAAGCTAAAATGGCAAGAATATCCATAACCGTCTCCTCTTTTGTCCTATCATCTACGCTCACTTTATATTGCGCTTGGTTGTAATAGAAACTTCTGTCAAAAAGGTGCTTGGCAATAAATTCTTTCATTTCGTCCTCATTTTTGTCGGCAATAATAGGCCGTTTACTTTTATTGGAAACCAGCCTGTCAAATAAAGTTTCAATCGAGGCTTTCAGATATATGGACAATACGTTTTCTCCTTTCAATAATTCATGGTTATTCGCATAGCATGGAGTTCCCCCTCCTAAACTTATAATTAAATTTTCGGGTGAATTCAATAATTCAACAAAAACTTCGTGTTCCAGTTTCCTGAAATAAATTTCGCCTTTCTGTTCAAAAATTTCATTTATGGACAAATTTGTTCTCTCTTCGATACATTTATCCAGATCCATAAAGGGAATTTTTGTGCTATTTGAAAGTCTTTTTGCAATTGTAGACTTCCCACACCCCATATAACCTAATAAAATAATTTTTCTCATTTGAATAAAACCTTATATACTAGGACATTAAGTCCTTTTGATTAAAAAAGACAAATTTATACTAAAATAGCTTTGAAAAATTAAAAATAAGACCTTATATTTGCACCCGCATTCAAGAAAAGAAATGACTCGATAGCTCAGTTGGTAGAGCACATCACTTTTAATGATGGGGTCCTGGGTTCGAGCCCCAGTCGGGTCACAAAATTTGTGATTATCAAATACTTTTCTTGAATCAATGACTCGATAGCTCAGTTGGTAGAGCACATCACTTTTAATGATGGGGTCCTGGGTTCGAGCCCCAGTCGGGTCACTTTTTTTATATTATTTAGTCGCGGCGAAGAAGTTTATCCCGATAGCGCAGCAAATCGGGAAGCCCCAGTCGGGTCACAATAGAATACATTAGTTAAAAGAATCTTGAGAGTCTGAAGACTTGATAGCTCAGTTGGTAGAGCACATCACTCTTAATGTTGGGGTCCTGGGTTCGAGCCCCAGTCAGGTCACAAAAACTGGAGAGACGCTGCATTGCAATGTCTCTCCAGTTTTTATTAACGGCCACGTGGAGAAACGGTAGACTTGCCAGCTTGAGGGGCTGGTGCTCGCAAGGGCGTGCGGGTTCAAATCCCGCCGTGGTCACTTTTGGAACAAAAATAAAATTCTAATTACTTATAAATAAAGTAGTTAGAATTTTTTTAGTTTTAAACATGTACGATTTATGTACGATGAGATTTTTAATGGATCAATCCCAAAACCTGTGGAGCGATAAAAATCACGCATAAATAGTAGTTAGCCTAAAAAGAAAAAACTCAACGTTTCTATCGCCTCTAAATTTTGATCTAAAAGCTTTTATTTTAGCATTAAAATTAGGGTTTTTATTCTCAACTTTTTATGCGGGCAAAGTTAGCAAGTCCAGTTTTGAATTACCAATCTTCCTTATTCTTGGTCCTCCTTTGATGCTAATTCCAGATTGCTTGGTTACTGGAGTCTGTCCACAAAATGAACAAAGTTGAGTGCTGTTTTCAAAGCGATTAAAACCATCTGTTAGTACAACAAGCATCATGGCCGTTTTACAACCGATTCCAGATGTGATTTCATACTCACAATTCAAAGAAATTATAAATTCTTAAATAATTTATCGCTACATTTGATATAGATATTGATTTGTTTTTTTTACTTCAATATATTGAATTTCAATATATTGAATACTATTCAAACTGCTTATTTTTAGAAAACAATTACACCCAGCGGGTATAAAATAAGTAAATTAAAATATGAAAAAATTAAAATGAATAAATATAAAGCAGCTGTACAGGAATTAATTTCAGAGACTGGAATTACTATCAATGGTAACAAGCCGTATGATATACAGGTTCATAATCCAAAATTCTATCAACGTGTTTTAAGCCAGGGATCGCTTGGCGTGGGAGAAAGTTATATGGAAGGCTGGTGGGATTGTGAAGACTTAGACACTTTTTTTAATAAAATATTTACAAATGGAATAGAAAAAAAGCTTCAAAATAACTGGAAATTTATTTTGTTAGCTCTTAAAGCAAAAATTTTTAATCTTCAAACTAAATCTAAAGCACTTCAATCCATAGCCCATCATTATGATATTGGCAACCTATTTTATAAAAATATGCTCGATCCTTTAATGATGTATTCTTGTGGTTATTGGGAAGGGGCATCTACTTTAAGTGAAGCACAAGAACAAAAACTGAAATTGATTTGCGAGAAACTACAATTAAAACCGGGTCAAAAAATATTAGACATTGGTTGTGGATGGGGCGGATTTGCTTATTATGCCGCAAAAAATTACAAAGTGAACGTTGTTGGCATCACTATTTCAACGGAACAACAAAAATTAGCCATTGAACGTTGCAAAGGATTGGATGTTGAAATTCGTTTTCAGGATTATAGGGATATTGACGAACAATTTGATCGTATTGTATCCATTGGAATGTTAGAGCATGTAGGTTATAAGAATTACGGTAAATTTATGAAAATTATCAATAAAAATCTAACCGATAATGGTCTCTGCCTATTGCATTTTATTGCCAGCAATAAAACTGATTTGAATACTGATCCTTGGTTTCATAAATATATTTTCCCCAGCGGATTAATTCCCTCTTTGACCCAAATAGGAAAAGCAATGGAAGAAAAACTCCTTCTGGAGGATTTGCATAACATTGGTTTACATTATTATTATACTTTAATGGCTTGGCAAGAAAATTTTAAAAAATCCAGGGATTCTTTAAAAAAGGAGTATAATGAAACGTTTTACCGAATGTGGAATTTTTATCTGGCCACCTCGGCAGCTTCCTTTCGTTCCCGAAGGTTAAATCTTTGGCAGATTGTGGTTGCAAAACCAAGTTTTCAAAAGGAATATAAATCCGTTCGCTTTTGAGTGCCACATTCCTATTAAATTATGGGGACTAACAAAATAAAAGAAAAACTGCTTTTAGAAACTGCTAAGACGGAGAAAGCAATTCAAGATTATAGAAAACTAACCAAACCCGAAGCTCCAGATGTTGCTCTCCAATTCAGTCCTTTTAAAAAAAGGCACTTCCAGAAATGGCATTTTTTAACGAAAATTTAAAATTAGGTGTATCCTGATAATCCTATATAATCCCCTCGTTAACACAAGCGTTCCGTTCGTGCCAACAAACTAACTCATTTATTTAGTTTGTTTAAAAAGTATAATCCAAAAGAGAATAATCCTGCTTTGACAAAATTCGTCTTGAAAAGTCAACCAGAACGGGAAGGTGTGAATGATGCAACTAATCTCTAAAACTGTATAACATCACTTAAACAAAGTAATCTAACTTTACCGAAAAAATTAAAATTTATTAAATGCTTAAAATACTATGCAAATGAAAGCAAGCATGGGAATTTTTGACAAGACAGTGAGAATACTTGTGGCCGCCACAATTGCAGTGTTGTATTTCACCAATCAAATTTCTGGCACAGTAGCAATCCTTCTTTTTGTGCGTGTGGCAAGTTTTATCATCAAAAATTTTATTAATTTTAGTGTGTTGTATTATCCCTTCGGGATTTCAACAGAAAAACAGAATTAACATTCCATAAACTATTATTAGAACCTGACAAAAGCCAAAATGAAATTATCAATTGCTTATCTAAACGATGTTCATGGTTATCTTGAACCACATCCTGAATTATTTTACAAAGGTGGAAAGGAAATAGTAGAAACAGCAGGAGGATATGCTCCGATTGCTTCAATTGTAAAGGATATTCGAAACAATAATTCGAACACTCTATTGTTTGATGGAGGAGATACTTTTCACGGCACATTACCATTGGTTCAATCCAAAGGAGAAGCGATAATTCCAATATTAAATAAAATGGGGTTTAGCGCAATGGTAGGTCATTGGGATTTTGCTTATGGTCCTGTTCAATTAAAAAAACTTGCAAATCAATTGAATTATCCTGTTTTGGGAATTAATGTTTACAACGAAGATGGCAGCCTTTTTCTTCCACCCTACATCATAACCGAAGTTGAAGATTTAAAAATAGCTGTAATTGGCATTTGCTCAAATATTATTGACAAAACAATGCCTAAGCATTTTAGTGAAGGATTGAAAATTACGGATGGAGCAAAAGAATTACCTATAATGGTTCAACGTGTAAAGGATGAAGGTGCAAATCTCATTATCCTTCTTTCTCACAATGGATTTCCGCAAGATGTGGACTTGTTAGCTAATGTTGCCGGTGTTGATATTTGTTTAAGTGCCCATACCCACAACCGTTTATACGAAGCTGTAAAAATTAATGATGCTATCATTATTCAGTGCGGTTGTCACGGGTCTTTTTTAGGTCACTTAAAACTAAAAATTGAACAAAAGAAAATTGTTGACTTTAGCTACGAACTTATCACCATTGATACAACTGTAAAGCCAGATGAAGAGATTGGAAATTTAGTGGAAGGCATAATGAAGCCCTATCAATATTTGAAGCAAGAAGTATTAGGTCAGTCTAAAATTATACTGCACAGATATAACACAATCGCATCTACAATGGATGACCTTTTATTATCAGCCATAAAATCAATAAGTAATGCTGACCTTGCTTTTTCAAATGGCTGGCGGTATGGAGTGCCAATTGCTGTTGGTGCAATAACAAAATGGGATTTATACAATATTATTCCTATGAACCCTGTAGTATCGACTGTGGAATTAAGCGGTGAAGAAATAATACTAATGCTTGAAGAAAATCTTGAACGAACATTTTCTGTTGAGCCGATGAAACAAATGGGCGGTTACATAAAAAGATGTCTTGGCTTAAGCGTAAAAATGAGAATTGAAAATCCAAAAAGCCATCGTATTCAGCAAATATTTATTGGTGCAGAACCACTGATAAAAGAGCAAATATACAAAGCTGCATATGTCACCGTGCAGGGTGTACCAGAAAAATTGGGCACTAACAGGCAAAATCTATCCACTAAAACTGTTGAAGCAATGGCAATATATTTGATTAAAAACCCTGATTATAAAGCTACATCTTACGATACATTTTCCCTGGTTTAATTTTAATACTGCAATCTTACTATCTATATTTGTTAATAAATATGTCTTAAAATGAGTGACCCTAAAAAACAAGATAATTCACGTGAACATTTAGCGAATGAACGTACCTTCCTTGCCTGGATGCGAACCAGTATAGGTATTATGGCATTTGGTTTTGTTGTGGTAAAGTTTGCATTATTTGTAAAACAAGTTTCTATGATGCTTGGCAAAGAGAACATTATTCACTCCAAGGGATATTCCGGTATTATTGGAATAGTTTTGGTGGCTGTGGGAACTGTAACATCAATACTCTCCTACATCAGATATAGGCAAACAGAAAAACAAATAAATGAAGGATACTATACCCATTCCTCATTACTTATAACCATGCTGACAGCATTCATTTTTTTAGTAAGTGTATTTCTAATTGTTTATCTAATAAAAAGTCTTTAATGGTATACTCCCAGCTGGCGCGGATATGTCTCTCGGTTCGTTAGCGCGGATTTGCAACCCGAGACCAAAGGTCAAACAAGCGAAGCAAAATCTGCGTAATCAGTGGCCAATAAAATAGACTTAGTCCGCTTAGCGGACAGCCATATTAAATTAATATCTGCCAAATGTAACCTGTTAATAATCAATTAAATTTAGGTTTCCGGTAATGGCAGTCTTTTTTTGAAAATTCCCCTTAACGCTCCCTAAATATAAAGAATGCACCATTCCATTTCATGAAAATTGTCAGGAATATCAACCATAATTTAGACCTAATTTTCAAAGTTTCAGAACGAATAAAAAATGATACCGAAATTGAAAAAAAATCTTAACTTGTGGGCTCTTTAACACCTAATTGAAAACAGTATGATTACTCTTCTAATTAATGAAAAAAAATACAAGATAGATGTAGATCCGGAAATGCCCTTACTTTGGGCTATTAGAGATATTATTGGACTTACCGGCACTAAATTCGGATGCGGCATCGGTTCCTGTGGTTCGTGCAAAGTATTGATTGACAATTCAGATGTTTTTTCGTGTATGACCCCTGTTTCCGAAGCCGTGGGAAAAAATATTGTAACCATTGAAGGAATCTCAGAAAACTTGCAATTGTTGCAAAAATCATGGTCTGATTTGAATGTGCCGCAATGTGGCTATTGCCAACCTGGTCAATTAATAACGGCAGCTTCCTTACTCAATGCCAATGATAACCCAACAGATACCGACATTGAAGAAGCCATGAGCGGCAATCTTTGCCGTTGTGGAACGTATCAACGCATAAAAAAAGCCATTCACCATACCGTTGAACTTAAAAAACAAAGCAAATAATGGGAAATATTCAAAACATGAGCCGCAGAAGTTTTGTAAAAAACGTTGGTTTAGCCTCAGGCGGATTAATCCTGGCATGCAATACTTCTCTATTTTCCAACGAAAAACAATCAGTTGATTTCACTGAATTTACCCCGAATTTATTTGTTCAGTTAAATTCTGACGGAAGCCTAATTTTAACTGCTTCCCGGTCTGAAATGGGGAACGGAGTCAGAACCTCATTAACCTCAATTATCGCAGACGAAATGGATGCTGATTGGACCAGAGTTTCTGTTAAACAAGCGGTCGGCGATGCCAAATACGGCGATCAAAATACGGACGGTTCCAGAAGTGTCCGTACTTTATATGAACCTATGCGAAAAATGGGAGCCATGGCAAGAGCGATGCTAATTACTGCCGCCGCAAAAACCTGGCAAGTTCCCGAAGGAGAATGTACCGCCCAAAACCATTTTATCGTTCATTCCAGCGGTAAAAAACTAGGATTTGGCGACTTGGTTGAAATTGCCAAAACCCTTGAAGTTCCAACAAAAATTACCTATAAAAACCCAAATGAATTTAAATACATTGGCAAACATCTAAAAAGTGTTGATGTTAAGGAATATGCAAATGGAAGTGCCACTTTCGGATTGGACAAACGCTTGCCCAATATGAAATTTGTAGCCATTGCCCGTTGTCCCGTCACATTCGGAACGGTTAAATCTTTCGACAAAACAGCAGCGATGAAAATTCGTGGAGTTGAAGCAGTCATTGAAATCCCTAGAATTGAAAAACCATTTGGTCCACTTGGAGGCGTAGCCGTTATTGCCACAAATACATGGGCCGCTTTTAAAGGAAAGGCAGCGTTGAAGATTGAATGGGATTATGGTAAAAACGAAGCGTATGATTCTGAAAAATACATGAATCAAATTACCGAAAATGTTCATAAACCGGCTAAAGTTGGAAAAGAAATCGGTGATGTGACCGAAGCTTTCAAGGTTGCTGCCAAAACTATAGAAAGTACGTATCAACTGCCTCATTTAGCACACACTCCTATGGAAGTTCCTAATGCCACGGCTTGGGTTCAAGGGGATACTTGCGAAGTTTGGGCACCCACTCAAGACCCGCAAACTGCCCGGAAAGAGGTTGTAGACTATTTGGGAACCACGGAAGACAAAGTTACCCTAAACGTTACTTTTTTGGGTGGAGGTTTTGGTAGAAAATCCAAACCCGACTTTATCGTAGAAGCGGTTATGGTCTCAAAAGCAATCAATGCCCCGGTTCAAGTAGTTTGGACACGTAAAGACGATATAGCACACGGCTATTACCATACCGTAAGTTCCCAGTATATGAAGGCTTCACTAGATGATCAAGGAAATGTTACCGGCTGGTTACACCGATTTGCAATGCCTTCTATCCTGTCTACATTTTCTCCCGGAACTGATTATGCTGACGGGTGGGAAATGTCGAGTGCCTCAAATTTGCCGTTTGATATCAAAAATTTTAAGGTCGAAGTGGGTCGAGCTCCAGCTCATGTAAGAATTGGCTGGATAAGGTCGGTAATTAATATTCCACACGGATTTTCGGTTAATGTATTTGCAGATGAATTGGCTTTTGCAGCAAATAAAGATCCATTGGAATTTCGAATGAATTTAATTGGTGCCGATAGAATTGAAGAAACTAAAGATCCAGTAAAATACAATACTGCCCGACTCAAGAATGTATTGAAAATTGCCGCAAAAAATGCAAATTGGGGAAAACAATTACCCGAAGGCCACGCTTATGGTTTAGCGGTTCAATATAGTTTCTATTCTTATGTAGCCTCAGTTGTTGAAGTGTCAATGGTCGATAACAAAGTAAAAGTTCATAATATATATACCGCTATTGATTGCGGCACCGTAATTAACAGAGATACCGTAAAAGCGCAAATCGAAGGCGCAGCTATCTTTGGAATGTCATTAACTTTTTATGGAAAAATTACTGCCAAAAATGGCGCCATTGAGCAACATAGCTTTAACGATTACAAAATGATTCGGATGAATGAGATTCCAACCGTTCATGTGGAAATTGTGGAAAGCACTGAAAATCCAAGCGGTGTTGGCGAACCTGGTGTACCTGTAATTGCTCCGGCCATTATAAATGCCATTTTTAAACTTACCGGCAAACGCTATTACAACCTACCATTAAGCGATTATGGCATCGTTTAAATGTGCTTTTTTATTGGCAAAACAATTACAATGAATAATTATTTTAAATGAATAACTGGATTGAATTACTGCAAGAATTTAAAATTAAAAAAATACCTGTCGCTCTGGTTACGGTTACAAAAATTTTAGGGTCAGCACCTTGCAAAGTAGCTTCAAAAATGATTGTTACGTATCAAAAAGAAATTTACGGAACCATAGGCGGCGGCAAATTGGAATTCCGAGTAATAGATGAGGCAGTTCATGCTATTCATGAAAATAAGGTAAAAGAGTTCTCTTATACGTTAGGACCTGAATTTGAACAATGTTGTGGCGGAAAAGTAGAATTAATGATAGAACCTATGAATCAATCTCCTGAATTATATTTATTTGGAGCCGGACACATTGGAGTTGCGTTATGTGCCGTTTTAAAAGATACTCCTTTCAACATCACGCTTTTGGACACACGAGAAAATTGGCGAGATAACATTAGAATAGACAAAGCCGTTTCTTACAGCGCCATTGATTTTGATCACTACAAACAAGCGATCAATTGGGGGACTAATTGCTATGTGGTCATCATGACCCACGACCATAAACTGGATTTTGAAATTACAGCTTTGGCATTGCATTCCGAAACAAAATATATTGGATTGATAGGCAGTAAAACCAAGAAAAACAAATTCAATAATTTACTCATCAAAGAGTTGAATTTTGAGGCTGGAATTGCCCCTGTTCATTGTCCTGTTGGTTTAGATTTGGGCGGTAATTCACCGAAAGAAATTGCCATCAGCGTGGCATCCCAATTATTGAAAGTGTATTATGGAAAATAATACAGTTTTTATATTACTGGCAGGCGGCAAATCAGAACGAATGGGCGTTACAAAAGGCCTGTTGGAATACAATCAAACGTTTTGGATTTTAGAGCAAATACATCGGATTTCAACAGCACAACTTTCGGAAGTTTATATTGGTTTGGGCTTTAATTACCAGCATTATTTAGCCGCTATTCCTTGGTTTGTGGAGGCACAAACCCATTTTGTAAATTATCAAGGGATAAAGGTGAGGATTATTATTAATGAAAACCCAGAAATGGGTTCTTTCTCCACACTTCAAACGGTATTAAAAAAAATACCGTCAAACCAATCTGTTCTAATAAATCCTATTGATATTCCAATACTTGATTTAACAGGACTCAACACAATCATCAGCGCCCAAAACAATATTGTTCTCCCCAATTTTGAAGGTAAAAACGGTCATCCAATAAAGCTTTCCGCTGCGTTTTGGTCTCCTTTAACACTGCTAAATCCAGCCGATAAAAACGCAAGGTTAGATGTTGAGATAAAAAAAGTCGACCCATCAGAAATAGCAATAATTGAACTAACCAATTCGTCCATTGTAAAAAATTTAAACACCAAAAAGGATTGGATTGAATATTTAAAATACTCGGCAAAACATCCGGTGCAATGAAATCCTTTTTTTTTGTGTTTTTCCCCAAAATACTTTTGCAATAAAGGTCATAAACCACAACTTGCCAAAAACGATCCAAAAAACACGGCTATTCTAAAAAATTGGAACCCCCTTATTTTTTACCTTTTGTTGCTCTCTTCAAATCATCTCCACCCGGAATTCGCATTTTGTCTGTAAGAATAGAAATTTCATTCAGGTCAAAATCGCCAGTCAATGACATCAATACGGTTTCGTTTGATTTGCTTCCGCCTTCGATAAACATCAAAAGTTCCTTGATTTGGCTGTCAGCAGCTCCAGATTTAACCAATATTCGCACATTTTTTCCATTGTCATTGACACGCATCAATTCTTCCAATCCGGCAGATTTAACATACTTGTCGGCAGTGGCTTTCATATCGGCGGTGGCTCTGACACTTGTCGTTGTAAAAACTTTTAGATTATCTAATTTCTTTATCAAATTTATATATTGCATTGTTTCTTTATCCGAAGTGTCCATTTTCACCTTACTCATCAATTCAAACATTTTTTTATTGACGATAATCGAAGTCACTCCATCCTGCCCGTCGTATTTGTCAAAAGCCGTCTGGGCGAAAAATGCATTCGAAATTAAGGCTACTACTAATGTGATTATAAATTTTTTCATTTGTTCTATTTATTATTGTTTAAAAATTAATTCTTTTGAATTCTGATATTCTTGGATATACTGTACACTTTCTATGCCAAAGTTTATATGGTTAGACAACAATGATAATGCTTTTTGCGTTTCCCTGAAAGCAATCTCAGGATTGTCATACGTTCCTAAATCCTGATGCTGATTTGCTTTATAATAGTTAACATAAATAGCTGTTCCAATTCCCAACAAAACAACAATCGAAGCCGCAATGGACAACCACGTCACATTTCGTTTTTTGGGGTGCAGTTGAATTTCTTGCCCAAACTTTTGCTCTTTCACCAGCGAAAAGTAAGCAAAAATAGGTTTGTATTGTTCCAAATGAGGTAAAACATTCGATGAAGAAAAGTAATTTCGCAACTCATTTTCTTCGAAAATACTGGTTTCTCCTCGAAAGTATTTTTCTATTAGTGTTTCTATTTTATCTAATTCCATGGCTGTGTGTTTTTATCATAAATTCCCTAACCGTTTTCCTTGCTCTCGAAAGTGCCACACGAATGGCGGTTTCGTTCATCTCCATTATTTTCGCAATTTCTGCAAATTCATATTGTTCGATATCTCTCAATTGAATAATTAACCGCTGTTGTTCCGGCAATTGGTCAATTATTTTTTCAACCCAATTCAAATTGTCAATATCTTCAATTTTTTTGTCCAAACTTGGTTCTTTACCAATAAAATTATCGTGAACAATTTGAAGATTTCCTGTTCTTTTGGACTTCAATTGATCCAAACAATAATTCTTGGTCATGGTCATCGCAAAAGCTTCAACATTATTGTAATTATCCAAACTCGAGTTTCTACTCCATAATTTCACCAAAACTTCCTGGGTAGCATCTTCAGCTTCCTCCGTGCTTATGAGCAATCGCTTTGCCAGTCGAAAGACTTTATCCTTGAAAGGAGCAATTAAATTCACAAACTCGTATCGGTTCATAAAAGCATTTATTAATCCGATTATACATTCAAGACGAAACTAACTTATTTTTGTTGCAAAGTTTATAAAATAAAACTAAAGTTGGTATTTTTGCGTTAGCCTTAAATCAATCCCCAAATATGAAAACAAAATTTAAAATTACGATTCTATTCTTTTTAGCTGTTTTTACTTTCCAAAGTTGCCAAGACAATGACGATGTTGCGGCACCATCTAATCTTGAAGTTCAAAACTTTATTTGGAAAGGCCTAAACCTATATTACCTATGGCAAGCCGACGTGCCTAATTTATCTGATACCCGATTTGCCAATCAAACGGATCTAAACTCTTTTTTATCTGGATATCCTGTTCCCGAAGATTTATTTAATGCCTTGAGAGTAGACAAAACCATTGATAGATTCAGCTGGATCGTGAGCGATTATTTAGTGTTGGAAGGTCAGCTTCAGGGAACGACGAATAACAATGGAGTTGAATTTGGGTTGGTTTATAAATCCGGAAGCACGACAGATATTTTTGGTTATGTTCGCTATATTGTTCCAGGTTCAGATGCGGCTACAAAAAATATCAAACGTGGCGACATTTTTTATGGCGTAAACGGAACCCAACTTACCGTGAGCAATTACCAAGGATTGTTGTTCGGTTCGAATAACGACTACACCTTGAATCTTGCCGATTATAATGCCGGAGCAATTACAGCCAACGGAAAATCAGTGGCGTTGACAAAAACGGTATTGGACGAAAATCCCATTTTGACAAATACGGTAATCAATTCTGGTTCTCATAAAATTGGCTATTTAATGTACAATGGTTTTTATGCCACATACGATACCAATTTAAACGATGCTTTTGGTACATTTAAATCACAAGGAATTACCGATTTGGTTCTTGATCTGCGATACAATGGAGGCGGTTCCATCCTTACCGCAAGCCGATTGGCAAGTATGATAACAGGTCAATTTACGGCGCAAATATTTGCAAAACAGCAATGGAACGCCAAAATCGAGTCCTATTTCGAGACCAACAATCCCGCTGCTTTAAATACTTTATTTACCGATAAAATAGGAACTACTCCCATCAACAGTTTAAATTTAACCAAGATTTACATTCTGACTTCAAAAAGCACGGCCTCGGCAAGTGAGTTGGTAATCAACGGATTGAAACCGTATATTGATGTTGTTCAAATAGGAGATGTAACCGTTGGAAAAAATGTTGGTTCCGTGACTTTATATGATTCTCCTGATTTTAGTGCCACAAACCGAAACCCAAACCACCGTTATGCGATGCAACCGCTTGTTTTGAAAATCGCTAATTCCGCTGGTTTTGGAGATTATTCTAGTGGATTGGTTCCAACGTATCAAATGAAAGAAAACCTAGGAAATCTAGATGTCCTTGGTAGCACAACGGAACCATTTCTAAGCACTGCCATTGCCAAAATTACTGGAACAGGAAAAATGGCACAACCAATTCCTGGAATAGATTTTGACTATTTTAAAGATTCAAAATCAGCAAATGGCATACAAAACCAAATGTATCTTGAAAAAGCTCCCGAAGGTTTATTGAAAGCTTTGGAATAGAAAAAGTAAAAAAAAATGAGGCTTTCATCACTGAAAGCCTCATTTTGTTTAACCCAAATTTGTTAATTATAAATTGATATTCAATCCCAATTTGAAGTTTCTTCCAAGCGTACTATAACCCACATTTTCAACGAAATTGGCATTCAAAATATTTGTTGCCGCACCAAAAATGGACAATCTGTTTTTTACCAATTCATATCGAATGGAAGCATTTACCAATTGGTAAGAACCCAAAACGACATTTTGCGTTTTATAAGAATTGCCATCAAAAAAAGCGTCTTTTCTGCTATCGACATATTGATAATTCACGTTAAAAAAAGCTCTTTTATTAATTTGGAAATCCAAAGACGAATTCACTTTGTGCTTTGGAATCAACCGGTTCAAGGCTTCATCCACTTGCGTATATGTATAATTGGAATTCCATTTGATTTTTTCGCTTAAAGCAAAAGCGATTTCCATTTCAATTCCTTTGGCTTTATTGGTTCCGTCGATGTTGGTATAATTCCCTTTATAAGTTACTGGATTGTAGTAAAACCCAATAAAATTATTTTGCTCACGGTAAAATCCTACCACATTCAATCGGAATTTTTTATCCAAAAGTTGTGTTTCAAAACCTCCTTCGATGGTACTGTTTTTTTCTGGGGTTAAAGACTTGTTTCCATATTCAGAATACAATTGATACAAACTGGGAGTCACAAAAGCAGTGCTGTAAGAAGCTAAAATCTTTAATGGGATGGATTTGAAATCATAAGAAGGATTCAGGTTATAAACCAGTTGATTTCCGTATTCGCTATGAATGTTTAAACGCGCTCCGGCATTGACATTCAAACCAAAATCTGACGTAAAAACTCCTGTTATATAGGGATCAATCATATTGAATTTGGCATTTTCTTTAGCGATATTTCCATAAGGCGTTCCGCTGTTCATGTCAAAAAACTGGTATTGTGTTCCTGTTACCAAAAACAATGATTTAGCAACTTCATATTTGTTATAGGCATCAACATTTACGCTTCTTGACTCGTATTGCGAAAAACCAACCGTTTTGGAATAGCTGTTAAAATCATGATACGAACGCACAATTTTATTAAAACTTGAATTCATTACAAATTCCCCTTTAGTGTATTTGTATTTTGGAGTAAAACCAAATCGAAATTGTTCCGATTTCGAATAATTCAAATTGGTGTCATTAGAACCCGTATTGTCGAAACCAGCATCATAATCATTGTTGATTTTATCAAAATTTCCAAAGAAGTCCAATGCCAATTTATCGGTGGCTTTATACCCTAATTTTGCCAAATAATTTATCCTTGAAAAACGGTCTGATTCATAACTAACGTTTGCATTTGGCGGTGCAATTTGCGACATTCCGTTCGTTTCCGTGCTATTCAACGAAGCAAAATAGTTGACTTTTTTTACGTTTCCATTTACCGAAAATCCTTGGTTGAAATCCTGAAGACCTGTCTTTGAAGTGAAAGCAGTATTGTTGGTTCCAGCATTAATGTAAGCATTTCCTTGAATGGCTTTTTTACCCGATTTTTTCAAAGTAATATTGATTACACCGGTTGCAGCACCGGAACCATATAAAGTACTGGCGGCACCTTTCATAATCTCAATACTTTCGACTTGATCCGCAGGAAGCAAACGCAAATCATATTCAAAACTAATTCCCGAGGCGTCAGTAACAGGAATTCCATCAATAAGGATAAGCACTTGCTTGTTTTTTCCGCCACGAATGTAGTAGCCCAAATTTTTCCCGGCAGCGCTCTGGTTTCCGTTAATTTCTACCCCCGCAACCGAATTAAGAATGGTTGCAATGCTTTGTCCCGCATTATTTTTTAAGTCTTCGGAAGTGATTTTTGTAATTACTTTCCCTGATTTTTCTTTGGCCAAAGCAAATTTGGAATCAGAAATTACTACTTCATCAAGATCTTTGATAGGAATTCCAATCGCTTTATCAACGAAATCAAATTTCTTCTCATTTTTTGTAATTAAGGAATCTTTTTGTTGTGCAAAAGCACAAGTAGTCATTAGCACGCATAACGCACCAATACGAACGATTTTGTTGTTCATTTTAATAAAACATTTTTAATGATAAAAATGGGAGAAAAGCATAGAATTTACCCATACCCAAACCTTTTTTCCCGAAAGTTTGATACTCAATGTAACAGGCAGGTCTCCTGGCTTGCGTCTTGTTGTTTACCTTCTCATTCCTGATTAAGGATTAAGGATTTTAGATTAAGGATTGTTTTAATCCTAATTCCCAAATCACTAATTCCTAAATTTTTGAACAATGGTTTTGTAGATAACAACAAGCTTGATAGCTTACAGTTGCGGGTACAGCCCAGGATTTTTGATTTTTGATTTTCGATTTTTAATTCAGGATTTTTTACAATCCGAAATCTATGATCTATAATCTGCAATCTCTCACCTGATTCCCTTTTAATGCGGTTTTAAAATTAAAAACAGCAACCTCAATACGGCTGCAAATGTAGAATATTTGGAATTGAAATGATTAGAATTTTATTTATATATTTGTATCAAATAATGATATTATGGAAACAATTATCGTCCATCCAAAAAACAATGAAGAAAAAAAAGTGATCAAAGCTTTTCTTGAAGCATTGAAAATCAAGTTTGAAAATTTTAAAACCAAGTCCGAAGAAAGTGCTTATAGTCCTGAATTTGTTGCCACTATGGAACGAAGCATTCAAGATGCGAAAGACGGAAAAGTTACTAGAATGAAACTTGATGATATATGGAAATAGATTTTACTAAAGAAGCAACCGAACATTTGAAACATTTCAAAAAAGCAAATGACCCAATAATTCTGAAGAAAATCCGCCAACTTTTAGAAGTAATTTTAGAAACTCCCTATTCCGGAATAGGAAAACCCGAAGCTCTAAAACACCATTATAGCGGTTTTTGGAGCAGAAGAATAAATAACGAGCATCGTTTAGTATATCGGGTTTTCGAAGAAGAAAAAATTATTATAGTTTATTCCTTAAAAGGCCATTATTAAAAATCAATTGCCTCTTTGCCTTTCTTGAAAAAAACTTTATGAAATCCATTTTTTTTAAATTCCTCTTTTTTTTATTTGTTATTTCCTTTATTGGATGCAAACAAAACAACAAAACTTCCAAGAACACAATTGCAACTTCCGAGAATTCAATTCAGTATGCAAAAGGATTGGAAATCTACAAACGCAAAGGCTTTTCGATAGTTAAAATTACTAATCCTTGGCCGGAAGCCAAAGAGAATTTCACCTATATTCTCAAAGAAAAAAACGGAATTATTCCCGACAGCTTAAAGCAGTTTACCGTTATTCCAATTCCAATAAAATCGATTGTAGTCACTTCAACCACGCATATTCCTTCGCTGGAATTGTTGGGAGTGGAAAACACACTGATTGGTTTCCCAAATACGGCATATATTTCCTCCGAGAAAACCCGGGAATTAATTGACACCGGAAAAATTAGGGAAGTCGGAACCAATGAAAGCCTGAATACCGAAGTTTTAATCGATATGAAACCAGACGTGATTGTGGGCTTTGGTTTAAATAATAGTAATCCTATTTTGGATAACCTGCAAAAAAGCGGTCTAAAAGTGATGTTCGACGGCGATTGGAATGAACAATCACCCCTTGGAAAAGCCGAATGGATTAAGCTTTTTGGCGCCTTATACGAATTAGATTCCAAAGCAAATGCGGTTTTTTCGGAGATTGAAGCAGCATACAACAACACTTTGGCTCTGGCCAAAAAAGCAACTGTAAGACCCTCTGTTCTTTGCGGTTCAATGTACCAAAATCAATGGTTCGTACCACAAGGAGAGAGTTGGGCTTCCTTATTTTTGAAGGATGCACAGTCCGATTATTTATGGAAAAACACCAAAGGAACCGGCAGCTTACCCTTGCCTTTTGAAAATGTGTTGGAACTTGCTAAAAATGCCGAATTCTGGATTGCACCCGGCAATTTTGCTTCCTTGAAAGAAATGAGCGACAGCAATCCGCATTACAATCAGTTTGCTTCGTTTAAAAATAAAAAAGTATATTCGTATGCGGTAAATAAAGGGGCAAAAGGAGGAATCATCTATTTCGAATGGTCTCCAACTCGACCGGACTGGGTTTTGAAAGATTTAATCAAAATATTTCATCCCGAATTATTGCCTAACCATAAACTTTTTTTTTATCAGAAATTAGAATAAATTGACCAAAACCAACCGAAATACTTTTCTTTTTACCTTCCTAATCATCGGAGTCGTGTTCTTGTTTTTAATCAACATCAGCTTGGGCTCGGTTTCCATTCCTATAAAAGACGTATTCAATAGCCTGACAGGAGGAAATTCCAGCAAGGAAACTTGGCAATACATCATCATAAATTATCGATTACCCAAAGCCATCGCAGCAATTCTCGTTGGAATGGGATTATCCATCAGCGGATTATTAATGCAAACCTTGTTCAGAAATCCATTGGCGGGACCTTATGTATTGGGATTAAGTTCCGGTGCCAGTTTAGGGGTGGCAATGGTTATTTTGGGAGCTACTTTATTGCCTGTCGGTTTATCTTCGGTTTTGCTTTCTTCTTACGGAATTGTTTTGGCTTCCAGTTTGGGCAGTTTCTTGGTTTTAATGGCAGTTTTAGCCGTTTCACACCGCTTACGTGACACGATGGCAATATTGATTGTCGGGTTAATGTTTGGGAGTTTAACCAGTGCCATCGTGGGAACGCTCACTTATTTTAGCACGGCCGAACAATTGCAAAAATTCACCTTTTGGTCATTGGGAAACCTCGGCAATTTATCGTGGTCGTCCATCGTAATTTTGTCAATTTGCGTGGCAATTGGTTTGCTTTTAAGCCTTTTGAGCATTAAACCTTTGAACGCCTTGCTTTTGGGCGAAAACTATGCCCGAAGTTTGGGAATGAATTATGAAAAGACTCGATTGATTATTATTTTGGGCACCAGTATTTTGGCAGGAAGCATCACCGCTTATGCCGGCCCAATTGCTTTCATCGGATTGGCCGTTCCACACATTGCCAAGTTAGTTTTTCAAACCAGCAATCACAAAATTTTGTTTTGGAGCACGCTGCTTCTTGGAGCGATTATTATGCTTATATGTGACAGTATTTCTCAACTTCCGGGAAGTGATATTACGTTGCCAATTAATGCCGTGACTTCTATTTTTGGAGCGCCAATCGTGATTTGGTTATTGATTAGAAAACGTAAAATGATTACATAATGTTTTTTTTTAAACGCATAGAAACATAGTTTTTCTAGTTTTTTGAGAGATGATGATAGAAACAAAATCTCCGATTTTTCATAGTATAAAATTAAAAACTATAATTATGTCTTATTAAATAAAAAAAATCGAAATATGATAACACAAAAATATTTAGACGATTTAACTTATGAAGTTATTGGTTCTGCCATAGAAGTGCATAAAATAATGGGGAGAGGTTTGCTCGAAAGTGTTTATCATCAGTGCATAAAAGAAGAATTATCCCAGAGAAAAATAAATTTCTCCACGGAGATGAAAGTTCCTCTAATTTATAAAACCAAAGAACTAAAAATAGATTTTAAATGTGACTTATTGATTGAAAATTGTTTAGTTGTAGAATTAAAATCAGTAATACAACCAAATCCTATATTTGAAGCTCAGCTTCTGACCTATATGAAACTTTTAAAAGCTCCAAAAGGCATTTTAATTAATTTTAATTGTTTCAATATTTTCAAAGAAGGGCAGAAAACTTTTGTAAACGAATATTTTAAAAATTTACCCGAAAAGTAAACTATTTCGCTATGTTTGAAACAAAGTTTCAACTATAAACTCTTTTATAGAATCCAAAAAACTATGTTTCTATGTGTTTAAAAAAATCTAAATAAAAATGAGCCATAATAACATCCTTTCCACTTCAAATTTAAGCATTGGTTATAAAACCAAAAGCTCAACATATACCATTGCCGAAAATCTAAACTTAAATTTAAAGGAAGGAAAATTAATTACCTTAATTGGTGCCAATGGGATTGGAAAATCAACTCTTTTAAGAACAATAACTGGAATCCAAAAACCCATTTCGGGAACCGTTTTGCTTAACGGAAAAGACATTCACAAATTAGAGGCGCTAACCTTGGCAAAAAATCTAAGTGTAGTCCTTACCGAAAAATTGCCCCCAAGCAACTTGACCGTTTTTGAACTCATCGCTTTGGGAAGACAACCCTATACCAATTGGATTGGAAAATTAACCGAAGTAGATTTTGCAAAAGTCAACGAAGCAATGGAACTCACGCAAATTGGCCATTTGGCAACAAAAAAACATTACGAAATCAGTGACGGACAATTACAAAAAGTTTTGATTGCACGAGCTTTGGCACAGGACACTCCGTTGATTATTTTGGACGAACCCACAACACACTTGGATTTATTGCATAAAGTTTCGGTTTTTAAATTATTGAAGAAACTTACCGAAGAAACCCAAAAATGTATATTATTTTCTACTCACGACATAGATTTGGCGATACAATTGAGCGACGAAATAATTATTATGACTCCCGAAAATGTCGTTCAGGATCAACCTTGCAATTTGATTACAAAAGGAAGCTTCAATACTTTATTTAAAGACGAACACATCGTTTTTGATGGCGAAAAAGGGAAGTTTGTGATTTCTTAAATCTTCAAGCTAATCTGCCTCTTGGCTTCGCCAATAACAAACGCAACCGAATTGGCGATATTAAAACTTCGAATCAAATTCGACATTGGAATCGTCAAATGGTTTTCAAATAGATTTAAAAATTCCTCACTCAATCCCACACTTTCCTTCCCGAAAACCAACCAATCTCCATCCTGAAAATCGGCTTCATAAATAGATTTCTCGGCGTGGGAACTCATCAAGAAAACTCGGGATTTGTCGGAAACTTTGGCAATCCATTCTTCGCTATTTTGATATTCGGTAACATCCAAATGTCCCCAATAATCCAAACCCGAACGTTTCAAGTTTTTATCATTAATGACAAACCCAAACGGATGAATCAGGTGCAAACGGCTTTCGGTACCCACACACAAACGGCCAATATTTCCGGTATTGTTGGGGATTTCGGGTTCTACTAAAACAATGTTTAACATATATTTATTTGATTATTTTGTCATTCCGAGGCACGAGGAATCTCACATCAATTAATTAATGAGATTTCTCCTTTGTCGAAATGACAAGATTACGAAAAAAAACTTTCAACCTCAACTACTTCCCCAGCTTGCAAATCGTTCAAATATACGTTTCCTATCCGAACTCTAATCAATCGCAAGGTTGGGAATCCAACGGCCGCCGTCATTTTTCGGACTTGGCGAAACTTTCCTTCATTGACCGTTATGGAAGCCCAGGAAGTTGGCCCGTGACGTTCGTCCCTTATTTTTTTTCCTCTTGCTCCAAAAGCCGGTATTTCATTAATTAGAGATGATTGGCAAGGTTTAGTTGTATATTTTGTTCCGTTAAATCCAATTTCCACGCCCTCTTTCATTTTATCAATGGCTTCCTGATTGATGATACCGTCAACTTGCACATAATATTCTTTGTCGACTTTTTTACTTCGAACGATTTCACTCATTTTTCCGTCAGTAGTAAGCAACAATAATCCTTCGGAATCCTCGTCAAGACGACCAATTGCCATTGTTCCTAATGGAAAATCGTGCAATTCGCCCAAGAGTTTCTTTTTCCGTTTCAATTCATAAATAAATTGACTCAAATAACCATAAGGCTTGTGAATAATGAAATGAGAGTGGTTCATTTATATTTTAATTTAGAGAAAGCAAATATAGTTTTGTTTTGGTAACATTAAAAATTGCGTAGCGATACATTTATACCCACAAACCAAAACCTATGTTAAATGATTGCATTACCATAACCAAATAGAATATCTTTATAAAAATTGACAATAGTAACTCTAAAATAAAACATTATGGAAAGTACTGATTTAGGTTCAAAAAAAATGAACAATAAGCAAAATACAGCAGATGAATTCAGTGCCGAAAATTCAACTGAAAATTACGATCCAGCAGCAACAAAACTTGTGGCAGAAGTTGAAACCAATAGCAGTGGAGAACAAAAAATTGTCCACAGAGCACGCAATGTTGATGCCAATCCAGAACAAAATACTGGCGCCGATAATGAAAATCCGAGTTCTAGCCTTGAGATTTTTTCAGATAAAGAAACACAAAGAATGATCGAAAACAAAGACCACAACTCTGATATTACAGCACACCGATATCCTAATTCAAATCCCGATAATCATAAGGACAGAGGAAATATAAAGCTAGACGAATAATCCTGTATTTTGTTTATGATAAGCCAACAAGAACTAAATTTCTTGTTGGCTTGTTTTATTTTGTCTATTTCTTATATTCTCAAAAAATTATTATAAAAAAAAATAAACTCTAAATATTCCAATTCAATTAGGATAAATTGATTTAATCCTAAAATCTAAAAATACATTTTTCAAATTATCTTCTTATACATTCTTAAATTGATAATATTCCTTACTTTTACTTTTTTACAAAAACAATCCTTTTATGTCAAATATGCTCCCGTTTTTATTGCTGTTTATTGTCGCTCTTGCCATTGGTGTTTTCATTGGAAAATTACTTTTTTCTGCCAAATCACTGTCTGAAAAAACATTTCTAGAAGAAAAACTGAATGATTTAAAAGAGCAATATTTAATTGAAAAAACGGCTTTGGACAAACAACTGCAACAAACCAATCAAGAAAAAGAAAGCATTCGCAACGAAAAAGAAGCCATCAACATTCAACTCACCAAGAAGGAAGTCGATTTTGAAAATCTTTGGCAACGCAACAAAGAACAAAAGGAAGAAGTCGAAAAATTACAAGAAAAGTTTACCAAGGAATTCGAGAATTTGGCCAATAAAATCCTGGACGAAAAATCAAGCAAGTTTACCGAGCAAAATAAGGAGAATATGAAAAATATTCTTTCGCCTTTGCAGGATAAAATACAATTGTTCGAGAAGAAAGTCGAAGACACGCACAAAGAAAGTATCGATTATCACGCGGCTTTACGCCAACAAATACTGGGCTTGCGCGAAATGAATATCCAAATGAGCAAGGAAACCATCAACCTGACAAAGGCTTTGAAAGGCGACAGCAAAATGCAGGGAAATTGGGGCGAACTGGTGCTGGAAAGAGTTCTCGAAAAATCGGGATTAGAAAAAGACCGAGAATATTATGTGCAACAATCTCACACCAACGAAGGTGGTCAACGTGTTTTTCCTGACGTAGTTATCAATCTTCCTGACGGAAAAAAGATGATTGTCGATTCGAAAGTGTCATTGACCGCTTATGAAAAATTCATCAACGAAGAAGATGACAGTTTGAAAAACGGCTATTTAAAAGAGCACGTCAATTCTATAAAACGCCACGTGGAGCAATTGGGAGAAAAAAATTATCATGATTTATACCAAATAGAAAGTCCTGATTTTGTGTTGCTTTTTATTCCGATGGAACCCGCCTTTGCTTTGGCATTGAATGAAGACACAACCTTATACAATAAAGCTTTCGAAAAAAATATTGTAATCGTGACGCCTTCTACCCTTTTAGCAACTTTAAGAACGATTGACAGTATGTGGGCCAACCAAAAACAACAGGAAAATGCTTTTGAAATTGCGCGACAAGCTGGAGCTTTATACGATAAATTCGAGGGTTTTGTGGCTGATTTAATTAAAATTGGAAAAAAAATAGACGAAAGCAAAGTCGAATACCAAGGTGCGATGAATAAACTCGTTGAGGGTAAAGGAAACCTCATCACGAGTGTGGAAAAATTGAAGAAAATGGGTGCCAAAGCCAAAAAAGCACTTCCCGAAAATATCTTGAATCGTGCCAACGTGGACAGTGAACTAAACCTATAAAATTTATTCGATCCATTATAAATGAATTAGGCTCTCCTTTTTGTATCAGGCAAATTTTTCCTACAATTTTTATAGAATTGTCTAAAAAATAGCGTAACTTTAAATAATTCAATTCATACTTCAATATGAAAAAAATTACACTGTTACTGCTGTTGTCAATTTCGAATATTATTATTGCCCAAAAAGAAATGATTACCGATAAAGGGATCATAAATTTCGAGGCCTCTGTTCCTTTATTTGAAGAAGTTAAAGCTTCAAACGAAACAGCTCAATGTGTCTTAAATATAAAAACTGGAGAAATTTACAGTTTATCCTTAATCAAAGATTTTCATTTTAAAATCGCTATAATGGAAGACCATTTCAATGAATATTATTTGGAAAGTGATCATTATCCAAAAGCTACTTTCAAGGGTAGAATTTTGGGTTTTAATTGGAACATTATTGGAACCTCTCCCAAAGAATTTAAAATGAAAGGCAAACTGGAAATACACGGGAAATCAAAAGAAATCACAACTATTGTTTTCCTTAGAAAAGTAGAGGATGGCTTGGAAATTATTTCGAATTTTGATATCAATATAAAAGATTTTAATATTGAAGTCCCAAAAGTATTAAGCATGAAAGTGGCAGAAACAGTGAATGTGAAGACGGAATTTTTTGTGAAATAAACTTATTTTTCCAAACAATCCCTAAGCGCCAATTCCAAACTTTTAAATTGGAATTTGAATCCTAATTTTTCAACCTTTTCAGAAGAAACTCTCCTGCCTGTGAGTATAATTTTGGACATTTCTCCCATTGCAATTTTTATCAAAAAAGCAGGAACATTAGGCAACCAAATAGAATAACCATAAATTTTAGCTAGCGTTTCAGAAAAAATTGAATTGGTTATATCATCAGCAATTGCGGCATTGTAAGCCCCTTTCATTTTTGTGTTGCTTAAAGCTTCAAGATAAATAGCACACAAATCATTAATGTGAATCCAAGGCATATATTGCTTGCCTGAACCTAATGCTGAACCCAGCTTCAATTTAAAAATAGGCGTCAGTTTATTTAAAAATCCATCCTCTTTTCCTAATACCAAACCCGTCCTGATTTTAACAGTCCGAATGCCTAAACTTTCTATAGTATCAGCTGCTGCTTCCCATTTTTGGCAAGTTATTCCCAAAAAATCATTGGCTGGAAGCGTTTCTTCGGTACAAATTGCTGAACCATTCACTGCACCATAAATCCCAATTCCTGAAGCCGAAATAAAGACTTCCAATTTTTTATTGTTTTTTTTCAAAACGTTATAAATTAACTGAATAGATTGTTCTCTACTTTCAATAATTTCCGTTTTCCGTTTTGCTGTCCATCTTTTTTCGGCAATGTTTTCACCAGCAAGATGAATGATGAAATCCGCATTCAAAACGGCATTTTCATCAATATAATGATTGGAAATATCCCATTTATAATAGGTGATATCTTCCGTGTTTTGTTTCAGATTTCGACTTAAAATTGAAACAGAATATCCTTTTTTGACCAACAAATCAGTCAAATTCTTTCCAACAAATCCCGTTCCTCCGCTTATTAGTACATTTTTTTTCATTTCAACAAAATTGATTCTAAAGTTAATACAAAATTCCATTTTTATAACCAACATACCAAAACCTCAAATAAACAGTTGAATCAATGTGTTATTAAACTTATTCACAACAATACCTTTTCATTGAAAGTATAATTTTCTTATAATGCAAACTTGATTTTAAATAGTATTATTTATTTACATAACTTTATCAAAAACTATCTATGTCTATCTCTGACAAATTTCGTCTCGACAATAAAGTCGCTATCATAACTGGCGCCAGCAAAGGAATTGGTAAAGCCATCGCATTAGCATTGGGCCAACAAGGCGCAAAAATCGTGATTGTCAGTCGCAAGCAGGAAGCAGTAGACGAAGTAGTAAGAGAGTTTTTGGACGAAGGCATTGAAGCCATTGGGATTGCTGCAAATATGGGCGATTTTATCCAAATAAAAAAATTGGTAAATAAAACTGTAGAACATTTTGGAGGAATTGATATTGTGGTAAATAATGCCGCCATCAATCCAAGTTTTGGTCCAATAATAGAAACTGACATTTCAACATTCGACAAAATAATGGCAGTCAATGTAAAAGGCCCTTTAGAATTGTGCAAATTGGCTTATCCGCTTATGAAACAAAGAGGAGCCGGTTCCATAATCAACATTAGTAGCATCGAAGGAATTACTCCCGGATTAGGTTTGGGATTATACAGCATTAGCAAAGCCACTTTAATTGCGCTCACAAAAGTTTTGGCAAAAGAATGGGGTAAAGATTCCATAAGAGCCAATGTCATTTGTCCGGGATTAATCAACACAAAATTCAGTCAGGCATTAATAGAAAACGAAAAGATTTTGAAACACGTGTTATCAAAACAGTCGTTGCCACAATTAGCCGAACCGTTTGATATTGCAGGTTTGGCTTTATTTCTGGCTTCGGATTCATCGTCATTTTGTACCGGTTCCGTAATCACTGCCGACGGCGGTTATACCATTTAACAGAAATGCTAAACAAGCTAAACACATAGATTAAACATTATTTTAGTAACCCATAAATTCAAAAAAAGTTATGACAAAGCAATACATAAGTATGGATAACCTTCGTTTTCTTTTATACGAAGTGCATAAAATTCAAGATTTATTGGGTTATAAACGCTATGAACACATTAGTGGCATCGAAGAAATAAACTTGATTATCAATGCCGCAAAAGATATTGCCGACAAAGAAATGTTTCCTTTTTTTAAAGAAATGGATGAAAAACCCGTGGTGTTTAAAGATGGGAAAATCCATTCGCATCCGCAATTGAAAAATGTTTTTAAGGCCGTTGCCGATGCGGGATGGTTCAGCGCCACAACCGAATTAGAACAGGGCGGAATGCAATTGCCTTTTACCTTATATTCGGCGGGACATCTTATTTTTGAAGCCGCAAATAGTAGTGCCCAAGGTTATATTGGTCTTTCCACCGGCGCATTAGAACTCATAGAAACTTTTGGCGACAAATCACTGAATGAAGCCTATGTGCCCAATATGATAGCAGGAAAATGGCAAGGAACAATGGCGCTTACCGAACCACAAGCGGGAAGTTCCCTGTCGGATATTACTACTGCCGCCAACCCAACCGAAAATGATTATTATGAAATTGTCGGGCAGAAAATATTTATTTCTGGCGGAGAACACGAAGCCTGCGACAATTTTGTCCATCTTACATTGGCCAGAATAAAAGGTGCGCCAGCGGGAACGAAGGGCATTTCATTATTTGTTGTTCCAAAATTTGTCCCAGTGAATGGAGAATTGCAATACAACCACGTTGTGTGTGCCGGAGATTTTCAAAAAATGGGGCAACGCGGTTATGCCACCACGCATTTGATTTTTGGCGAAAGCGGAATTACCAAGGGTTTTCTTGTTGGCGAAGCGAATAAAGGCTTGTCGTATATGTTTCAAATGATGAATTCCGCCCGAATTGCTGTTGGACAAACGGCGGCGGCAGTTGCTTCGGCGGCTTATTATGCTTCTTTGCATTATGCCAATGAAAGACCGCAAGGCAGGCCCATTGCCAGTAAAGACTTGGCACAAGAACAAATATTAATCATCAACCACGCAGATGTTCGCCGATTATTGATGCAACAAAAAGCAATTGTGGAAGGTTCTTTGAGCCTTATCTATGAATGTTTGAAATATTTTGACTTGGAGAAAGTAACCGAAGGAGAAGAAAGAGAAAAAATGTATTTACTCTTGGAAATTTTAACGCCAATTGTAAAAACCTATCCCTCGGATGCGGGGATTACATCGGTGAGTAATGCCTTGCAGGTTTTGGGTGGTTATGGTTTTACAATGGATTTTGACTTGCAGCAATACTACCGTGACATTCGAATTATGTCTATTTATGAAGGAACTTCCGGTATCCAGTCACTTGATCTTTTGGGGAGAAAAATACCAATGCAAAACGGAAAAGCGTTCCAGTTACTAATAGGCGAAATAATGCAAGCCATTCATTTGGCAAAAGAATTAGATGAACTAATTCCTTATGCCGAGAAATTGGCTTTGGCAATGGAGACTTATAAAACCACCTTAAATCATTTGCAACAATTTGCAAAACAAGGAGAAATTGAAAGATATTTGGCCGATGCCACCGTGTTTATGGAACTTTCTGGAATAATTACCATCGCTTGGCAATGGCTAAAACAGGCAACCATTGCACAGAAAGCCTTGAAAACCGGTGATACATCAAACCAAAGCACCGTTTTTTATGAAAGCAAGATTGAAACAATGAAATTCTTCTTCAAATATGAATTACCAAAACATCTATCTATCAGCGACACATTGATGAACCCTGAAATTGTGACGATAAAATCGGAGAAGGAAATGTTGATGTAATTAAAATTGCGAAGTTTTACCTAAATAATTTCACTAAAAATCATACTCAAAGTTAAATTTTTAGATATTCTAAATTGGTGATTCACATACGATTAGAACTATTTACAAACTGAAACAAATCGCCCTTTTTTATGATTATCATCCTAAATATTCATTGTTGTCCGATTAAATTTTAAAAAAATGTACCTATCGTCTCTATGGGGCTTTAATCATTCTTCCATTATTTGTTGACATTCCTCATCTAAACGGAAATAAATAACGCTAAATTTGTAGTACTAATTGCAATACTAATCTTTGGAATTATTGGGTTTTTGGGTTTAAAACAAATATTAAATCAGAATCAATTAAAAGCAATGACGAATAAAATAGTAAACTTTTTAGACCTTCACACCGGAGAAGAAGACAAGAAAAAAGTATTGGAAAACGTAAAATCCAATATCTCGTTCAGGGGTTCTAATTTATGGATTTTGGCTTGTGCCATAGTAATCGCTTCCGTTGGATTAAACATGAATTCGACCGCAGTAGTTATTGGTGCCATGCTTATTTCTCCTTTGATGGGGCCAATCGTGGGAGCTGGTTTTAGTTTAGGCATCTTTGATTTTGACCTATTAAAAAAAGCGCTCAAAAACCTTGCAATAGCAACCGTGGTAGGTTTGTTGGTATCTGCAATTTATTTCTTTTTGAGTCCGTTCAAGGAAACACAATCCGAGTTATTGTCCAGAACTTCACCAAACATTTATGATATTTTAATTGCTTTTTTTGGTGGACTTGTTGGAGTTATTGCCATAACCAGAGTCGAAAAAGGGAATCCAATTCCCGGAGTCGCCATTGCCACCGCCTTGATGCCTCCTTTATGCACCGCGGGATACGGACTGGCGATAGGCAATTTTAAATTCTTTCTTGGAGCAATATTTTTATACACCATCAACTGTGTTTTTATATGTATCGCCACCTTTTTTATAGTCAAATATTTAAAATATCCTCCAACAAAACAAATAGATGAAAGACACGAAAAACAAGTAAAGTACGTGATAACGACTTTAATTCTAGCATTACTGTTGCCCAGTACTTATTTTGCCTATAAACTTGTCGACGAAAAAAAATACAATCAAAAAATCGAACTCTTTATCAACAATGAATTTTCAAATAAAGGATATACGCTCCTGTACAAGAAGATTACTTTTAATACCAATCCCAAAATATTAGTGCTTGGTTTTCTGACCAAAAAATTTGCCGATCCTGAAATTAAGACCCTCAACCAAAAATTGAACGAGTATAAAATTGCTAATACCATATTACAAATCAGGCAGGACACAACCGATTTGAAAAAATACATCCTGAACGAGATCAACATTGGAAAGACCGGAATAAATGAAAAAGACTTGAAAATAGCCAATTTAGAACAAAATATATTAGCTAACCAATACGACAACAAAGCACTACTGTCCGAAGCCAAAATAATATTCCCGGAAATCGAGAATCTATCCATTTCCAATCACACTTTCAATAAAAACACCGATAGTTTAAAAACAGTTCCCGTTCTGGTTTACCAAAGCAAAAAAGACCTTCCCGAAGCTTCAAAACAAAAACTGACTTTGTGGTTGCAACAAAGACTATCGAAAAACAAAATCGAAATTTATAAGCAAAACTAAAATGAGCGGAGAAAAAGATTTACAAACATTGCTAAAAACTATGAAACCTGAATAGGGTATGTAAATAAAACCCGTACTATTAGTTAAGCAACATTTTTAAAATTATTTTTCTGGTTCCAAAATTCTTCAATTTTTTTTGTAATCTAAAACGGAATGCCTTCTATAAAAACAGAAAGGGAAACGTAACTTTTCTAGTTTTAAGTTTAGCGTGTTTCCTATTTTATTTTACCCCATCACCCACTGTCTTCAATTAAGCATTTCTGCAAAACCATACGCTTTTTACTCTCAATTTAAATAGTTGAAAATGTGCGAATTATATAACTTATCCCTAAATTTGTGTAACACTTTTCGTGTTATGAGAGTCTACTTTTACATTGTGATAAATTAGTGCTAATTTATGTTCTAGAGAAACAACAATAGTAACTTCAATCAAAGTAAAGGAGATAAATATACTTCCTATCAAAATCCTAATAATTAGGCTAAAAATATTACAAGTAGGTTTGATTTAAAAAAACGAACATGGAATACTATTTTAGTAAAACAATTGGAGGCAGCTTTGAAAACGTCATTCAAAAAGTTACAGATGCTCTCAAAACGGAAGGGTTTGGCATATTGACAGAAATTGACTTAAAAGCCACCTTAAAGAAAAAATTGGAGGTTGATTTTTATAATTATAAAATTCTTGGCGCCTGCAATCCGACTTTCGCATACAAAGCCCTACAACTTGAAGACAAAGGCTTAAAGCCTGGAAAAACCACCAATTATTGTACGAAGCTAAACTGAAAGAAATGCGGCACATCAAAGGACTGGATAATAAACGTTCCTATTTCAGCCATCTTTCTGAAATCATGTATTGTACCATTAAAGTTTCGGATTAAAGCAAGGTAATTTATTCGCGATCTTCTGCCCCATGGCTTTTGATAGCAAAGGAGCCTATTGGATCAGCGACAGTAAAACTGTTCAAAATCCATATTTGGGAAGTAAAATGCCAACTTGTGGCGAAGTCAAGGAAGAATTATAATTCATAAATCAAAAATGGAACATCCAAAACAACCCGATGAGCCTGCAAAAATGGCAAAAATGGATCATTCAAAAATGGACCACGGTTCCATGAAACACGAAGACAACCCATCAATGGGAATGGAAGGGCATAATCATCATGCCATGATGATTGCTGATTTTAAAAAGCGGTTTTATCTGGTGCTTATTCTGACTGTTCCCATCATGCTGTTATCAGCCATGATACAGAAATTTATGGGTGTCGATTGGCAGTTTACAGGTTCCAAGTATATTTTACTTGCCTTATCATCAGTGGTGTTTATTTACGGTGGTTGGCCCTTTTTTAAAGGATTGGTTACTGAAATAAAAACAAAGACGCCAGGCATGATGTTTTTAATTGGCTTTGCCATAACATCAGCTTATACCTACAGTGCCGCCGTTGTTTTTGGTCTGAAGGGCATGGATTTTTTCTGGGAACTCGCCACGCTAATCCTGATCATGCTTTTGGGACATTGGATCGAAATGAAATCTGTTGCTGGGGCATCAAAAGAATTAGAGTTACTGGTTCAGTTGATGCCAGCCGATGCCCACATGGTAATGCCGGATATGGTGCATGATGTAAAGACTGAAACGCTGAAAGAGAACGACATCATTCTTGTCAAGCCAGGTGAAAAAGTTGCTGCCGATGGAATAATTCTGGAAGGGGAAAGCTACCTGAATGAATCCATGCTTACCGGAGAGTCAAAGCCTGTTAAGAAAACAAAAGGTCAAAAAGTAATTGCCGGTTCAATTAACGGGAATGGATCAATTAAAGTGACTGTTACCCATGCCTCGAAAGATTCTTATATCTCACAGCTGGTAAAGCTGGTTGATGCTGCTCAAAAATCAAAATCCAAAACTCAGTTACTGGCTGACACGGCTGCTAAATGGTTAACCATTATTGCCATTGTTGCGGGTATCTCTACATTTTTGTATTGGTATTTAACAGGACAAACATTAGCCTTTGCTCTGGAAAGAATGATTACCGTGATCGTTATTTGCTGTCCTCATGCATTAGGATTGGCAATACCCTTGGTAGTAGCCAAATCAACAGCAATATCGGCAAAAAACGGATTGCTGATCAAGAACAGAATCGCATTTGAAAATTCAAGAAAAATCACGACCATCGTATTCGACAAAACGGGTACCCTTACTGTTGGGAAATTTGAAGTATCAAAAATTGTTTCCCTGAAAAGTGAACTTACTGAAGATGAAATCATTCGGATAGCATCTGCCTTGGAGCAACAATCAGAGCATCCTATTGCAACTGGTATTCTTCTAAAAGCAAAAGACTTATCTGTCGATATTCCTTCAACAGAAAACTTTAAAGCCATAACCGGAAAAGGAATTGAAGCCACCGTGGAAGGTAAAAAGGTACTGGTAGTTAGTCCCGGCTATTTGAAAGAAAATAAGATAGCCGTTCCCGATGACTTCAAAGCCGATGATACCGAAACGGTTGTATTTGTAATCATCAATAATGATTTGGCAGGTTACATTGCTTTGTCTGATGAGCTACGACCGGAATCAGCCGAAGCTATCAAGACTTTAAAAGAAAACCACATTAAATCAATATTGCTAACCGGCGATAACAGTAAAGTAGCAAAAAGTGTAAGTGATAAATTGGGTTTGGATAGTTTTATTGCCGAAGTATTACCCGATCAGAAATTAGATAAGATAAAAGAACTCCAAAGTAAAGGCGAATTTGTGGCTATGACAGGCGATGGCGTAAATGACGCACCGGCACTGGCACAGGCTGATGTGGGCATTGCGGTAGGTTCAGGAAGTGATATTGCAGCAGAAACAGCGGGCATTGTTCTGGTAAACAGTAATCCAAAAGATATTGTGAACCTGATCCTGTTTGGGAAAGCTACACATCGCAAAATGATTCAAAACCTGATATGGGCAACAGGTTACAATATTGTGGCATTGCCTTTGGCCGCCGGTGTACTTTATGCATGGCACATATTGCTCACTCCTGCGATTGGTGCCGCACTGATGTCGGTCAGCACGGTAATTGTGGCTGTCAACGCTAGTATGTTGCGACTGAAAGACGAGCCTAAACTGAATTCCAAAGATGAACCTCGATCAAATGCCGAAGACGAAAATAAGGATGAAGCTAAAGACGATTCTCAGCCTGAAGCAAAGGATGAGTCCCAACCTGAAGCAAAAGCTGAACCTCAATCAGAAGGCAAAGACGAGCCGATGACTCAAGTAAAAGATGATTCTGAAGCAAAGAGCGAATCTCAGCAAGAAGATAAAAGCGAATCAGAAACCAAAGAAGAGTCAATGACTGAAGCAAACGCTCAAGTTAAGCCTGAAGCAAAAGCTGAATCAAAACCTGAAACTAAAGACGAATCTCAGACTGAAGTTAAAGGTGAACCTGATATCAAAGCCGAGCCGATAACTGAAACAAAAGCTGTGAACAAGCCTGAAGAAAATACCAATATACCTTCCACTGTGACTCTGGAAATCGTCAAACGGGTTCATGAATTTTACGAAGAACTCGGACGCGAGGACGTTAGGGCAGTAATGGACATGGAGAAAACGGAGCAGGAAATTCCGAAACCGGAAACCAAAGCTGAAGTTCAACCTGAAACTAAAAGCGAACATAAAGTCAAAGACGAGCCTAAACCTGAAACAAAGGCCAATACAACTTCAGATTCGACGCCGGAAATCGTCACCCGGGAACATGAATTATATGAGAAGCTGGGGCGCGGGGACGTTTCTGCAGTCCAGAACATGGAAATTCCGAAACAGGAAAACAAGGGCGAGTCGAAACCTAAAGTCAAAACCGAAGTCAAGGTTGAATCTAAGGTTGAATCTAAGGTTGAGCCAAAGATCAAAGTTAAGGCTGAACTAAAACATAGAGATGATACCAGGCATCAACCAAAAGACAATGCTGAACATCATACTGTTGCGAAATCCAAGCCCAAACCTGAAGTAAAATCCGGGCATAAACAAGTAGTTAAGGTCAAGCCTAAGCCCGGTTCCAAAAAATAATCAATTTTCAATGAACGGTTGCAGGAATTTTCGATTAACAGGAAAAAACTTGGCGACCAAAATCAAAAAGTAATATTATCAATGCCAATAATAACTTGCTCTGGAAAATGATTTGGAAAAGTAGCCAAAGACTTGACCGATAAAGGATATTGCTCTACAAAAAGTTTGTATTATTTTGGAGTTAAACTTCACGCATTAGCTTTTAGAAGAGAAAAGACAATTCCTTTTCCTGAAGAAATATTAATTACCCCAGCTTCTGTAAATGATTTAACCGTTTTTAAAGAAGCTTGGACAAACAAAGGAAATAGATGCTTTTTTGGTGATAAAATCTATCACAATCAAGATTTTTTTTCTGACCTTGAAAAAGAAAATAACTCTATAATGATGACGCCTGTCAAGGCTGTTAAAGGGGAATGTCAAGATATTAGAAACCGAGATAAAGCAGCAAATGATTTGTTTTCAACAGCAGTATCAAGGGTTAGACAACCAATTGAGTCTTTTTTTAATTGGCTTATTGAGAAAACAAATATTCAAAAAGCAAGTAAAGTAAGGTCAAGTAAAGGGCTCTTGATTCATATATTTGGTAAAATTGCAGCTGCTTTTATATATCTAATTTTTTAACCCTTGATTCGCATAACTTAATAAAAGCATCCCTTTTGAGGTTACTTCCTATTGTGACGAAACTCCAAGGAACAACCCAATCCCATTTTGACAACCAAAAGAAATTAAGAATCACCCAAAACCAGCAAAACAGATGCAAAGGTTGTAAATGATGCAACAAAAGCAAAACCTAATGCCAGATTTATTCCAGCATTAGACTTTTATTGTTGCTTCCCAAATTATAGGATTGTTGTTCTATTTTGACCTTGCCGTAACAGCCTCATTATTAATTATAATTCCTTAAATGGAACGCTTTATTATAAAAGAATCGTGTGAGTAGTAGTTCAACGACTAAATAACGAATTACAACGAGATTATTATCAATTATATCCAATTGATAAAATTTTTAGAAAACCCAGAAAAAGCCTGGATTATCGATAAAGCCGAAATAGAACAATTGTCATTTTTTTGATGCCTTGTTTTGAGAAATGATAGAATATAAAAAACAAACAACTGAATAACAGCTAGATAAAAAAATGAAAACAGTAGTTTTTATTTTTTATCGGACATTAATGAATACAATTTTCATATTTTTTTGATTCACAAAAGTTGTTCAAAACGATCTAAATTATGTATTTAATCGACAAAATAAGTATTTAATCATTTTATTTTTTTTATTTTAATTGTTTCACTTAACTTTAAAGTAGTGTATTATTAAAAAAGATGCGCAAACCATATAAATATGGCGTATTGTATTTATTTTCAGACTACTACAATTATGCGCAATTTATTACAAAGTTATGAATTCATTCATAAAAATCTATTATAACTGGAGATTAAGGAAAATGCCTATTTCAAACCTATAAAGCCAAAAATAACTGATTTAAAGTTAGTTGCGTTAAATATTGTGGCTGAATTTTCAGGAATATATTCTGAATATCAACTATTTAGAAATTTGAAAGAAACATATCTGTTGGATAAAATTGAAAGAAGTGTTTATAATAAACGAAAGAGAAAATTGTTTAATTGGATGGAAGAAATCAGAAAAGAATAATCTTCAAAATTCAATGAATTTGAAGATTATTTTGTGGTTGATTCGATGCCATTAGAAGTATGCAAATTATCGCGAGCAACAAGATCAAAAATATGTAAAGAGATTGAAAATGCAATACCAATAGAGGATATTGTGCATCCCAAAAAAATCATTTTTATGGATATAAACTTCACGCAGTTTGCTCTGTTTCTGGAGTCTTTCAAAGTTTTGATTTAAGTCCTGCATCGATTCATGATTTTCATTATTTGAAAGATATTAAAGTACAAATGGCTGATTGTGTATTGCTTGGAGACAGAGGCTATTTGTCGGCTGAAATACAATTAAATCTTTAGAAGAACTGACCATAGATGTTGCATAAAATGTGTGAATTACGCAACTTTTTTCAATTATTCTGTGACATTTATTCGATTGAAGCCGGCTAACTTTGTTTTCCCAATTCATGAAAAAAAAATCAATCAAAAGGTCAAATCAAATTAAAAATTACAATTATGAAAGGAAATGAAAAGTTAATTACAGTCATGAATGCGCTTTTGGCAGATGAACTTACTGTTATAAACCAATACATGGTGCAATCTGAAATGTGTGCAAATTGGGGTTACAGCAAACTCCATAAAGCTATCCGGAAACAGGCAATGGATGAAATGCTCCATGCCGAATGGCTTATCGAGCGAATCATTTTTTTCGAGGGCTCGCCAACGGTATCCAAACTTAATCCGATGAAGATTGGTAAAACTGTTTCAGAAATGATCAGTAATGACGACGACACTGAACTCAAAGTTGTCAGTGAATACAACGATGCAATCAAGCTTGCCCGCGAGGTTGATGATCAGGGAACTGTTGACCTGCTAACCAAAATACTTAAAATGGAAGAAGACCATGTCGATTGGGCCGAAATACAACGTGCACAGATCGACCAAATGGGACTTGAGAATTATCTGACAAGCCAAACCTGAAGTCCGTCAAGCTGATTCAAAGTTATTTGATAACCAATTAATGGCTATTTTATTTGTAAGAATGCATTCGGTGGTAGTTCACCGCCCTTTTCTGTCTGCAAAAAAACAAATACTAGATTAAAATTTTCTTAATTGTTAACAATATTCATAAGACTATAATGATGAGAGTACCGAAACATATTGGAATAATTCCTGATGGAAACAGAAGATGGGCGGAAGCCAATAAAATGACAAAAGAAAAAGGGTATGATTGTGGCTTAGATCCGGGCTTAATACTTTTTAAATTATGCAAGGAGGCCGACATTAAGGAATTAACGTTTTACGGGTTTACTACTGATAACACGAAAAGACCGACAAAACAAAGAATAGCCTTCACTAAAGCCTGTATCAATGCAGTAAATATATTATCTAAAGAAGATGCAGAATTATTGGTCATCGGGGATTTCGAATCTCCCATGTTTCCAAAAGAATTATATAAATATACAACGAGGCAGATCTTTGGTAAAGGAGGAATTAAAGTTAATTTTTTGGTTAATTATGGTTGGGAGTGGGACTTAAACAATTTGAAATTAGCTGACTCTGCTCAGAAAAATATATCAAGTCATATTAGATCTTTTGATGTTTCAAGAGTAGATATGATTATGCGGTGGGGTGGCAGAAGACGATTAAGTGGCTTCCTTCCGGTGCAATGTATTTATTCGGATTTCTATGTGTTGGATGACTATTGGCCGGATTTTAAACCCGATCATTTTTATGAAGCGCTGAATTGGTATAATGATCAGGATGTCACCCTTGGAGGTTGAGGTTAATCGTTTAAATGTGAATTTTATAAGGATAAACAATGAGAAAAATAGAATTGGTTGTAGTTTTAATCATCTTAGGAATTCTTGGTTTGCATTATACTTTTATTGCACAGCCACAAGAGACTCCAAAAAATCAAATGAAAAAGAATCAAATAAATAAAAACTCTAAAAAATAAAGTACCATGAATACACAAAGCAAATTTGAATTTAAGCCACTGCCTTATTCTTATGATGCTCTTGAACCTTTCATTGATCAGCTCACGTTAGAAATTCATTATGGCAAGCATCACAAAGCATATTATGACAATTTCCTTAATGCAATAAAAGATACTGAGATGGAATCAATGAATGTAAAGGAAATATTCAGGAACATAAGCAAATATCCTTTGGCAGTCAGGAACAATAGTGGTGGTTATTTTAATCATACATTTTATTGGGAAAACATGAAAACTCACGGAGGCGGTCTGCCAACCGGTAAATTATCAGAAGCTGTTACAAAAACATTTAGCTCGTTTGAAGAGTTCAAAAAACAATTCTCAGATGCAGGTAAAACCCGGTTTGGGAGTGGTTGGGCATGGTTATGCCTTGATGATAAAGGCAACCTGTTTATTTGTTCTACACCAAATCAGGATAATCCGTTGATGGATATTGCTGAAAAGAAGGGAATACCTTTGCTTACAATGGATGTATGGGAACACGCTTATTATTTGAAATATCAGAACAAAAGGCCAGATTATATCGATGCATTCTGGAATGTTGTAAACTGGGATGAAGTAGCAAAGAGATACGAAAATGCTTTAAAGGCAGCCAATGTGAAATAAATTATAATATTAAAATGATGGAAAAATTAATAATAAATACCAGAAGAATTAATAATAAATAAAAAACAATTAATATTCAAAATCATGAACCAATTAAAGAAAAAACTAATTTGCTTTTGCATCTTGTTGATTGCAATAATCAACTTCGAAGCTTCTTTCGCTCAGCAACCGAAAATTGTTTCTTCATATGGACCTATTAACCAGGATGTAGGTTTTGACCAAATTAAGGCTGACAGGATGAAGGTAAAGGAGGAGCGTGCAAAAGAACACATGACCTTGTTAAACAATAGGTACGATCTTTCAAAAAAGACATCTCCTGATGTTGTCATGTCAGGAGGAAAACCCATACCGATGGGTCCAACAGCTAAACTTCAAGGTACTAGTTGGTTGGAACTTGATAAGTTAACGCCTGAGCAGATCAAAATGAAGGGAATTTTTCCATATAAGCCCCTACCTTTTGCCGACCATGCCGAGGGTGGCATGCTTTTTCCACCCATGATTACGAATGTGCTTCCACGGCTTGTTCGTTTCGATCTGAATTTTGATCTTCCGGAGCATATTCTCCCGGATGTAGTACCCCCTATTTATCTGACCACACGACCCGATCTGGGTGATGTTTCCAAAGGGCAATTGATAACTATCGATAATTATTACGAAATTTTCAATGGACTTTTGAACCCCAAGCAACTCGAAGGATTGCGCTTATTGGTAACCCAGTTCCCGCAACAACAGTTTAATGCTACCGAAGACCGTCGAACCGATCGCCCCAGCCTTGGCGTCAGTTGTTTTGATTGTCATGCCAACGGACATACCAACGGAGCTAATCATCTGGTTGGAGACATTCGACCACAAGAGTTTAGACATCGAATCGAAACACCATCCTTGCGTGGAGTGAATATTCAGCGGCTCTTTGGTTCGCAAAGGGCACTTAAAACCATAGAAGATTTCACCGAATTCGAACAACGTGCCGCCTATTTTGATGGAGATCATGCCATGGCAGCCAAGAAAGGAGTTAACGTGTTCGAACGAGGCTCGCAAGTTCACTTTATGGCTGAATTCATGGCAATTCTGGCTTTTCCTCCATCACCCAAGCTCAATATATATGGCGAGTTGGATAAAACCAAAGCATCTAAGGCTGAGTTGCAGGGAGAAGCAATTTTCAACGGCAAAGGCAGATGCGTTTCATGTCACCCTGCACCTTATTTTACCGATAATAGTATGCACGATTTAAAGGCAGAACGTTTTTATAAACAAGAAATGGTTAATGGGATGATGATGGCGCATGATGGTATGATTAAAACATTCCCTTTAAGAGGGATTAAAGACTCGCCACCCTATTTGCACGACGGAAGATGTTTTACGTTGGAAGATGTTGTGGAGTATTTTAACCTTGTTCAGGAATTGCATCTGACAGCTCTGGAAAAGAAAAATTTGGCAGCATTTATGCGCGTATTATAGGTATAAAAGACTAAGGGAAGAAAGCCAATAAATCAATCAATCAAATATCAGAACATAATAATGTCTTATTTTAAAACAGAAGAATAGAACGCGGATAAAACGGATTTTATTCCAACAAGTTGGAATATATTTTCGCACTAAAATCAATTGACGAAGTCAATTTAATCCGTATATAAGTCTGATAATTAAGCAATCTGTAAATATCCGCTTAATCCGTTCAATCAGCGTTCTATTCTTTATTAAATGTGACATTATAGCTTTTATAGTACTTAAAATGAAATAAGATAGGAAATCTTAAGTATAAAAAAATAATAATTAAACCATGGATAAATTAATTGAAAAAACAAACTCTGTGTTAGCCAGAGAAGAATATATTGAAGTTGAACCCAATGTCCGACTTCATGTTACAGATTTAGGAGAAGGTAGACCTATTGTGTTAATACCCGGTTGGCCGCTAAGCGATGAAATGTACGAATATCAATACAATGATTTGATAAATAATAATTTTCGGGTTATTGGCATCACGTTGAGAGGTTTTGGTAAATCGGATAAACCGTATGGTGCGTATGATTACGATGTACATGTTTCGGATATTAAAACAGTCTTAAAAAAACTGGATATTAAAGATGCCGTATTAGTTGGTTTTTCGATGGGCGGAGCCATTGCAATTCGTTATATGGCTGCCAATAAAGGAGCTCGCGTTTCGAAGCTGGTATTGGCCGGAGCAGCAGCTCCGGTTTGGACACAACGAGATGATTTCCCATATAACCTTCCTAAAAGTGCAGTTGATGAATTGATTGAATTGAACTATCAGGATAGGCCTAAGCTTTTATCCAATTTCACAAAGATATTCTCTGCCACCGAAACGTCATTAAATGAAGGAATCGGCAATTGGTTGAATGCAATTAATTTAAGCGCCTCATCTTATGCAACAGCGCAATGTTTAATTGCTTTGCGTGATACTGACCTGAGAAATGATTTGAAAAAAATTGAAATTCCGACATTGATTCTGCATGGCAAACACGACAAAATTTGTTCTTTCGATTTGGCAGAACAAATGAAAGATGCTATCTCAGATTCACGCCTCGTTACTTTTGAGCATAGCGGCCATAGCATGTTTCTGGAAGAAACTCAAAAGTTTAATACAGAGCTGATCAAATTTGCAAAAGAAAATTAAAAATCAACACATTTATTAAAGGTTTCAAATGAATACTAACAGATTTTAAAATAGGAGATAATAATATGAAAGCATTAGTTTATTATGGACCCCGCGATGTGCGGGTGATGGATGTGCCGGACGCAAAAATCGAACAGCCCACCGATGTGCTGGTGAAGATCACGAGCACTAATATCTGCGGTTCTGACCTACACATGTATGAAGGAAGAACAGATATGGAAAAAGGAAGAATATTTGGTCACGAAAATTTGGGTAAGGTAGTAGAAATAGGTAAATCTGTAACTAATATTAAAGTTGGTGATATGGTATGCCTGCCTTTTAATATTGGCTGTGGTCATTGCAAAAATTGTGAAAGTGGATATACAGGCTTTTGCCTCACGATGAATCCCGGCATGGCAGGCGCTGCTTATGGTTTTGCAGGAATGGGACCTTACAGTGGCGGTCAGGCTGAATACCTGAGGGTTCCTTATGGCGATTTTAATTGCCTGAAATTACCTGAAGATGCAATAGAAAAAGAAAATGATTATGTGATGTTATCTGATATTTTTCCTACCGGATATCACGCAACCGAACTCGCTAATGTGCAACCCGGAGATTCTGTGGTCATCTATGGCGCAGGCCCTGTTGGGCTTATGGCAGCGCACTCTGCAAGCATTAAAGGTGCCAGCCAGATCATGGTTGTTGATAATCATAAAGACAGGTTGAAACTTGCTGAAGAATTTGGTGCTATTGCTATTGATTTTTCAATGGGTTCTGCTGTTGAACAGGTTCTTGAACTTACCAAAGGTATAGGTGCAGATAAAGGTTGCGAATGCGTGGGCTACCAATGTTGCGATAAGCATGGTACTGAACATTCTAACATTACTATGAACGAACTGGTACAGGCAGTGAAAGCTACAGGATCTATTGGTGTTGTAGGTGTGTTTGTACCCAAAGATCCAAAATCAAAAGATCCACTTCAGAAAGAAGGACACATGGATTTTGACTTTGGTAACTTTTGGATGAAAGGGCAACGCATAGCAACAGGGCAGGCTAATGTAAAGTCTTACAATCGTCAGCTTTGCACACTTATCTCTGCAGGTAAAGCCAAACCGTCATTAATTATCTCACACGAGCTTTCACTTGGCGAGGCTCCGGAAGCTTACAAGCATTTTGATGCACGTGACAAAGGATGGACGAAAGTGATACTAAAACCAGAGTGGTAAAACACTCAAAATTTAATGAAGAGCTGATCAAATTTGCGCTGGAATAAGCTGAATTGTCGTCAACTTACAAAACAATCATAAATATATTATACCATTATGGAAAAACAATTAAATAAGAGAAGAGTAGCTGTCATGGCTACAGATGGTTTTGAACAATCGGAATTTAAGAAGCCAATAAAGGCTCTCAAAAAAGAAGGGATTTTAGTGGATGTACTATCATTAAAAGAAGGAAAAATAAAGGGCTGGAAAGAAACAAAGTGGGGTGATAAATTTAAAGTAGATGTAATTATAAACAATGCGCATTCTACCGATTATGACATGCTGGTATTGCCGGGCGGTGTGATGAATACCGATACATTGCGTATGAATGAATCGGCCGTAAAATTTGTATCTGATTTTTTTGAACAAGGGAAACCGATTGCTGCTATTTGCCATGCCGGTTCAATATTAATTGAAACCGGATTATTGAAAGGGAAAAAGATGACATCGTATAAATCAATTAAAACAGATTTAATCAATGCGGGAGTAAATTGGATAGATGAAGAAGTAGTAGTGGACGACAAACTCATCACGAGTAGAAGCCCGAAAGATCTTCCGGTTTTTTGCAAAAAGATGATTGAAGAACTAAAAGAATGATATAGAAAAATATGTATTTTTTAAAACCTGACTTATGAGTAAAAATGTATCGGATCAACTGGTGGAAACATTGGTTGAAGCAGGCATTCAACGAATTTATGCTGTAACCGGAGATAGTCTTAATCATGTCAATGCAGCAATACAACGTAACGGAAAAATCAAATGGATTCATGTCCGTAACGAAGAAACGGCTGCATTTGCAGCAGGTGCTGAGGCGCAATTAAATGGCTTGGCATGTTGTGCCGGCAGTAGCGGTCCGGGACATGTTCATCTCATCAATGGTTTGTATGATGCACATCGTTCATCGGCTTCTGTATTGGCTATTGCTTCTACCATTCCTACCAAAGAATTTGGTACCGGTTATTTTCAGGAAACAAATACCATCAAGCTTTTTGACGATTGCAGTTGCTATAACCAGATAGCTACAACACCAACTCAATTGCCACGTATGTTGCAGGCTGCACTCCAACATGCTGTACATAAAAAAGGCGTGGCAGTTCTTGGACTACCGGGTGATATTACCAATCTTCCTGCGGTAACGGCTGAAACTACAACAACACTATTCAGGAACGACCCTGTCGTCAGACCATCCGAAGATGAACTGCTACAACTCGCCGAACTATTAAATTCGCACAAAAAGATCACAATTTACTGCGGAATGGGCGCTGCAGAGGCGCATAATGAAATTATTCAATTGTCAGAAAAATTAAAATCTCCGGTGGCATATTCGTATAAAGCCAAGATGGCGATTCAATATGATAATCCGTATGAGGTTGGTCTCACAGGATTATTGGGAATTCCATCGGCTTATCAAAGTATGCACGAATGTGAGTTGCTGGTATTATTGGGAACGGATTTTCCCTATACACCTTTCATGCCGGTTCACAATAAGATCGTGCAAATTGACATTAAACCGGAAAACCTCGGGCGAAGAGCCAAACTCGATCTCGGACTTTGTGGGGATGTGAAAGATAGCTTGCAGACCCTCCTACCCCTGATAGAAAAGAAAGAAGATACTACTTTCCTCGATAGGCAATTGGAGTTTTACATAGAAGTAAAAAAGTATTTGCAAATTTATGTAAATGATCAAGGAAAGCCAAATGCTATTCATCCTGAATTTGTTGCCTCTGTGATTAATGAGCTGGCTGCCAAAGACGCCATATTTACGGTAGATACCGGAATGTGTTGTGTGTGGGCTGCGCGCTACATTGATGGAACCGGGGAACGGATAATGTTAGGTTCATTCAATCATGGTTCTATGGCAAATGCAATGCCTCAGGCTATTGGTGCTGCACTAGCCTGTCCGGGGAAACAAGTGATTGCATTCTGTGGTGACGGAGGTCTGTCCATGATGATGGGAGATCTGATGACCATTGTTCAATACAATTTACCCGTAAAGATTGTGCTTTTTAATAATCGATCATTAGGAATGGTGAAACTGGAAATGGAAGTAGCCGGAATTCCGGACGTGGAAACAGATATGCTGAATCCGGACTTTGATAAACTAGCCGAAGCAATGGGAATGTTTGGCATTACAATTAATGATCCCGTAGAGGTAAAAACAACTTTACAAAAAGTCTTTCAACAGGATGGACCTGCCTTAATTACCATTCAGACTGATCCGAATGCACTTGCCATGCCTCCCAAACTGGAGTTTGACCAGATGAAAGGTGTCGCGTTATATATGGGAAAGATGATCTTAGGTGGGCGTATTGATGAGGTATTTAAAATTTTCAAGTCCAATTATAAACATTTGGGTGAGGTAATATAAAATAAGATTTATTAGTGATGAAATCATTTATTTTCTGGCAACGATGGTTATTTTACAGTAGCCTGGTATTTGCATTCTTCGGGATCGTTTTTGCATTATATGGCAACAATCCATTTTTCATGCCTTATAATAAAGCACTTGCCCACATTTTCAGGTTCGGGGATCAGATACCCTCTGAGATAGCATTCAAGGCTTTTATTTGGGGATCATTGGGTGGTAACCATAGCTTGTTGTTATATTTTGCTGGCCTTTATCGCATGGTTCCCGTTCCAGAGGAAAGAACGCTGGGTCCGAAATGCAATTATCGTAGCATTTGGAGTATGGGTCTTATTGGATTCGGCTGTTTGCCTTTATTATGGAGTATATTTTCAGGTATATATCATTAATGCATTTTCAATTCTGGTAAAAGCATTACCAATCATTTTTATATGGAGAGAGTTTAAGAAAGTTCCTGGAATGGGTTAGCACATCATGAAATTGCTATCATTCAATATCCAGTCATATTCAAGAAATGATCGTGATGATAGCACTACTCATCGATGGCGCCATCCTGTCGATTGCTTATGACAATGTTCATTACTCGAACAAACCAGAGACCTGGAACATGCGACTGGTGATGGGAATCGCCACTGTGGTAAGCGTCATCGGAGTCATGGACTCGTTTGGGATGTTTTATCTTGGCTACAAGGTCTTTCATCTGGATATGGCATTCATCCAAACACTGATGTATTTGAAACTGTCAGTGGCGGGACATTTCAAAATTTTCCTCACCCGCACACGCGGTCCATTCTGGTCCATTCGTCCCGCAACTATATTGCTAGTGGTAGTTTTCGGCAAGCAAATCTTAGCGACGCTGGTGGCAGTTTATGGCTTGTTTATGCCACCCATCGGTTGGGGTTGGGCGCTTATGGTGTGGGGTTACTCTTTAATTTGGTTCCTGATAAACGACCTAATAAAACTGCTCGGCCTATAGGTTTTTCGATCCGGTAAAAACCAAAGTAAAAGTTAATTTGAAACAAGAAATCGCTGACCGTGCATACGAAATTTACGAACAGCAAGGCCATCGTGAAGGAAATGCCGAGCAGGACTGGGAACAGGCTGAGCAGGAGATAAAGAAGGAGGAATCCTGAAAATGAAATGAAGAAAGACAACTTAATACTAAATGAATATAAATTCATTAATAATCGAAAAACAAACGAAAACAAAAAAACAATCGATAAATGCTAAAAACCTGATAATTATATAAATTTTTAGAGGAATTGTATAACTTTATGCAGGTGTATATCAGGTAACTTTAAACAATTATTAATCATTAAATTAAATGCAATGAATAAGTCAAATGAAGTATTCGCTGGATCCGATCAAAAAAGTGAAAATCATTCATGCTGCGGTGGAAATAGTCATCAACATCTTGAAGTGAGTAATGTCGATTCAGGTAAAGAGTACCAATGCCCGATGAAATGCGAAGGAGAAAAAACCTATAAAGCTCCAGGAAATTGTCCGGTTTGCAATATGCACCTGGCGCCAATTAAATAAGTAATTAATTGTTAAAAATTGAAATCATGAAGTATTACATCAGCAAAAAAATCAGTGCAGATTTTGATCAGGCAGTTCTGCTTGTAACCGAATCGTTGAAAAAAGAAGGATTTGGAGTACTTACCGAAATTAACCTTCAGGAAAAACTGAAAGAAAAACTGAATATCGATTTCCGGAAATACAAAATACTTGGAGCCTGCAATCCGGCCTATGCCTACAAAGCATTACAGCAAGAAGACAAAATCGGAACCATGCTGCCATGCAGCGTTGTTGTTCAGGAATTGGGAAACAATGAAATAGAAGTTGCAGCAGTCGATCCAGTGGCTTCGATGATGGCTATTGAAAATCCTAGCCTTGCCGGAATAGCCGGAGAAATAAAAGAAAAACTAGAACGGGCTATTGCATCTTTGTAGCAAGTGATTTATCAAAATCAAAAAATGTAATTTATTAATTTAAGGAGGTATATTATGATGGACGGAATGAATAATGGTTGGGGAATGGGATATGGATCTGGTTGGATTATCGGCTTGGTCTTTATGGTTGTTGTTATATGGCTGGTAGTTAAAGTTTTAAATCGAAATAGAAAATAAAATCTTCCAGTTGTATAGTCTCCGTTGAATTTCTTGAAAGTTAAGATTTGTCTCGTGAAAAATTTATTAAAAGTAATATGAAAAACAAACCAAATGTAGTTGTGCTTGGATGCAATTTTGCAGGACTTACCGTCTCAAGATATCTTCACCAAGAGGCTAAAGAGGTTATCAATATTACGGTGATAGACCGTAAGAATTATGTGAATTTTATTCCAAACATACCAATTGAAGTATTTAATAATCACGATCCTGCCGATAATTTAGAATTTGAATTTTTGAAGTTCTTGAAATCTGATAATTCTACTTTTATTCAAGCACAGATAGAAGAAATAGACGCTGAAAGCAAAAAAGTTTATTTCACTCCAAACGAAAGAGATGGTTCGGCAAGAGAGTTTATCCAGTATGATTATTTAGTAATTGCTTTAGGTTGCAAACTTGCATTTGATAAGATTGAAGGCTTTGCTGAATTTGGCCATACGTTTTCCGACACCTATTACGGAAATAAAATCCGCCAATTTTTGCATCATGAATACAAAGGGGGACCCATAGCCATTGGCTCGGATAGATTTATTCAGGGACAAAGTCCGAAGTTGCCAAAATTGCCTACCGCCCTGGCGGCCTGTGAAGGACCACCGGTTGAAATTGCCTTTTCATTAGCTGACTGGTTAAAACATCATGAACTTGGTGATGCAAAAAAGATAACCGTGTTTACCCCTGCTGAAGTAATTGCAGAAGATGCCGGCAAAAAAATATTGGATCAATTATTACCCATGATGACAGATATGGGATACGGTTATAAAAACAAAACCATTGGTATCAAAAAAATATACAAAGATGGTATTGATTTTAAGGATGGGAGCAGTTTAGAGGCTGAACTAAAAATAATTTTCCCCAATTGGGAGCCCCATAATTTCATGAAGCATCTGCCTTTTGTTGATGACCAGGGATTTGTTGTCACGGATCTTCATATGAGAAACCCTGATTATCCCGAGATATTTGCTGTAGGTGATGCCGCATCTGTAACGGTTCCAAAATTGGGGTCTCTCGGACATATGGAAGCTGAAATTGTAGCAAAGATGATTGCCAACGAGGTAATTAATAACGGCGCAGCACATACTATAGAGCCTTTGCATCCTATGGTTCTGTGTTTTGGAGATATGGGTGATCACAAAGGGTTTTATATGCATACCAATGAATGGTGGGGTGGAGACATTAGCATCTTAAAAATGGGATTTACGCCCTACGCTTTAAAAATAGGATTCAAGAATATGTATTATACGCTTGGAGGAAAAGTCCCAAGTTGGGGCTTGCCTTTATCTGAATTTTTGGGAGACCATACCGTGATTTAAAAAACCATAAACAACGAATAAAAGTAACAATTATGACAATTCAATTAAATTCAGATAATAATTTAACATTACATGACGCATTTAGGTCTCAGTTACACACCTTACTTTCTGAAGAATTAAGCAGGTTTAGTGAACATATAACAAGGTTGGAAGTGCATCTTTCCGATGAGAACGGCCACAAAGAGGGACTAAACGATAAAAAATGTATACTTGAAGCCCGTCTTGAAGGAATGAAGCCAATCGCTGTCACAAACATTGCAAACAACCATGAACAGGCAGTTGAAGGGGCAATTGACAAGTTAAAGACTTCTCTTACTACAATATTTGGTCGTTTGAGTAATCATTAGCAGCAATAAAAAACAAACTGGACTAGAAGTTCCGGATTGAAAATAAGTAGGTTTAACACTAAAAACAAATAAGATGATGAACGATCATTCATGGGGTTGGGGTATGGGTTATTATGGTATGTGGATAGTTCCGCTAATCATAATTCTCATAGTTGTCCTTCTTTTAAGAAACAGACGCAGAAAGTAAACAAAAAAGCTACAGTAAAAAATGTATAACGCCTGGCTATCTATTTTACCTCGCATAATCACTATTGCTGCGGCAATCTGGTCTGAGAAAATCATTGCATCTCTTTTAATAGGGATGCTAACATATTAGCAAACTAGCCTAAAAAAGCCCCTCAACCCTTTCGATAAACGATTGTTGAGGAGCTTTTACATATAACAAATTCAAGTTTATTTACTCAAATACATTTTTCTTCTGGAGTACAATTCATAAAATTGGTCGTCTTTCAAATCCGAAACTAGCTTGCATTGTCTCACCGGATGTGGCAAGTGCTGTTCGAAACCAGACATTCATGCATCACCTTTAGAATTTTTACCTTGGGCATTGCATTTATTTTTGAACGGCAAAGCCGAAAAAATGCTGGCAGAATTAGACGACTCATCCATTATAACTTGTCATATATACAGACCACTTGCCCTTTTAGAACAGTACAACGGAAGCTGTAACAACTACCGCTATCGTGGATTAAATTGCCGGCTTTTTGGCTATGCCGCTAGTAGAGACAAATATGGCAAATTGCGATTAGCTACTTGCAAAATCATAAAAGAAAACCAACTAGAAAATTACAATAACGCCGAAGAAGCCATTAGCAAAGGCCTTTACGTGCCTATTTTTACCGATTATTATATGCAGCTCGCTCAAATTGATTACAGAATGGGAATTACTTTACTCCCAATAAACGAAGCTTTGAAAATGGCAATCGAAGAAGTCTTGCAATATTACGCTTACAAACCTTTTCCGGGTGGATTGGAGAATATTGCTTAATTTAGAAGAAATTTACTTATATTTGAAAAAAAAACTCCCCAAATACATAATGAGAAAATTAGTTACAATATTCTATTTTGTGCTAATAGTGAATTTCATGTTTGCACAAAATAGTGATACCAAAATAATTGATTCTTTAAAACTTGAATTAAGGAAGTCAAAAATAGATACTGCTAAGGTAAATTTACTTAATGAGTTATCTAGAAATAATTTTTATTCCGATCCAATGGAAGGAATGCGATATGGCGAAATCGCATTGAATTTAGCTTCAAAAATACAATGGAAAAAAGGAATGGCTATTGCAAATGATCATATAGGAATTTGCTATTGGGTTACAGCAAACCACCCAAAATCGATACTATATTTTCAAAATTCATTATCAAACTATCAAGACCTGAAAGACCAAGCTGGTACTGCCAATGCATATAATCATCTCGCATCACTTCATTTGGGAATAAAAAAATACAAGCAAGCTTTTGTTTACTTCAATGAAGCCTATAAAATAGATCGATTAACCTCGAATAAAACGCAAATGGCTAATGACCTTACAGGTATTGCCGATGTTTTTTTCAAATTAAATAACTATACAAAAGCCATTGAATTCTATTTAAAAGCAAAAGAACTCTATTTTACGGTCGATAATTTCTATGGTGTAGGTGTTTCCTATATAAATATTGGAAAAGCCTATTCAAGTAAAAAGGAATACTCTGATGGTTTAGTTAATTACAACAAAGCTCTTGATAATTTAAACAAAATAGAAGGTACAAAATATGATATTGGAAATGCTTATCTTGAAATGGGGAAAGCCTATTACAATTTGGCTTTGGAAGATAAAAGAACAAAAACAAAAAATCTAAACCTTTCACTAAAATATTCAAACAAGGCAATTAATACTTTTACAGAAATTAAAACATTTGATAAAATTAACGATTGTAATCTTGAATTATATAAAACTTATAAAGAAACAGGCAACTATAAATTGGCATTAGAATATTTCGAAAAACACCTCAAAATTAAAGAAACATTTTTAAACTATGAAAATAATATTAAATTAGGTGAACTTAAAACCAAACGAGAATTTGAATTAAGAGATAAAAAAATTGAAATTCAAAACCTTCAAATTAAAAGCGAAACTAGTAAAGTATATTTATTAACATAGCTGTCCGAACAAATAAG
>DHXP01000004.1 GCA_002413745.1 Flavobacterium sp. UBA5153 | reverse complement strand
TCAGTTTGCTCCGGAATATCCACTTTCCTTTTAGAATTATGTATTACTATTGAAATATGGACTCAAAACTGCTGCAATGTATTTATTATTTGGATTCAAATATACATCATTTGTTTCTTTTTTTATGTAAATCAAGGTTTGAAAAAAGACAAAAAAAAGCTTACCAAAATATATGTTTAATCAAAATTTCAAATAAAACATAAATTCCTTGAAAAATGAAATTTACTTCTCCTTTTTGTTTGTAAACCAATTTTTATTAATTTCCTTTGATATTAATTAAGTGCTTGTCAAACAATATTTCATAGCAATGAAAATAATACTCAGAACATTTGACCTTCGGTTAAAGCATACCTTTACTATTTCAAGGGAATCTTATGATACAAAAACCACATTGATTGTAGAATTGCAAAGTAATGGTTACTCCGGATTTGGAGAGGCTACGTCAAACCCCTATTACAATATTACAATAGGTTCGATGAAAAATAATTTGGAAAAAATAATTCCATTCATCGAAGCCATAACTGATGAAACTCCGGAAGTTTTTTGGCACAATGCCCACAAATTATTAAGAAATGATATGTTTGCACTTTGCGCTTTGGACATAGCTTACAATGATTTATATGCTCACAAAAAAGAAAAAAAACTATATGAATTATGGGGTTATTCTACCAACCATAACCCTAAAACCGATTATACTATTGGTATTGACAGCATTGAAAAAATGGCGTTAAAAATGAAAGAAATGCCTTGGCCTATCTATAAAATTAAACTTGGAACTAAAGAAGATATTGCTATTGTCACTGAATTAAGGAAGCATACCAATGCTATTTTCAGAATTGATGCCAATTGTGGTTGGACTGTGCCAGAAACCATAAATAATGCGATCGAGTTGAGGAAACTGGGTGTAGAATTTTTGGAACAGCCCTTAAAAGCTGATAATTGGAAAGGTCACAAGGAAGTTTTCAACCATTCTGTTTTGCCTATTATTGCTGATGAAAGCTGCATTGTTGAAGAGGATGTGGCAAAATGCCACAATAATTTTCACGGTGTAAATATTAAACTGGCAAAATGTGGCGGACTTACCCCTGCCAGGCGGATGATCACAACTGCGAAAAAGCTGGGTATGAAAACCATGGCAGGTTGCATGACGGAATCTTCGGTTGGAATTTCGGCAATTGCCCATTTATTGCCAGAATTAGATTACGTAGATATGGATGGCGCATTGTTATTGGCTGAAGATATTGCAACAGGAATAACGATTAATGATGGTATTATAAAATATTCTGAGTTAAATGGAACAGGAGTTAGTTTAATCTCATAAATAATGACAGTTGAGGAATTTTAGAATTAATTAATATTGGTAGCATCGAATATTTATATTTTGGCGGAACAAATTATTTAGGAATAACAACTAATCCCGATTTTCAAACCCTTTTATTTGAAAGCATCAAAAAATGAGGAATGGCTTATGGGAGTTTTCGCAATTCGAATATTAACCTTTCCGTTTATTCCACCGCCGAAAAATTATTGGCTAAAAACATCGATGCCGAAGCAGCCTTGACAATTTCTTCAGGAATGCCGACGGGAAAATTGGTCGGTAACCCTCTTTCGAAAACAACCGATTCGATGTTTCATTTTCCGGATGCCCATGTCATCCTCCTTTTTGGAAACCTATACTAATACTTTATGAATTGCAAAAGCAAAAATTGCAACAAAATTTAAATTTTATGGTTAAACATTTTGGGGCCAATGGATGAAAATGGTTTATTTTGAAGATGAATCAGTTTCAAAAAAATTATTGGAAAACAAAATCATAACTACCTCTTTTAAATACACAGATGCTTCAGGCAAACTCAATCTAATTGTCATTACTGCCAATCCTCTAAATGGCGATTTAAACAATTATTTGCACAATTGAACTTCTTTTACTAAAAAACCCATTAATAAATTTATAATTTTTAACAATTAATAATTCTATACCCGTAAAATTATAGGGTGTAAAATATTTATTTAATAAAAATAAAACTATTGACCATAGTTTTTTTTGGGGTATGAAATGAATTTATACTTTTATCAAAATTTAAAGCTAGAAATAAGGTGAAAATTATTTTTAGTCTGGAATAGTTGAAAAATATCTTAAGAGTTTCAGAATCTATTAATTCATTAAAAAAATTATTTATGAAAAAAATTGAAGCAATTGTTAGAACATCAAAATTTGAAGATGTTAAAACAGAACTAAAAAAAATTGGTATTGATTTTTTCTCTTACTGGGAGGCTTCCGGTGTTGGAAATGAAATTACGCGAGGTCATCACAACTACCGTGGAACGGTTTACGATACCCAGTATATTCCACGGGTATTAATTTCAATTGTCATGAAAGATGCCAATGTATCTAAAACTATCGATTGCATCGAAAAAGCTGCATTTACTGGCGAAGTAGGTGACGGAATGATTTTTACCTATGCCATTGAAGAATCGGTAAGGATTAGTAATGGCACAAGAGGAGAAGCATCTACTGCGGGCCCAGGAGACAAAATTTAACGAAAATAAAATTATATATTAATTACAAAATAAAAAAATTATGATAAGCAAAATAAGAATTTTAGTATTTTTAATGATACTTTCGATAACGGGTATGAGTGCTGTCGCACAGACTGATACTGTTGCTGCACCAGCACCTGCTGCACCAACTGCTACTGTGACGACAAAAGCTCCAGATCCAACTGGTGCTACTACAGGAAATGCAAGCGATGTAACCGCTGCAAAAGCAGGACAACCAACTTTGAGTGAACTTGCAGATCAGGCAGGTCACAACAAGGTAGCCATAAACATGATGTGGTTATTAATCACAGGTTTCCTTGTAATGTTTATGCAAGCTGGATTCGCCATGGTTGAAGCAGGTTTAACCCGCGCAAAGAACGTTGCGCATACGATGTCGATGAATATGATGGTCTATGCTCTGGGTATGATAGGATTTTTCATAAGTGGTTTTGCAATCATGTTTGGTGGTATAGGTTCTTTAGGCACTTTAGGTGGCTTCGGTGGCCTAGCCAGTGAATTTAGTATTAATATATTCGGACACACATTTGGTTTATTTGGAATGCAAGGTTTTTGCCTTACAGGTTCTTATGACGTTGCCGTATTTGGATTATTCCTTTTCCAAATGGTGTTTATGGATACTACAGCTACTATCCCAACCGGATCTATGGCTGAACGCTGGAAATTCTCTCACTTCGCAATTTATGGTATTCTAGTTGGTGCATTAATCTATCCTATCTACGGAAACTGGGTATGGGGCGGTGGCTGGTTGTCACAACTTGGCAACATGTTCAACTTAGGTCACGGAGTTGTGGATTTTGCAGGTTCTTCGGTAGTTCACATGACAGGTGGTGTATTAGCACTTGTGGGTGCAGTTTTGATTGGACCACGTTTAGGAAAATACAACAAAGATGGATCTGCAAATGCAATTCCGGGACACAACATTCCAATGGCAGTAATTGGTTGCTTAATTCTTGCATTCGGTTGGTTTGGTTTCAACCCAGGTTCTACATTAGCTGGTGGTGACTTAAGAATAACTGTAATAGCAGTAAATACTATGATTGCTTCTGCAACTGGTGCATTTGCCTCAATGTGTTATATGTGGTTTTTTAAAACTAAAAAACCGGATCCTTCTATGATGATTAATGGTATGTTGGCCGGTTTAGTTGCCATTACCGCTCCTTGTGCTTTTGTAAGCGTACTATCAGCCGCTCTTATCGGATTAATTTCCGGAGTTTTAGTAATTGAAGCAGCTTTCTTTATTGAGAAAAAACTTAAAATTGATGATCCAGTTGGTGCAGTTGCAGTTCACGGTGTAAACGGTGCATGGGGAATGATTGCATTAGGATTATTTGCCGATGGTACTTATGGTGATGGTTGGAATGGCGTTAAGGGTACAGTTACCGGTTTGTTTTATGGAGATTCCAGTCAGTTTTATGCTCAAATAATTGGCGTATGTGTCAACATTACATATGTAGCTGCCTTTGGATGGGTTGTCTTTAAATTAATTAGCCTAGTAACAGGCGGTATGAGAGTAAGTGCCAAAGATGAACTTGAAGGACTTGATGTACCAGAAATGGGAATCGAAGGTTATGCAGGCATCAAAATGGATAAAAATGCCGAAACACCATTATCAAAATAACATATCCACTCTTTTAAATTAATTTAAGCTGGCTTTATATTAAAGCCAGCTTATTTTTTGATTCTATTTTTAAGCCGCTTTTATTTCTACATCAATAACACAAACAAAAATGGATTGCTAATTTCCCACAAGCTTTTCCCATTTTATCAATTGCATATTGTTGCATAATAGGCAATATCAGAACTATTTTTTACGTTATGGCAATGTCGATAACCCATCTATTCGCAGGATTATTGTACATAAATTAGTTTTGCCTTGATTTTGTATAAATTTAATATAAATTTGAATTCCTCTCTATTTATGAAAAAGACTATGGTGAAAACTAAATTTAATCAATATTGCATTATCAAATTCAAAAAATAACATCTAATTTTTTTATTCCTTTAGATTTATAGGGGTATATATTGAAATATTCATAAAAATTGCAATTACAATGACTTTTTTATGGGGTATGAATTCATTTTTATACTTTTGTCAAAATTTAAAACTAAAACAATGCGAAAGATTATTTTAAGTGTGATATTGATAACCATTTTGATATTAACCCTTTTTTCTAATTTCATTTTAATCGAAAGTCCAATTCCCTCTGAAACTGTAAAATTTGATACTGGCGATACCGCTTGGATGATAGTTGCCACCGCACTTGTATTGATAATGACTCCCGGATTAGGCTTTTTCTATGGTGGAATGGTAGGTAAAAAGAATGTCATCAGTACTATGCTACAAAGCTTTATGGCAATGGTAATTGTAACCGTATTATGGGTAATTATTGGTTATGGTTTATCATTTGGCCCCTCAATAGGTGGATTCATTGGAAATCCACTTCCAAATTTATTTTTTCAAGGTGTTAAGACAAATACAGCATGGAGTATGGCTCCAACGATTCCTTTAATGCTATTCGCCTTGTTTCAAGCAAAATTTGCAATTATAACTCCCGCTTTAATCACGGGGGCTTTTGCAGAACGAATTCGTTTTTGGGCTTACTTATTATTTATGGTTTTCTTTATATTATTGGTATATGCACCATTAGCCCACATGACTTGGCATCCAGAAGGAATTTTCTTTAAAATGGGAGTATTGGATTTTGCCGGAGGAACGGTAGTTCACATGAGTGCAGGTTGGGCAGCATTGGCTGGAGCCATATTCTTAGGAAAAAGAAAAGTACAAAAAGTTAATCCTGCTCGTATTACTTATGTATTATTGGGAACTGGATTATTATGGTTTGGATGGTTTGGTTTTAATGCTGGTTCGGCAATGGGCGCAAATAACCTTGCTGTTCAAGCCCTTGGCACAACCACTGTGGCTGCTGCTGCTGCTGCTATGGCATGGGTGTTTCTTGATAAAATATTAGGACATAAACTTTCGGCAATGGGCGCTTGTATTGGAGCAGTTGTAGGACTGGTAGCCATCACTCCTGCTGCCGGATTTGTAAGTATTCCCAGCGCAATGTTCATAGGTGTTTTTAGTAGTATAGTAAGCAATCTTATGGTTAGTAAATTCCCTAAGGGCAAAATTGATGATGCTTTGGACGTGTTTTCATGTCACGGTGTTGGAGGCATGACCGGTATGTTATTAACTGGTGTTTTTGCATCTAAAGCAATAAATCCTGCAGTTACGGATCAAGGACTTATTTTTGGAGAAACCACTTTATTCATTCATCAATTGATTGCTTTGGTAGCCGTTTCAATTTTTGCCTTTACAATGTCTTATTTCCTTTTCTTTATTGTAAATAAAATCACTCCTTTAAGAGTAAGTGAAGATAAAGAAGAATTAGGATTGGATATTTCTCAACATGGGGAGTATTTGTAAAATATCATTTATTTAATTTTAAAACACTCTAAAAATTCGTTTTTAGAGTGTTTTTTTTATGCCTATTTGATTGTGATGGTTTATACTAATTTGAGAATATAATTTATCCTATTGCAAATTCGAATAAAAGCCAACAAGTGAAGCTATCTATGAGATTCCCCCCAATCGTAATGTTAGACCAACGACGTTTTATTCCAGGTAAAACAAACTTAAAAAGGATTTAATATTCACTTAGAATTGTGAAGGATTAAAAAATGTCCAATTTGTCATATCTTTTGTGTCGTCAATTTCAATGGTGGAATATCTGAAATTTACATCTTCTTGAATAATTACACCCCCAACTAATATTCTATTTGGATTTATCTTGTTTTCTCTGTCCATATAATCCAGTAAAGCATTGTGTTTGTTAGGTGCTTCAGCATCCGAACGTTTGGTTTTTGTATCAAATAAACCTATTTTACCTGATTTGAATTTGATTACAAAATCGACATAAAACAAACGCAATACACCATAACTATCGTTATACGGAACTGCAAAATGCTCTTTGCCTTGGTCTCCATTTTTATACCACCAATCAATATGATTTTCATTGGCTATCAAAAAGTTTTTGAATGCTTGTTCCGGATTTGAAACACCATTACTTTCAAAAAAAGGTTCAAGTGCGTGACTTTCTATTTCCTCTTTTTTATTGTACAATTCTGTATAATAGCGTACTTCGGGAACTTCCCAATCACTGTTTTCAACTCTCCTTTTATCATTTCCTTGTGTTAGCTGCCAAGCTTCAAATTTTTCTAGCCCTTGGACAATATGCTGTATCAAAAGAGCCTTGTTCTGTGGGAACAAAAAGAATTTATGTGCTGTAGTTTCAAACATTCCGAAATAATATTCCGCAAAATGAATTAATGTCTTTCTTAATTGTTTCCAACTTTTGGAACGGTTTAACCTAGTTATGTTATCATAGCAAAATCTATCAAACATATCGCTAAACTGTGCCTTTGTTATAGCAAAACTTTTTATTTGGTTTGCATTCAACATTATGGAATTTACTTCATAAGGATCTATATTTATATCGGTTGGGATTGGTATTTGATGGTCATCTATTTCAAATTCCCAACCGTTTTCAATAAGTTTTCGCTTATTGTCTTGCTTCAATAATTCAAAAACTTCAAAATCTTGGTCTGTAAATAAATCTCCCTCAGGCAATTGTTTTATGGCATATCTTTCTTCTAAAACTTTAAAAAATTTAGGCTCGAAATAATCTGTTAACAGTCCTTTTGACGGTCTGTCGTTGATGACTGTTGCGGTTACTAATTTATCAAAAACCCAACCCTTGTCGTCTTTTCTCTCTGCATATTGGGGAATAAAGAAATCTACATCCGAAGGAACAAAATTTATCCTGTTGCTTTCAATATTTGTATAAACATATCCATAATTTAAATCATCGCTGTCATAATGTCTTTGATGTGGCATTCTTAAAATTCTTCCCACGGTTTGAATTCCAAAATCAGGACTTTTGACTGTTCTGTAGCTCACTAAAATTGATGCTCTTGGACAATCCCAACCTTGTGCAATAGCTTGTTTAAAAATTAGAACATCTTGCAAGCCATTAATATCTTCCAATCCATCGGTGTCTTTTTCGCCTGAAAGCCAAATTGCCAAACGTCCATTATTTGTACTAATATTAAACTCCGAGTTTAACAAACCTACTAATGTATCCCGAATCGTTTTATCCTCTTCACTCAAAGCAGTGGTTTCTGAAGGAAGTTGGATTATCAACAAAGGATTGATTTTATTTTCGCCTAACTCTGCATTATACAAGGCTTGCAATTCTTTTTTCTTTGCCAAAGCGGTTCGCAACAAATGAATATGCACATTATCGCTTCCTTGAAGTTTTGGGTCTAAACCAATATTCAATCGAACGCCCTTTTTTATCATTTGTTCCTTGATTACTTTTTGGCGTGGAATAGAAACTGTCAATTGCGGTCGAACATTTGGGGTTGCCGTAACCATTATTTCTATTTTGGCTTTAATCAATTTCCTTACCGCAATGGCTTGTGGTCCCGTAAAAGCACTTAAATGAGCTTCGTCAATAATCAAAATAATTTGAGTGTCAAAAGCCTTTGTGTTTTCTATTAGAGTTTCGAGATTCCTGCTGTTTTCATTGTCCTGACGCCATATTTTTTTCATTCCATCTACACTGCTCCAATTTACAAAAAGTAAATCTTTGGGGTTTAGTATTGGATTATCGCTCAGGCTATTCAAATCAAAACAATTCAATTTAGCTGTGTCGGCATATAGTTTTTGCAAGGATAAAAAACTTTGAATGTGCAAAGTGTTGGGAGCAAACCATATAAAAGCAACTTTGTCGTTCAATCCTGGTTGCAAGGGCAATTCATCGACTAATCGGTATAAATAATCTGCCATCATCACGGTTTTGCCAGAACCTGTGGGTGCTTCCAGCAATATCGGAATCTGTACTTGTGCGGTATCTAATGCGTCGAACGTATTGGTAAGTAAACTTGCCACTGCTTTATCCTGAAAATCTTTTAATATATACATACTTAATCTTGGTCTTCGTTAAACAATTCGACAACTTCTTCTACACTTGTAGCTTTGGTTTCCCGAGATGCAGGCTCTTTTTTGTCTAATTTCAATGTTCTGAAAGTAGCGCGATAGGCATTATAAATAGCATCGGGAAGCGGCACGGCTTCTATTTTATCGGCAACATCAAAAAACATTTCTGCCAAAGCCTCTTTCTCTTCGCTAAAAACATAAAGCTTAACGGGTTGTTCAATTTCTAATGCTTGAATAAAGGGAATCAATTGTTCGCAAACTTCTATTTGCTCCCTGCTGTGATACACCACAACCATAAACTTGCCCCTGCTGTTAGTGAATATTTTGCAAACCGCTGCTTTAAAACCGTTTGTTGCCGTAACATCTAGGTAACAATCTTCCTTGATGCAAAGCAGTTCTGTACTAGCCGAAGTCAATAAACGCTTGTTGGTTTCGCTTTTGTTGCTGGGCACAAACCCGCTTTTGTAATACCGTAAATTGTTATTCCACAATCCAGCAACGGTAATGCCTTTGGTATTTGTATAACCTTGAATTACTCTTTTGTTACGTTCATAAGTAATCTCTTCACAAATGTTATTTTCATTATTGGTTATAAGAATACATTGACGATTACCTCCATCTTCGTCATTTAGAGCCATTGTAGCGTGAAGGGTTGTGCCTGAACCTGCAAAAAAGTCAAGAATTAAAGAGTTATTATTTGAACCAATTACCAAAAAATCCTTAATCAGATCTAATGGTTTAGGGTTATTAAATCTTTTATCTTGAAATATATTTTTTAATTGAGCAGTACCATTACCACTGCTATATTCTGGCTTATAAAAAATTGATTTTGGTTTTTTTGTTGGTAAGTCTCCAAGTTCCGGTCTTTGTTTTTTATATAATGAAATTCCATTTTTTGTTCTAATTACAATTACATCATATAACAATCTACTTATAGTATTATCATTAAAACCCCAACGCCATCTGCCATATTGATTACTGTCAACATTAGGTAAGACAACATCATATCCTTGATTTGTATATTTTTTAACTATTTCATCTAAATGAGTATCATCAAAAGATTTACTAATGTTGTTGAAAATGAATTTGTGTTCTTCTTTAGTTATTGTAAAAGCATTATTGTCTTTATCTATAATTATTGGATAAAACATTAAAGGTCTGTCTTCTCGATTTGCTTCTGTCCCAGTAGCTCTCATAGTAGCACCTTTTTTAAACATTCCTATTTCATCTTCATCCCATTCTTCAAGTTCATCTGTATCGAAATTAAAAGAATTGGGTTTAAAATTTAATTTATTTTTCGCATAAACAATAGTGTATTCGTGAGTTCCAGCAAATGCAAATTGGTCTTGATTACCTTTCAAATTCATAATCGTTGGTAATTCTGCAATAAAATTTGAATTACCTAAAACTTCATCACATAAAAGTTTAATTTGAGCAATTTCGTTATCATCAATACTAATAAAAATAGCCCCTTTATCACTTAAAAGTCGTTTAGCAATCCGTAATCTTTTATCCATAAACGAAAGCCATTTACTGTGGCGGTAACTATCTTCTTTATCTACAAAAGTATCGTTGTATTTAAAATCTTTATTACCCGTATTATACGGCGGGTCAATATAAATCACGTCAATTTTTCCTTCGTGCGTAAATGTTAATGCTGTAAGAGCGTGCAGGTTGTCGCCTTCTATCAAAATATGGTTTGGCGCACTGTCTCCCTCTCCTTCGGAGAGGGCTGGGGTGAGGATTCTTTTTTCTGTTACTTCTCTCAAAACTGGTAAATTATCTCGTAATTGTTCTTCTACATCTTCGGATTTATCTTCCCAAACGAGTCCGTATTTCTTTTTGGTATTTACTAAATTGATAAGATAGGCACGCTCATCCTGTGAGATACCGTCGAGTTTTTTTATTTTAGAGATTAGATCTTGTTTGCTGGTCATTCTTGTTTTTTTAAAGTGATTTTTTTAGTCAAATTCATTTTAAAAAACATTAACCAGAGGTCATTTTCACCGCCATTTCAAACTCTTTTTCATAATCCAAACCAATTTCTTTTACGTGCTCTGGCACCGCCAAACTCCAACTCACATAATAATACGCAAGCAAATGATAACCCGAGAACCGCTTGTTAGGAATGCTGCCAATGATGTAATTGTCTATTTTTGTGTCGATGCCTTGTGCGCCTAGCATCGCGATTTCGAAAGCTATTTTCTTGATTTCCTCTAGTGGTAAATCCTTAAAGAACTGCAAGGCAGCCACCATATATTGCACCACGGCAAAATTTAACCCTAGTGCCTCTTGCTCCTCTTGAAACTGTTTCATAGCAAGCAATTCGGCTGGGTCTTCGGGTTCGTTTATACCAAAAGGGTCTTGTTGCAGTTGAGTCAAGAAAGTATCAATGTTGGTTTTGGTTTCAAACTGGGATTCGTTTTCCAATGCGAAAAAATGATCCAGTTCGAGGGCTTTCGCCCAATGGCGCACGAATTCGAATTCTTCGGCAGGTTTGCGGTTGTCTTTGCTGTCTAAAAACTGCTTGTAGAATTTCTTGGCTTGTTGTAGTTCTGAAGGCGTTGCCTTGAATTCCTCGATGAGATTGATACCAAACAATTCTTTGAATTGCAAGGCATTGACTAAACTGTAAGTTTTGGTTTTGGAAATTATACTTTTGGGAACGAGGTCCAGGATTCTTTCGTCCGTAACTGATTTTATGGCTTCTTGCAGTAAGTTGTAAAGCGACAGGAATTGATACGGTCGCAGTTCTGCCTTTTCTTTGTAGAGAAACTCTTCTATGAAAACATCTATCGGAGTATTGTAGGTTTGAAGATTTAACCCATTAAAAATCCCGTCCGAAAATGTAGTAATTACCGTTTCGTCCAATCCCATACTTTTCAGTTTCTGGATAGCGGGTTGAATGGCATCAATAAAGTCCTGTTTGTTCTTTTGAGTGGAAATAAACACTTGGTTTAATCGCTCTTTTCGTGCCTGAATTACAAAATCCAAATGCACCAGTTCGTGCATCACTAAATGGGCTACGGCTGGATAGGTGCTTTTGTATTTTACGATGTGTTTGTCGCGATGGTATCTTTCGGCAAATTCTATTTTGGCAGCCGTTTTGATGGTGTCATCGGCATAAATAGCAATTGGGATTCCGCCTTCTTTTTCTAGCTGGCTTCTATAAGTGTAAAATATTTTTTTGCCATCAAAATCAGAGGTGATATTACGAGCGATTTTAAATGCTTTTCTAAAAGCGTTTTGGTACAATACATCTTTGGCAGTCGAAAACTTGATAGTTTGGATTGTACTGTAAAAAGCGGAATGTAAATCGTTTTCCTTTTCGGCAATTAAGGCAAGGATAAAATGAGTATTAGGATAATTATCTGAAATTTTCAGGGCTTCCCAAGCCTGTTTTTTGGCATCCTCCAACCTGTTTTCTTGAAACAATAAATAGGCAATATTAGATAAAGTGATGTAGTCGGTTTGGTTTGCCAGTAGTGCCTGATCGTAATATTTTAGAGCAGTGGGAACGTCTTTAAGGAATTTTGCCTGAATATTCCCCATCATCAACAAAGCCCAATTGTTCTTGGAATCCCAACGCAAAGCGTCAATCAAACAATTGATGGCTTCCTCCTGATCGCCTTGATCCGAAAGAATTTGTCCCATAATCCGATGAAATTCAGAATTGGTGGGATTGTTTTCGATAAGTTGTTGCAGGATGGGTTTTGCCTCTTGGTAGTTCCCTTTTTCGCAAAGGGCAACCGTTTTTTGATAATCGGCATCTTGGGCAAGAATGATTGGAGTGTCAATTTCTATCGTAACCCAATCGTCTGTAATAGAAACTTTTGGAGTAAAAGGGCCAAAAGTATAGTATTTTTTTAACTCGTTGATTAATAGACTATTACCCCCCCCCCCGTGATATTTCAGGGAAAATGGTAAATAGAAAATCATCTATTTTATGAAAAATTTGCATAAAGTGACAAGGAATTAGTAACGTTTTCAATACTTTCTAAACGGAAAAGTATTTCTTTTTTTATGTGCAACAAATCTAATAAAATATATTCTTTTACAGGCGATTAAATGTGTAGGAAACCAATTATTTTTGATAAAAAAGTTGCAGCAATTGAAATTTTATACCGCTAGTTATTTCAA
>DHXP01000027.1 GCA_002413745.1 Flavobacterium sp. UBA5153 | reverse complement strand
CATTAAATTTTAACCATTACTTACATATCATTTATTATATATTTGTTGAGAAGTAAATCTAAATCATAGCATTATGGAATGTTTAGAAGAAATTATAGAAGATAAAGATATTTTATTTGTAGCTACTGAAATAGGTACGGATAGTGTTATTGCTTCTGGAAATGATGCTGATATAGTAATCAAAGAAGCAGAAAAAACAGGAAAAGAATATATTATTTCATATATCCCTTCAAAGAACCATACTTTTATTTTTTGAGCACAGTAATTTACCCACTCGAAGAAAGTAACGGTAGGTATAGACCATTTATACCCATCGTCATTGTTAACCCACTTACAGGACATAAAATTAATACTAAGGCTCTTATTGACACTGGTGCTGATGCTTGTGCTTTCCCTGAGCTTATTGCAACAAACACAAAACATAATTTAAAAGGTGTAGGTGTAATAAACTCCGTAAATTCAGGAATTGGTGGTGTAGGTGTATCTACATGGAAACATACATTTCTTATAGGATTACTTAACCCACAATTCACAGGTGTTTTAAAATGGACAGATAAGATAGTAGTAGAACTTTCAAATGAATTTGAGATTAAAAAAACGGATCAAGTTGATCTTCTAAATAAATCTGCCCTTTTTTTAAAGAAAAAGATGTTTTTGAATTTAATGAGTTTGCTAAAGAAGTAATTAAAGAGCCTGCGTATATTGAAAGTTTTAATAAATTCAAGACCAATTTTGAAAAAGAAAAAAATATTGAAGTTCAGGATAATTTTATAATTTCGGATGTAGCAACTAAAAAGCAAGCTCGTATTTTTAAAAGTGTATTAAAACTTGATAAAAATTTCCACATTTATATTCATGGAAAAAAAGAATTGATAGAAAAAGGTGTTGATGACAATGGTAAGAAATTCTATAAGATTTATTTTGAAGAGGAAAGTTGAATTAGAATCCCTTTAAATTATACAAAAGAAGTAAGCAAATTGTAGTTGTTTTTTATTCATAATAATTAAGTATATTTGTATAGCAAAAGAACTATTTCAATTCAATAGATTATGAAAGCAAAAATTTTATTTAGAAAAGATACTCCACAAACGAAAGCTCTAGTAAAAGCGGGTAGAGTTGCATCTAAAAGAGCATTTAGTGCATCTAAAGCATTAGGCTTATCAATTTCTTTTATTAAAAATGGAGTAATTTATGAAGAGAGTTCAGATGGCAGTGTTGTTATAAAACGACAAATAGAAACCAAAGTTAAAACTCCTTTTAAAGTAACAAAAGGGTTGGTACTCCATGCCAAGTAATAAAAAAATAAGGATTTTTGCGGGTCCTAATGGTTCGGGTAAAAGTACTTTATTTAAAGAATTTTCCAAAAATTATAATACTGGTTTTTTTATAAATGCCGATGAACTTGAAACCAAATTAGCACAATCGGGCTTAATTGATTTAAAAGAAATTGGGCTTGTAGCTACGCAAAAAGACTTAGACGATTTTAAAGCATTAGAATCTTCGCTTTCACTCTTCGAAAAAGCACAACAAGAAGGGCATATTATTGATATTTTAGTAAAAGAAAACTTCATTGTAGATGCTTCAAAGGAGACTCACAGTTATGAAGGTGCTTTTATTGCGGCATTCATAAGACATTTACTTATTGTACAAAACAAATCATTTAGTTTTGAAACCGTAATGAGTCATTCTTCTAAAATTGATGAAATTTCAAACGTTGTCAATTTAGGATATAATGCTTATTTATATTTTGTTTGTATCGATAGTCCAGAGGTTAACGTTTCAAGGGTAAACAACCGTGTTGATAAAGGAGGGCATGAAGTGCCAGAAGATAAAATTGTAAACCGTTATTACAGAACATTAGAAAATTTACACCTAGCCTTACCGCATTGTTATAGAGCCTATTTATTTGATAATTCAGGAAAAGAACAAGAGTTAATAGCAGAGGTTTACAAAGGCACTATGGAATTAAAAACAGATAAATTACCTAATTGGTTTATTGAATTTGTTTTACCATATTACACCAATTAATTTAATTTTTAATCACGGGCAATCAAGCGGTCTCTCTTCGGTCGTTCTCTTTGTTCCGTTCGGCTGTTCCAGTCAGTCGTACCTCCTTCCGTTCCACAGACACTACACAGCACTAAAAAAAACAGCAGCTTGAAAATAAGCAGCTATTTTTTTTGCGCTGTTTCGTTCCTCATCTTCACACGTTCTCTATCCTTCGTTCGGCAGGGCTAATGCATCCACAATACCGCTTCATTCCGTTTCGCTTCGTAAACTACGCTACACTACATTCCAGCAGTATTATGTCTGCCGCCCTTTATTTTTTCAGCGGTTGCTCTTTCGCACAGCCATCGGGGTTGGCTCCGTTAGCACTTTGCCCTAAATCAAGGAACGCCAAAGGCTGACTTATATTTTTTCCCCGCCGTTTCACGCTCGCAGTACTTCTCTCCACTTCGCAAAAGCTACGTTCCGTTCCCGTCCTGCGGTGGCTGTTCGATTGCCGCAACACCGCCAACTTCGCTCCTCACAAAAAATTCCGTAAAAACTCCATTTTTTGTTGCGGTGCTTGGGGGTGTTTGATTGCCGATTAAACAATGAAATTCTCAATAAGAAAGATTTCACACAAAAAACATCCTACTATAAAAAAAATAAATAAAAAGAAAGTAAAGGTAAGTTACGGTTTCAAAAAGTAAAGTTCAAGCCCTACGGGTTTTTGAAAAAATCTCCACCCTTACATTTCCAATTTAACGTTTGTTTATACTATGACGTTTCCGATTATAATGAACAGTTGGGTAGTATTTTTTCAAAAAAACTTGACTTCTTTTGAAACCTCCACTGATACGACGACTTTCTTTTTTTTCTTTTTTTCTTTGGAAAAATTTATAAGGCGGAGCGTAACGATGGCATCATTTCAAATCCGAAACTATTCCGGATTGTATTATCATATCCTACCAAAAAGAATCAATCTTCCAGACAAGCCACAAAAAGAACCTTTATAGATGTGTTTTTAATTGTTACTCAAAACAATTAAAGCACAAATTGTAATAATTTATAATAAATAAATGTATTTTAGTTATCAATTGAAATTGGTTTATTGGTTAAATTTGTATCATTGTTTAAAATCAATACCAAAGCCGTACCAAGCCCACGAAATTGTAATTTTTAAATTTTCATAATTATGGGTAAAATTGGTAAAGGTATTCTAGGAGGAGTATCAGGAAAAGTAGCGAATGTAGTAGGTGCAAGTTGGAAAGGAATTGATTATCTTAGAGCTAAACCTCAAAGTGTAGCAAATCCCCGCTCTGTTCTACAAGTGAACCAGAGAACAAAGTTCTCTTTAGTATTGAGGTTTTTACAACCAAACTTAAGTTTTGTTAAGTTAGGGTTTAAAAACTATGCGGTTAAGCAATCACAATTCAACAGTGCAATGTCTTATGCCTTAAATAATGCAATTACAGGCACGACAATCGAAGATTTTGCAATTGACTACAACTTGGCTTTGTTGAGTAGAGGAAATTTGTCAGGAGCTTTAAATCCAGTATTTGATCTAACAACTCCTGGACAAGTTCAATTCAGTTGGGATGATAATTCAAATGAAGGTAGCGCATTGCCAACGGACAAAGTAATGGTTGTCGTTTACAATCCTTTAAAAGGGGAGAGTGTGCTTATCACTGATGGTGCTGCACGAACAGATTTATCACAAACGGCAACAATACCAAATAGCTATTTTGGGGATGAAATTCTGATGTTTATTTCATTTAAGAATTTTGCTGAAACTCAATTATCAAATAGTATCTTTATTGGCTCTGGTACGGCTTCATAAATTTCATAGATACTTTTTAAGGAACCGCTTTGAAAAAGGCGGTTTTTTTATGCTTATAATTCTGACGATTGTGGGGATAATGTGGGGATTTCAAGGAAATAAAAAACACTAACTTGCTGATATTACAATAGTTAGGGCTTGTTTAAAGCGGAGAAAGAGGGATTGATTTCTCTTTGTTATGTGGTTGATATATAGCGTTCTATATATGTTTTTATTTCAAGTGCTCCTATTAGTGCCCCTTCAAATTAATGCAGTTTTTCATCTGAATTGATACTCCAAATTTACGAATAAAACTTCAAGAAATCGTACTTAAATCACTAAAATTTGTACGGGTAGCATACTATTTATTGAACTGGTTAGGTTCAAATTTCGAACACCTTAAACATAATTTTTATCCAATTATCAATGGTTCAACCTGTTCATATTTCAGGCTGGTGTACTGGCAGAACTCCTCAATGCTTACAAACTCATTTACGTGCTTATTAAGCTCGGTTCTTATCTTTAGCATTAATCTCACGCTTTGGCGATAACTCTTTCCGGTAATGCGTTGTATGTCCTTCGGGTAGATACACAACCTCTTGTTTTCGATTTTCATACACTATCTATAGCTTTGAGTAGGCTTTGAGTGGCTTTATAGTGCTACTCTGGTGATTCTTTACAGATTATAAAATTAGTGAATATTCTCTTTTCTTTTTAAGTGACATTTATGCTTTTAAATGCCATTTATACCACTGTAAGACATATGGAATATAGCTGTGTTCTAAATTATTAGTTTAAGTGTAATCTTTGTTTTCGAAATCAATCGAAAGATGTTGCAACAGGATGATGATTGAAGGAATTTGAAACATTTATTAATCTAAATTTTAGAAATTATGGCAAGGCAAAAAGGCATAATTAAATTGAAAGGTACTATCGGAGATATTACTTTTTACAAAACCAAAGACGGACATTTGGCTCGTGAAAAAGGTGGAATCGACGCCAGCAGAATCAAGAGTGATCCTGCATTCCAGAGAACGCGAGAAAACGGTGCAGAATTTGGAAGAGCAGGAAAAGCCGGCAAGATTTTGAGAACGGCTTTAAGATCATTGTTAATCAATTCTGCCGACAGCAAAATGGTGAGTAGATTGACTCAGGCTATGGTGAAAGTGATTCAGGCCGATATGACGAGTGTGAGAGGATTGCGAAACGTGATTGACGGCGAGGCGGAATTGCTTTCCGGATTTGAATTCAACATCAGGGGAAAACTGGGCACCAGTTTGTTCGCTCCATTTGTGGGGACGATAGACCGGGTTACCGGAGAGATTACTGTTGGTTTGGATTCTTTTGCTCCGGCAAATATGATTGCGGCACCATCAGGAACGACTCATTATAAAATCATTTCGGCTGGTGCCGAGGTAGATTTTGAAGTGGAAACTTTTGTTGAGTCACATTCGGAAACAGCCATTCTACCTTGGGACAACCTACCAACGTTGGCGATAAGCCACACCAATATGGTTACTCCAGCGAGTACCAAACCATTATTTTTGGCTTTGGGATTGGAGTTTTACCAAGAAGTTAATGGACAGATGTACGCATTGAAAAATGGTTCATACAACCCATTGGCGTTGGTTCAAGTGAGCGGATTGTAGGATGGTTCTGGTGTTGAAAAGGACGTATTTTCCCGAGGGAACGCAAGGGGTTTTGGAATGGAACGGCACAATAGTTTGTTATACCATCGAATTGCCCTGGTTAAATAACCAAAGGCGCATATCTTGTATTCCAGAGGGAGAATATATCTTGCAGAAGCGGTTTAGCCCCAAATTCAAATGGCACTTGCATTTGATGAATGTTCCGGGAAGAGATTTGATCTTAATTCATCCCGCCAATGACGCCAAGAAAGAGTTGTTGGGCTGTATTGCTACTGTAACTAATCACACTGGAATTGGAAAGGGCAGTAATTCCCGAAAAGCGTTGGAAAAGCTGAAAACAATAGTTTATGCAGCTTTAGAACGTGAAGAAGAAATAAAAATCAGTATCCAGTCTAAAAAAGAGATAGTATGAAAATAGTAGAAAGAATAAAAGCACCCACACCAAAGTTTTTCAAGATTTTGAGAAGTATTGGTTTGGCTTTGTTGGCCATCAGTGGAACAATTGTGGCAGCACCCATTATTTTGCCCGCAACAGTGGTCGCTGTTGCAGGTTATATGGCAGTGGCAGGTGGAGTGATTTCGGCAGTAAGTCAAATGACTGTTGTGGAGGAGAACCCAAATAAACCGAGAGATGGAGACTAATTTATCTCTCCGAGCTGGAACCGCATCTGGAACATTTTTGAGCATTTTGCCCAATATCCTTTCGGAAGATATTGCAAAAACGATTATCTTAGCGGTCGTGGGAGCCACTGCCAGTTTTATGGTTTCGCTCCTTTTAAAATGGTTGACAAAATCTAAAAATAAATAGTCCGGTTATGATTGGTAACCTTTTCCGGACTAACCGAGAAAGCCTAGTCGTGAGACCAGGCTTTCTCGGTTTTAACGGTTTGTATAAGAACACCTTTTGTTAAGATTTTAGGACTTTGCTTTATTCAGGATTTTTTAATTTCAAAACGAGATTCTATAAGTTCCATTTGATTAATAATTTCGTTGGGTTTAGCACTTTCTTGTTTATGCTTATCTTTTGCAAAGAAGATTGCTAACAAGCCACAAATTAATGTCACACCAAATACTGCCCAAGTCAGATATCTAGAACTATCGTCTGTAAAATTAGTTGCTATGATTGTAATCAAACAAGAAGCACTTGCTCCTAAAAGCAAATATCCAATAGTGTGAAAGTTATTAATCTCTATATTTACTTGTCTAATTTTTTCTTTTAAATATTCCCATTCTTTAACACCTATCGGATAAGCCTGACTTTTTTGGTGTGGAATTATTTCAAATTCTTGTGAAACATTAAAATTACTCTGTTCTCCGCTCATTATCCGTTATTTTCTTTAGGTTCAACATTAGGCTTTTCAATTGCTCCAGATTGTATTGCATTAATCATAACAGAATTACCACAATTATTACAACTAACAGGCACAATTGGATAAATCGGTCCACTTCCTAAAACCATATTTCCACCGTGGAATTCACGCAATTCATAAACGGTGTCAGATACTGTCCAACTATTTTCCCCACACATAGGGCAAGGACGTTTACCCCATTTTGAATTTAAATGGTCAATTACTTTTTGAACATTAGCTTTTTTATTTTCATTCATTTATATTTGTTTTTGTAATTTGTACCTAAATCTTAAATCTGTTTGATAAAATTATTCCAATCCACAAAATTTGGTTGGCTTTTTTTGACAAACTTTAAGCTATATTTCTTTCAAATATACATAATTATACTACAAGTTGCATTTATTGCAGTAACGGTATAAAATTACCTTTCTCATTTCGTTTATAAGTGAAATATTTTGATGCAATTGATTTTCTTTCTGTTCCAATAACCTCAACGCCTGAACTTGTTTTTTGTGCAGCTCGTGTTCCTGCATCATTTCATTGACTTTAAAATCAAAATCTTTCTTAAAATCCTTGATTCGTAAAAATGGAATTACGGACCCGATTAAAAATTGGTGCCAGAAGTTTGATTTCCAAAGGCTGTAGGCAAGCCAGTAGACCGTTTCGGCATCCTTTTCGTCTGGGAACATAATAACAAAACTGTTGGTAAAAGGTTCTTTTTGAGGTTTACCAGAGTTCATTCCCTTGTTGAGGATAAAGATTTGGTTTCCCTTGTAAAGCGTATCTTTTTGGTGGGTTTTGATGATGAAGTTTGGCATAATTCTGTTGTATTAAAAATTCGACTTAATTTTTTCGAAAAGAAAAAAGAGAAAAAAAGAAAGCCATATAAAGAGCAGCAATGACGAACGGGAATGGAGGGAGGAACGACCGACTGGAAGTGAGGAATGGATGCTAAATTTGCTGGTTTTTTTTCTCTTTCTTTTCGAGAAAATGCACAATAGTTCTCGTTGAGGTTTCTCAGGGGAGTTCTTTTGATTGCTTCGTTTCTCTCGCAAGGCAATTAACACCCCCAAGCACCGCAGAAAAACGATAATTGTAGCGATAGCGGAAATTATTGTTTTTTCGAGGAGCGCAGAGGCGGTGTTGCGGCAATCGAACCGCCACCACAGACACGGGAACGAGCATAGGAACGGAGCGAGAGAAGTGGCTGTGAGCGTGGCACGGCGGGGAAAAAATTAAAGACAGCGTTAGCGTACCTTGATTTAGGGTAAAGTACCGTTTTTACGGGACGGAGCCAACCCCGATGGCGGTGCGAAGGAGCAACCGCTGAAAAAACTTAGGGCGGCAGACGGAATACGGCTGGAATGTAGAGGAACGTAGCCTGCGGAGTGTAACGAAATGAAGCGGTATTGTGGATGCATAAGCCCGACCGAACGCAGGAAGAGAACGTGTGAAGATGAGGAACGAACAGCGGAAAAAATAAGGTTGCCTATTTTTTGGCTGCCTTATTTTTTTGTGCTGTGAAGTGTCTGTGGAACGGAGGAAGGCACGACCGACTGGAACAGCCGAACGGAACAAAGGGAACGACCGCAGAGAGACAATTTGATTGCCCGTGTTATCTATAACTGGGATTCTTCATCTGATTCTTCATCCCACATTTCGCGGTAGATATATGCATATTCACAGGTTGCCGATGGATTGATTTCATAATAATACCTGCATAATCTTTTAAAAAGTAATAGCATTTTATCATCATAGCAGTAATCTAATAAAGCATCTATTACACGTTCAATTTCTTTTTCGTCTTTGACCTTATTACGGTAAATTCTATCAACCTGTGGCTCGTATATTAAGAATACATCTTGTGTGACTTTATTTACACTTTCTGCTAATTCTTTAAAACCATCAAGTTCTTCTTCTGTCATTGTAATAACTATTTGGATTTAAACCGATTTGTATGCTTGGTCAGGATGGTTTGGCATATCAATGATTGTGTGTTGCAGTTTGCTTTCCTCTTTCGTTGGTATTATATAATTTCTGTACACATAATTCTCATTCCTATTTAATATTAGAGCTATTTGTTTCACCGAATAACTTTTATGTTTGCAAAGTTCATATATAACATCTTTGATTTTATTAGGGTCATTTTCTCTGATACCTAATTTTTCTATTTGTTCTCTTATCACAGAAGGTAACTCCTGTGTTAGTGATTGAGGTTCTGTGTTAAGCTGGTCAGGTTCTGTGTTAAGGATGTCGACTTCTGTGTTAAGGACATTAGGTTCTGTGTTAAGAATGCCTCTAGCAATGTAATAGGTAGATCTTTCTTTTTTTTAAATAATAGCTTTCCAATTGTCAGGATTGTAAAATCCTGAATCTTTTTCCATTTGAATGATTTTGTGAGCAAGATCCCAATTTTCTTGGTTTTCGGGATTGGAAACAATTCTAGTTATTACTTCTTGTCTGGTAAAGTCTAAATAATATCCGAAAGTTTCTTCGTCAGTAATCTTTTCCTCCATTTCCATCTTAAATAAAGATTCGTGGAGTTTTTTGTCAAGTATAGATTCTTCAAATTCCTGAATTTTTTCATCTATTATTGCTAATACGTCCTCTCTATCTACACCAGGTTTGGTGTCGAAATTTTCTAAAAGCAGAGAATTTAGAGCTCTTAAAATATCGGGCTGGTCAAGCTCCGGTTGAGCATTTATCCAATTCATCAGGTCAGTATCTTGCTCATTTTCTCCCAAGTACGATTTAATCTTTTCTTTGAATTTAAGTATTCTACTCATTGTTTTCTTTGAACTTTTGGAATGGTTTAATTTTAAATTTTAAAAGGAGTAAATATAACGATTGCCCGTGATGTTGAACGAAAATATTGTTTTGTATTATACTGAAGTCTCAATGATTTACCCATCATAATTAGGTTTTATCCGCCTCTTATCCGCCAAATACTTGGTATAGTTATGTTGATACTTAAAAGTTTTAAATTGGTTATCACTTCAAAATGATGACACGTAAGTTAACTGGGGCTATTTACTACCTACAGACTTTAAATATTTGAAAATATTAGAACTATCTTTTAATTCTTTTTTATCCCAATTCCTTATTCTATCTAATTTATCAAGATTAAGTTTACCATAAATGATTACCATCAATTTTATTTTTAGTTTTCTTTTCTTGTCCAGAAAGCGGTATCTATTTATTTCCTGAAAAATATTTTCGTATTTCATCACTGACGCGAATAGGAGTATTATGGGGAAGTAGAGAACAGATAGGATTACAGGAATAAGAAATGATTTTATATTATTGATTTTAAGTATTTCATTGTAATTATGATAAAGTTTATGGATTACATAGCTCAATAAAGAAAAACCAATTATTGTTAAAACCCATTTCAAAAAACTACTTACTTTTTCATATCCGGGTTTTTCTTTGTTAATTTCAGCAAAGTATTGTAGTATAGCTATAAAACTTACTACCGGAATTATGATTAATTCCCATCCCAGGTTAAAGATAAAAAAGTTGATAATGAAATCAATAATTATCGTTGCGGAGAATATTTTTAGAAATTTTTTTACGAGTTCATTATTTGTATTTATTTTATTTATACTAAAAAATGAAACCATAGCAAAACCAACTAACCAAATTGCAAAGTCCTTGAATAAATAGGCTTCCCAAAAGATAGTTTTATTTAAAATCTTTATCACTAAAAAAAGATAAGCCCCAATAATTATATAACAGTAGACTAATTTTCTGTCGAAGAAAGCTTTTACTACTCCAAAAAACGCTTTTGAACTTTTAGAAATATAAATAAGAACAGTTAAAATAATAACCATCCAAAAAAGGATTGCGATTTCTCTATTTGATAATGAATTTATTATTTCCATATTCTAAAATTTTAATAAGCCACGAATTAACTCATCCGAAATCAGGAAAATTCGGAAATTGGTTTAATCTTTCCAGAAATTCATTATTGCAATAAGGAGTGCAATAGAAGTTGTAATCCAAGCAGGCCTATATTCTTTATGAAAGAAAAGAAGAGAAATGGTGATTAGTAATAATTGCACTAATATTTTGATTAAATAGTAGTTTTTGTACTGTTCAAGCCCAAAAATCATTTCTAAAGTCCACCAAAAAAAAGACACAAAAATCACACATATTACTATTAGAGCAATTTTTAACTTACGATTATTTTTTTCTAATTTTTCGTCTTTTACAACTTCACTTAAATTTGTTTCTTCAACTTTTATGGATGATAAATCAGTCTTTTTTTCTTGTTGTTTAGTAAATGAAGATTCAAGATGTTGAAGTATTTTTTCTAGTTTTTCCTTCATTTCTTTTTCTTCATTTCTTCCCTGATTAGCATATTCTTTTACTTTAGAAATAAAACTTTCAGAATTTTGATGTGCTAATCGATTTAAGTCTTCGGGCTTTAAAATCTTCTTCTTAGCAATCATTGCTGCGACCATTACAGTATCATCAGCAGTAATTTCGGTACCACCATATGTGTTGAAATTTTCATCTAAATCTCTCAATACTTTTGAACTTGGTAAAGAAAAAGAAATTGTTGTAGAAACAAGTCTTGTCAATCCTAAGGAACTTAGTTCTGAACTATTGATAAAGGCTGTTACATTTGGATTGCTCAGCCATAAAAAATTTAAGATATCTTCTGCTCTAATTATTTCAGGCAAATATCCATTTGAGTCTGGAATTGCTAACTTAAAAGGAGTATTTGTGACAAACCAACAATTTGCTTTCATTAAATCACCCTTAATTGGTTTGCCACCTCTTTTCTCTTTTACATAAACAATCGCTGTTGTATCGTGCAGTGCGCTAAAACCGTGATCTCCTCTTATGCTTTTATAAAAATCATAAATATCACTATATTGAAATTTTGCTAAATTTCGTAACTTTTGATCATTACCAACTATGTTAATCTTATGCTCCTTTACTAAGATCTCTTTTATATTTTTTACAATTTGTAATAATTGTGTCTTTGATAAATTTCGTCTTTTGGAAGCATTATAAATACTTTCGGGATCTAAATATCCTTGAAAAAATGCATTTTCTAATTGGTTGGCTTTTCTTTCAATAAGCATTTCAATTTCTTCTATAGTAAAAGGAAGAATTGATTTTGTAAAACCTAACCTATCGCAAATTTCTGATATTTTGCTACAAGTGTGTGTTGCTTCTACGGAGTTTAAATCTAATAATCCAAGGATAAAATTTGTGTCCAGTAGGATTTCAGTTTTATTATTTACTTCACCAATTTCTACTTCTAAGTAAGCAGCAATAATAGAACCTAAATATACTCTTCGAAGTATTTCATAAATTTTTTTGTTAGATTTAATTGAATTAATAAAGTTTGCCTGATGAACATATTGTATTTCTAGTTCTTTGTCTTGTTTGTATGCGAAAAATTTTGAAAGATTTGTTCTATTCAAATCAATGTATTCAAAAATTGAAGGTTCTGATGTTGGGTCAAGTCCGATTGAAGTCAGGTAAGCCTCATATATCTTTACTACTTCATTAATTTCTTCTTCTTTTTCCTCAAGTTCTTCTTCATAATCTGAAAACAAAAATTTATTCATTTGGAAGGCTCCGTCTTTATGTAATATAAAGTGATTCTCTGAATCCATTTCCACTTCGCTAGAAATACTAACTAATAAATTTCTTAAAATTGAAACTGGAATATCAAGTGAAAAAACTTTATCTACATTTTTTTTAATTTCCATTATAGACTGGCCACTTTTAATTCCTTCCATATTCATCCTACACAATGCAGATTTTACAATTGGAATGTATATGTCGTTAAAGCTTTTGATGCCAATGTTATTGTCATTAATATGTGCTAACAAACTAAAGGCCACTATTTTTTTATTATGCATTGTCTATTCTATTTAGATGTATAAATCTTAAAAAAAACATATAATTGTAATAATTCAAACCTTTCCATCAATCCTCCTCAAAGTTCAACCCCAATTGTTTTGCAGATTCCTTTACTATCTTGTATTCCTGACTGGACTCAGACAATGGTTTTGCTGTTGTTGATTTTCCTTTTATCCTGATTTCAATTTCGATGTTGTTTTGAGCCAATGGCATAATAAAACTTTGGAATAACTGGGTGTATTGCTCCAACGGCACTTTTCCAGAGATTGAAATAGAATTGATTTTTTTAGTTTCGGTGGTGCCGGGTGGAGGTTCGTTTACGGCTCCTGGTGTTGGAGTAGATGTTGTACCACCTATTGCTGGTTCAGGAATTGCTGCTGGTTCCGGTGCTGGTTTTTGGCTTTTATCCACTAACCAATAGCTTGTGTCATTCAGGTCGAAAAAAGGAACTGTTTCTCCAAGATAGTATTTATTAAAAGTTTTTCCGTCACCAGATGCAATACAAAATTCGTTGTTGGCACAATAACGTAATAGGCTTTTTGCAACAGCTTCTGTTCCGGTAATCATTGGTTTATCATCAAAACGAAGGAAAGTTTCATAAACGTCTCTTGCTTTGATTGGTGCATCAATTGTTGGTAACAGGTTGTTTTTTGACAATAAATTTAATCCGACCATATCTAACAACCATTCTTCCTCTTTAAGAATATCTATTACATTGGAGTTTATTTGATTTTCAATGCTGTCTTTGAATTGTTTTAATTGAATGCTCTGACAGCCATTTTTAACTGAAAATTTGCTGATTGTTGCGAAAGTAGTTACTAATGAACTATCGGTACTTTTGCCAGCTTCTATCATTCTTTTCTTAAGGTCTTCTTTTTGGTCGTATTCTAATGTGGAACTATAATCAGAACTAATTTTTTGACAAGCCAAATAATCCCTGATATCTGATTGCAATCTTCCAGAAGCACTGTCAGAAGCCACTAAAAATAGAATCGTGTTTCGGTAAATGCGTTCGCTATTTCCTTTTTTAGTTGCTATTTTTTCAATTAGTGTTTTGGTGTTGTTGCTTGGGCCTTCATTAGAGGCCGTGTATTTTGGATGTAAAATGACCAACGTTGGTTTCGCTTGTTCCGGAATATCCTCAGAGGGATCTACCAAAACATTGAATAATTGAATTCGATTGTTTGTTTTTTCTTTTAATCGTTTTAAGACCTCAGCATAGATGTCGTCTTGTTTAACATCTTGTTTGCCTTGGTTAATCAACATACTGATATTTGGTTTTATATGAAACCAATATCTTTTTCCTGCATTTCCAGTTTGTGCATAATACAAATAGTAAGCTGAATTTTCTAAATCACTCAAAGCTCCATTGATGCTGTTGTGGTTAAATCCTCCTGGAGCCAACAAATGCAATTTCAATTCAGGAACAGAAAGCCCTTTGTTGCTTCCTTCGTTACCAAATGAATTTAACAATATTACTGTTGCAATGGATTGGGTTAAATAATATTGACCGTATTCCGGTTTATTATTGTCAATTTTAGTTGCATTAGCACTAGCTCCTGCAATATCGGCGGATATTACACTTTCATATCCATTGCCATTTAGTTTTTTTAATTGACTTGCTAATGTATCTAAATTTGGCAAATTGACATTCCCGGAATGGATTAAAATATTGGTTCCTGATAAAGACTGTTGTCTCTTCCAGAGGTCACTTACAATGGCTGCCAACAATCGTAATACACCTCTAGTTCTTTGGAAATTATTGTTGCTTGCCCATTTGATTTTAAAAATATCAACTAATTCAGGATGGAACGGATAAGACTGAATTATTTTTTTCTTGTATTCATTTTTTGTGGCATTAGAAGGCAGTTCAGTCCTGTGTTGGGTGTATAAATCTATATACTGGTTTGCCACGTTTTCTATGTAGGCTTTATCTCCAATGTCTTCAAATAATCGTCTGCGGATTACTTCATAGATTTCGTCTTCGGCTACTGGTTGTGTATCTGCACCCACACGACTTACACGGCTTTGCAAACTGCTCAAAATTGAAGCTGCTTCTGGAGAATTTGCCACTTCCTGTACGCTGGCAGGGAGTGTAATAATGGCTACACAATTTTCGGTTGCGGCAACAGCTTCCGTAAACTCTTGCATAAAACTGATCGTTTGGTCTGCCAAACTGGTGTTGCCAGTTTTTTTTGCTGCAGCTTTTACGCAATAATCTGCTAATTCATCTATTAATATTAAGGCAGGTGTATAGTTTTGCAACACTTTTTTGAATATACCTGCAGGAGCAATTAATTGTTCGTCATTCTTTCGTACTATTTCATATCCTTCTTTACCACCTAATTGGTAGGCGATTTCACCCCAAATGGTTTGAATTAAAATACCATCGTCCGTCATTCTCCCATTAGCAACATCGTTTGTTGTATTGGTAAAAACAGCTATGTTCGCTTTCTCAAATTCCGGGTTGCCTGTATAGGAAAGTAATTCTGTTGTAAATGGGGAATTTATTGCATTTTTACCCCAATTGCATAAGTGGTAAATGGAGATTAAGGTATGTGTTTTACCACCACCAAAACCAGTTTGTAACGAAATCACGCGGTTTTCGGCATCCTCATTGCCATTGAGTCCTTTGATTACTGTTTTGGCTACCGATTTTAAACCTGCAGTAAAATAGGTTTTAGAGAAAAATGTATTTGGGTCTTTGTAAATTTCACGACCATTTCCCAAAGCTACTTCAGCCAAGTTAGCAGCAAACACAGACTCATCTAATATCCCTTGTTTGATGTCAAAATGTGGTTGCGCTATTTGAAACCAAGGTTTTAAAGCACCCGAATATACCGTTTCAGCCGCTACAACTACTACTTTTTCTGCTTGTTTCGTGTCATTGCTGTTCTGGATTTTTTTTAATTCTTCTTCCAGTTCCGGCATTCCAATAGTTTTGGCTATCGTTTTCATATGTATCCACACTTTTGTGGCTTCATCTTCATTAATATCAGCAGAAAAATGAGCTACCTCGTGACGGAGTTGCGCAATTTCGCTCAACCAGTTGGGTAAGGCACTTAAGTTTTTACCAAAGTCCTTTTTTAATAAGTCTTTCTTTTGAATAGCAAATGATTTCAAATGATGGAAATCGATCAAGGTTTCGGGAGTAGAACCATTGCGTAATCCTATATTCCATTTTTCTTTTTGGTCAAAGGATAGTACTTCTACAAATTTAGCTGGCCATTTGTCTCCATCTTCCTCCATCAATAGCGAAACTATATAGGGACGAAATGCTTCTATAAATAATCCAAATGCTTTGAATAATTGATCTTGATTGTTATTTGCCATTTTATTCTAATTCTAAAGTTCCTTGTTGTACAATTGGTTTTTGTGTTTCTTTACTTTCCCGGATTAAGCTTTCTTTGTTGGTCAGTAATCCTTTGGTCATTTTTTGGTCGTCGCACTCTTTGGGTAATAACTCGTCTAATGAAGTGACTACACGCCAAAAACTTCCATCTGGCGCACTGGCTTTTTCTTTAATAAAGTCTAATAGCGCATTTCTATTGGTTCCTTTGTATAAAGCCATTGCTTTGTGAACCTGGTCTATTAAAAAGCTGTCTGATTTTGCACCCAAGTTAGGCTTGAGCTTGTTGCGTTCCTCAAAAGTGGCCAAGGTTTGTTTGTTCTTGTTTTGTATTAATATATTTTCTTTGAACAGTTCAGCCACATTGATGGATAAACCTGCTTTGGCAAAGGTTGCCGCATCATCAAAATCGCTTTCGGCAAAACCGTTGAGTTGCAACCAACCAATGTAAAACTTGGTGTATTCGTCACCATCAAATCCTTTTAGTAAAGCATTGAACGCACTTTCTCGTGCCATAGCCAAAAGTTCAGCCACAGTAACTTCTGAACCGTCTGCTTTTTCTACTTTTTTGTATTTCCCAAACTCACTTACGGCTTGCCCGAAACAAGCGGTTAATAAATCGGCACCACGAAAACCTAAACGGTACAATTCTTCTACTTCGCGAGCTACCGTTGTTTCAATAGCATTTTTGACTTCTTTGTAATCCCCATATCCTGCTGATTGCGATGGGACACAAGAAACCGTTACAGATGAAGAAAGAAAAGCTTTGTCAACTTTTGTACCTGATGTTCTTTCTGTGTCAATTGCCCAACTTCCTGTAATGTTCATTTTTGCTCCTAAAATAGAATTACATAAAGTGGTCCAAGCTTCTGTGCTTTGATGTGCAAACATAATACTTACAATGTCGGATGTTTGGTATTCTATTGCATCAAAAATTTTAAGTAATTTATTTTCAAAATGTTGATTAGCTTTCTGAACACTTCCCTCATGCTGATATCTTAAAGCAGTACATTCTTCTGTTTTTGGTGTTTGAGGTGTTGCAAAATTTAATGGATATTCACTTGCAAGAGTTTTTTTAAGCCACGCATAAAAAAAATCTGATAGATCTGCGTATGCAATTGCATCATAATACGGTGGATCGGTAACTACAGCTGTAATCGTCTTTTTATCATATTGAGATTTATCTCCGCTTGCAGCATTATTTAAAGTAACAGAAAATACATTTTTACACTCAGTTTCAATATATCTAATAATCCAGCCTAATTGATTTGAGGCTCCTCCAGTTGAATTAGTAAATGGATTTGATTCCGGGAAATCGAATACCATTGCCACAGCTTGTCTGCCAAATGGATGTTCAAGAGTTTCCGCTACAGTATTCCATATTCCAAATGATGTACACCGTGTAGCAATTCTGTTAATTAGTATACTAAGGTATGTCAATATTGATTTTTTATATTCCTCATCTGCAAATTCTAATTTTATACCAATTATTTTTATTTGTTTTGTCAATGTGTTTAATGCCAAAAATTGCCTATTAGTAAACATATTTCCATATTCAATAAATCCCCAACCACATAAATCAAACTGCTTTGTATTACCTATTGGTAGTGAATCCTTTAAATCATTGACAACAACGACATCTTCGAGTATTCGAATTTCTTCTTCAAAAGGTAGTCGATAATCTTTTCCTGAATTAGATTCGATTATAACTGCAATTAGTCTTTCATTGACTTTCTTATTTAAAAATTGAACTTTTAGATCTGAATTAGAAGTAGTATTTCCACAGCATGGACAAATTAAACTTTTTCTATTTTGTACAAAACCATTTACTATACATTCGCCATGTTTTATTTCAAAACTTATATTTGTTCCGTTAATTTTTGGATTAAGGAATATCTTTTTTGTTTTACTATTTGATAAATAAAAATTTTTAATCAATGGAATTTCTGCTTTACAACTTGGATTACTACAAATAGCAGTTCTAGCCCAATAGTAAGCAATTGGTTTATTGCCTTTCTCATCGGCAGGATATAAGTAGCCGATTTCTTTTTCAGTTTCTGCTAATAATTTTTTAGCAAAAAATGCAACATCAAAAGATAAACGGTTTGGTATATTAATTCCAGTAACATTACCGTTATTAATTACTTTATTTTCGTTTGCTGTTTTATTGAATTCCTCTTCGCCATATAACTTTATAAATTCGTCGGTTGTGTAAGAAATAGGCTTTCCGTATTTCTGAGGAAATTCAAGACTTCCTTTTTGTATGATGTGCGCTACCGGGTTTATGTCATTACCGTAAGAACGGCAACCCAAACGTGCTGCTTCCAATGGTATGGCGCCACCACCGGCAAACGGGTCGAATACCTTTGGCATTTTGTTTAGAAAGGCTTCAATGGCGTTGTGCAAATTTTCGGTAAGCTTTTTGCTTTTTTCGGTTTCAATATGGCGGTCTGTTAAACTGTAGAGTTCGTTTTCGGCTTTTTTAATAGCATTGTAATGGGTGTCGAAATCTGCCAGTAATTCAACAGCCGGCACTTCGACACTTCGACTATGCTCAGTGCTGGCTTGCTCAGTGTGACAATTGTGAGCTACCCAAATGAGTTTGCGGGCTTTGTTGATTATTTTTTCATCGTTTTTGCTATCCCATTTGATTAGGCTTTCAGCTGTAAGCATTTTTCCTGCAGCCGGTTTGGTTGTTTTTCCCAATAAATGGTCTTGCATAGGTTGGGTAAACTTCCCTATGAACATTTGTAAGCGGTTGCGTAAATTGTCTTCCATAGGATCAAAAACACTGGTCCAGGGAATATCAGAATAGGTTGCATACGGGTCACCAGGATTATTCTTTTTGCCCAGCAATAATTCAATGGCTTCTTTGAATGCTTTTGGGCAATTAGGGTCTAATGGATCGGGAACCAAACTGGCAAACACTACTGCACGACAAACCGGTAATGGTCGGCGTGCCCACCAAAGATGCAAGGTAGAAATATGTCCGTGACGGATGGATTTATCGCGAACGCTTTCTGCCGAAATTTCTTTAATCGGCATCGCTACTTCTATTAGTTTTTTAGGGTTTGTCATTGTATTATTTTTTCAATAAGGGTACTTTTAATCAATTGGTATGCTTCTTCCTGTGGGTATTTTTCGTCAGGACGCAAGAGTGCCGTTGTGTCTCCAAGAAATTCGACGTCTTGCATTTTAGTTTCCATATTTTCCAGAAACATTTGTTTTGTAGGTGGATTGTCCACTACAAACTCCATATATTTTTGGTAACAATGCAACAGCTTATCCGTATCTAATTTTGGGTGCACTGTTAATGCTTTGTACATATCATATAAATCCCGGCCTTTTCGACGTTGGTATAAAGCGCGAAGTTTGGTACCCAATAATTCTTCAAATTCGTAGGTTGTGATTTCGCATTTTCCCTGAAACCAAGAAGAATCTACCTCAAAAGGAAATTTTTGATATCCCAATACCGCAAAATGTTCCCGACAATTGGTTTCTACTTTTAAACTTAAGGTTTGTACTGGTGCAAACTCAGATTCAAAACGATAGACCAAGGTATTGTTGTTTGCTTTTATTTTTACTTTTGGGTCGCCTAAAAAAGCCAATTGTTCTCGTATTTTATTAATAATGGGACCAAATGGAACGGATGTAATTTGCACTAAATCGATGTCTTCAGAATAACGTGGTTGTGGTTGCAGGTATAGTTTGTGTAATGCTGTTCCACCCCGAAAAGCTAAATTTTCAGCTAAAAAGTCATCTTGAAAAAGGGCTACTAATGCACGGCAAATGACCAAGTCTTGTTCTACTTGTTCGTTAGTTTGCCAAGGCACTGTATTAGACCATTCGGTTATGTATGCTTGTGGAATCACGCTGGTTTATTTTAAAAATCGGTTTCTATAGTTGTGTTTATGATTATTTTCCATCTGTTATCTGTTGGCAGCTTGTTTTTAGTTCCGGAAGCTTTTAACGGAATTCGGAATAAATTTTTTTGATGTTCGGCTAATTTTTGGAATAAAACCTCTGCGAGGGTTTCTTGTTCCAGCACTTTTTCCCATATATATCCTAAACGTTGCCAAGCAGAAACGGGTACGTGATTTATTATTTCGGAATTTATTTGTTCCGGAGTAATCTTCTCAGACAATTCCTCGAGTATGGTAGTCGCTCTGTTGAGACCGCCAATTTTCTTTTCAAATTGTATCAGGTCTGTAGCGGTTAGTAAAGGATTTGATACTTTTAAATAACCCATTTCTGTTTTGATATCCACCAAGAATTTTGGATTGATTTCGGATATACTGATGTAATTTATTTTTTGCCCTTTTTTACTGGTAGGCCGCATTGTAGGCATTATGGTAAACACAAAAAACTCCTGTGGTTGTTGGTGCGCTGCACCGTGAAAAGCTGCGGCATTCAATAAACCCACATAGTATGGTCTGTTTAGGTATTTCATTAATCCATCTACATACAAATAGGGAGGAAGGATTCCTTTGGATTGGTATTGTGGCGGAATTATTAGATAATATCCTTTGATTATGGAGATAATGGTTCCTTTTGAAGTTAATCGCGATAATGCCCTTTTTACACCAATAGCGGTATAACTTGGCAATTCTTTTTCAAGGAATTCCAAAGCAAAAGCATTTTTGCCTACCGCTTGTAATTTTTCAATCCAAGTTTGAATATTTATGTCGACTATCTCGTTCATTAAAAAGTATCTTTTTGCGAAAGGTACCGTTTTTTGGTACTTATCGCAAAGATTTTATTCAATTATTTTGTTTTTCCATTCTTCCATTGGAAGAAAATATTGTATTCCTTTCGATTTTTGTTGGAAGTTTAATTGATTGGCCGGGTTTTGAATGCGGAATAATTGGGGCGTGCTTTTGCAACTCACCACAATATATAACCAAGCTGCATCACCCAATTGTGCCAAACGGTTCATTTCGTTTTCTGATAACATCACGCTGCCGTCATTTCCACTTCGTCCTTTAACTTCAATATAGCGCTTAATTTCCACTGGGCTTACGCTTCTAATGTCGTAACCTTCATTATTTGCCGAGACATCTTCAGGTTTCCAATATTGGCTAATTTCATAATCCATCACTGTTTTCATCGCTATTGCTTCCGCTTCATCGTCACGACTCATTCCATAATGTCCTTGGTATTCTACTTGTGTTAATGGAACAACAAAAGCGCAACCTAAAATTTCAGGCGCTTTGGGGCTTAATTGCCCCATTAAGTTTAATTGCTCTAAACGAATTTGTTTTTTTAAAATTAACTCATTCACGCGATCCTGTTTTTTTCCTATTTTCTCCTGTACTTTATAATCACCAAAAAGTATTTTTTTTTGTAATTCCTGAATTTCCGATTGCAAATCCATAATCACATGGGTAAAAGAGGTTTCTAAGTATCCTTTTCTGTCTGACGTATCTTTTTGAACGTGTTTTTCTGTATCACTCAATTGATTCATAGTGATGTTTTTAAAACTCCATTCAATAACTTCATTGGCTATCACAACTTCTGGAGGCGTAATTGGTTTTGTAAATTCAGTTGGTGGATGTAAATCAATAAATTTGGCTGGAGATGTTACACGAAACTCAGTATCAGCCAATTGATAAACCATCATTAAACGTTCATCTACAATACTGTCATCTGTTTTTGTTTGTCTGTTGTCGATAATTTGAGATTTAACAAAAAATGCAAAATACGGCTCTTTATCATCTGGCGAAATGAGCACCGTACCTTTTAGCATATCTTCGCGATAGGTATTTCTTACCACTTTCACCAAACTGTCAAAAACAGGATTTCCGGGATTAATGTAATGAACCGTGCCCAAATCACCCAAGGCTTGATAATCAAGAAATATCTGCTTATCGAAGCAAAATTTGATTTTCTTGATGTATTGCGGATATATGTTGTGGTCTTCCCTTAAAATTTGGGTAACACTGTCGGGCAATGTGTCTATTTGATAAATGAAATTTCGAAGTTCCGTAAATTTACCCCCTAATTTTAAGAATGCTTTTTCAAAGAATAAGCGAATATAAATGGGTTGCAGTCGCTTTTCATCCGAGTTTTCTTTGAGTATTCTTGCTTCTTTAAAGTCAATTGTGCTGTGTGCTAATTTTTCCTTTTGTTCTTTTATTTTTTCAGCAAATTTTAACTTAAGGGTTTCATCATCTTGAGCAAGAAATATGTCTAAATCAGTTTCCTTTCCATTAAAAACAGAATCAATGATATGATCTAATTTAACATTTTCTAAAACATCCTGAATTACATCGTAAACACGGTCGTCTCCAATTCCTTCCCGAATAATATCGAGTTTTGTGAGCAAGCGTTCCAAAACTTTACCTTCTTTGGTATTATTAGCCACCATATTAAAAACCAATACATCTTGTTTTTGACCATAACGATGGATTCGTCCCATTCGTTGTTCCAATCGGTTAGGATTCCAAGGTATGTCCCAATTGATTAGTAATCTACAAAACTGTAAATTGATTCCTTCTCCGGCAGCATCAGTAGCAATTAAAATTTGGGTATCAGGTTCTGCAAAAGCTCTTTGAGCTATTCTTCTTTCATCAACATCTTTTCCACCGTGTATGGTGACTACATTATATCCACCACTTTTTGAAAGCCTGTCTTCAAGATATAGCAGGGTATCCTTGTGTTCCGTGAAAATAACCAGTTTTTCTTTATTTTCTAAAACACCATTCGATTTAAGAAGTTCTTCTAATTGTTGGAATTTTTTCTCCGATTGCTTCCGGTTATACAAAGTATTAGCCATTTCATATAATGACTTTACTTCCTTAGCCTCTTGCTGGATTTCCTGTAAGCTTTTGGCTGTCGTGAATAATTTGAATTGACGAGGATTTGATAAAATATTCTCCAAGGCATCTCTTTCATCATCTTCTAATTCCTCAAAATCTTCAATGTCATTTACATCAAAGCCTTCCAGTTTATGCCTTTGACTCCATAAATTTGGATTTTTATTTGTTTCATCAACAATTCCTTGTAATGCTTTCCATCTGCGTTCTAAAGTGTTTTTTATAGCAAATATAGAACTCACTAATCTTCGTTGCATTACTGTTAAAGCTAAGGAAACGTGTATGTTTTTACTTTCAGAAGCTTCTTCTTTTTTAACAGTTAGATATTCTGTTACAGCATCGTACAGTTCTTTTTCTTCGAAAGTTAATTCATAAGCAACTGTTTTGGTATATCTGTTTTTAAACAAGGGTTGGCCTTGCCAGTCTTTCATATCTTCCTTCAATCTTCGAATAAAGAATTTATTGATACCATTATGCTCTAATTCTTTAATCCTCATTGAAGCAATATCATCCGTAGCAAAAATATCCTCATCCAACAGTTGTAATAATTTTTTGAATGTATCTTTTCGACCTCTATGGGGTGTTGCCGTAAGCAATAATAAATGTTCGCATTGATGGGATAAAGTATAAGCTGCTTTATACCTTTGAGAAAGGTATTGCTTATGACCATAATCGTAAGCGGATAATTTGTGGCATTCGTCAAATATTATTAAATCCCAATGCGTATTTCCCACAACATTCAAAACATCTTCCCTGCAAACAAAATCTATTGATGTAATAATTCTATTTGCTGAATGGAATACTGTTGGGTCAGCAGTAAAAGAATTTCTATTGACTAATGTAAAAGGAATATTAAATTTTATACTCATTTCATCTTCCTGCCACTGCTTAGTTAAACCACCTGGAGTAATAATCAGAATTCTTTCCGCTAGACCCCGCATCATTAATTCTTTAATCAAAAGACCAGCCATAATAGTTTTACCGGCACCCGTATCATCTGCTAACAGAAAACGAATTTTAGGCATTGGAAGTAAAAATTTATATACAGCCTCAACTTGATGTGGAAGAGGATCCACTATACTACAATTTACTGCGAATAATGGATCAAATTGATAAGCAGAATTTATTCTTTCAGCTTCAGCAAAAAGTGAAAACTTAACTGGGTCGCCTTGAAAATTAAAAGTTCCTTCTTCAGTAAGTGCTTCTAACTGTTCAAAAGCAGCATTTGATATTACTTTTGTATTCGTACGGTTTGTGTTAACGCCAGTATATTTAATTGAAACCATCGAGCCAAGAGCTTGTATGTGATTTATTATAACTGGTTCAGAAGGTATTAGATTTTTAACAATGTGCCCTTGATTAATTTTCATTAGTAGAAATAAATGATTAATTTTTAGAAAAGTAAAAACGTAAAACTAATTATTTTAATAGTAATAACCTATTCAATTTATGAACAGGTTATTACTATTTGTTTGTAATTTTGATTTTGTTTTGAAAGCTGATTTACAAAAATAAATTATTAGAATTGTTCTGTTTTACGGGTTTCCACAGTGAGTAAATAAAATTCAAACTACCCGTTCTTCAATCTGTTCGAAATCAAAAGCTTTTCCTTTAAGAGTTGTTGATAATTCGTTATTCTTAGACTTAATTTTTTTGAAATAAGAACTCGTGGGTATCAATAACGGCAGCTCTTCCCATCTGCACTAAATTTTCAGTTTTTTTTAAAAATATCCCCAGTGTTTTTTCATTATAAATCAATTTCATTTCCGAAGAATAATCGGTTACTAAATACATATCACCTTCTAATTTAAAAAAAGGAATTTCAGATTTACCTTTTGCTTTTATTCCTTTATTAACGACAACACCATTAGTTAATACCTCCTTTAGTACCGTATCGCTTTTTTCTTTTGAAGCTACTTTTGCATAGGCTACCATCATATTCAGCCATTCGGTACTATCAATCAAGTACCATTGTACCTTGTTAAAGTCAATGCCTTGATCACTGATCCAACCGTAGCTGGTAAAAGCGAGCAATACCTGCTTTTTACCATCAAGTTTTGGATTATCGGATGGACTAAATTCTTGTATTTTAAAAGAAATAACAGACGTTGCTGACATATCTTTTGTTTTTTTGCCATTGAAATCAAGTGTTTTTAATGAAAAACTATTTAATTCAGGATGATTGGCTAAAACCCATTGGGTAGCGGTCAATTCTGCTCTTTCTTTCATATCCTCAACGGCAGCAATTCCTGCTCCAATGGCTAAAAGACCAGCACCAATAGCGACTGCCGCTGTAGCGCCATTACTTTGCGCTTTTGATTGTTTGGGAACTAATAATGCAATAATAATTAAAACAAGAGTCAATTTTTTCATTTTATAATAAGATTTGGATTAATAATAATCAAATGTAGTCTATAAAATATCGTTTGCATTACGGTTTTCCACATTCTCAATAAATATAAATATTAATGCGACTTCAACGTTTATCATTTGAGTTTATGTTGAAAGCGATGAGGTTGAACATATTTCGCATTCTGGAACGAAGCCGGTTACCATATAGCATTTCGATTTCGGAGGCGGATAGGTTTGAAGTGAGGTGCGTAATGGAATTATTCTCAACAAACTGCTCGTAACGGCTAATCAATACCTCAGCCATTACATTGCAATCGTTTCCAAAATGTTTTATTTGTTGTTCGGCACCTAAATCATCAAAGCAATAGCCCGGAAGTCGTGATTGGTAGTTTTGTTTTAGGGTGTATTTATTGATGGCATCATAGCCACTTTTAGCAAATTCGAAAGAAAGTTCCCGACAGGTTTTGATTTTATAATCGGACAAAGGACTTGCAAATGGTCTTATAAGATGCATTATTGAGGTTTTTCCGCAACCAATTGGACCCGATAATAAAATGCCTTTGGAGAGGTCAATTTGTTCTTTTAAGGCAGTGTTATGGTCTTTTATCATATAGATTACCAATTTATAAATGGTTGGGATGTCCAGTATGTTTATTCTAAAAGTATGTCCATAATGTGCCTTTCCTTGGTAATCAATAAAATCCAAGCATTTGTGAAAATCATAGACCTTGTGATCGTTTTGAATTTCGAAAGTGTCTGTAATTAATTTACAATGGTTCAGCATAATTCTTATAATTTGAAGTTTGCAGGTGATTGGGTTGAGGTATGTTTGATTTTGGTTGGAATTTGTTTTGGTTCATTATCCAGTTTCGCGCTGAAGCTTTCCAGTCTTTCATTTTAGTTTTTCCTCCGACGAGCCAACCAATACTGGAATAATAGTTGAAAAACTTATTGGCTTCGGTTTCAGAACTTTCTTTAAAAGCGAAATACTCCAGTATCATTTCAATAGAAGGTGTGATTCCGTTATTGTTTGCTTCTTCTTTTTTGGCGCAACTTTTTTCTTCTGGAGCTGTATTTGAATTTTTAGAATTTAAAATTTCAGATTTGGTATCTATATCTTTGTTTATAGTGTTTGTATATGTTTTATTATTATCTATATATACCTGTTCATCAACCTGTTCAGTATCCTGTTCATTTTTTAGCCTAGTTTTATTTTGAACTGGTTCAACGTTTTGTTTTTGGTTTGTATTTAATTTTAAATTGTTGTTTTTCAATGTATTATGGTTATTTACTTGTTCAACAACTTGTTCTATTTTTGAATGGGTCAAATTTTGAACGGGTTTATTTTTTGAACTGGTAAGGGGTTCAAATTTTGGTCTGATTTTTAACTCGTCAGAGAAATTTATCATAATGACATTGGAGCAGGAATGTGGGTTGTATGTGGGCATATACTCCATAAAACCAAGTGTTTGCAATTCTTTCATACATTTATGATAAGTTGCTTTAGAATTTATCTTGCTGGCTTTCATAATTTCTTCTCGTGAAATACCAGTAGGATTTTTGAACCTGTTGACGTTCCAACATTGAAAGAGGGACAAATAGAGCGAAATGTGTGTTGGATTTATTGCGTTTTCATTATTGATTTTATTGAAAAATCCAGTGAGGTGTTTGATGTAATTCATTGTCTGAGTATTAAGATGGTTGTATCAAGTATTAAGACTTTTATTATGCAGTCGCAGACTTCACAAGAGCCGTTGCAGTTGTTATCGGTTGTTTTCATCTTATTTTTCCATTAATTTTTTCAAGTCTTCGTATTTATAATAGAGGATGCCACCGATCCTGTTGAAGTTTAGGGTTCCGTTGATGCGAAGATTTTGTAAAGTACCTGGAGAAATTTTAAGGAGTTTTCTAACTTCGGAAGATTTGAGCCATTGTGCAGGTTGTTCTGCTGCTGGTTTACCTGATTGGATTTCGTGCAGTAGTGCATTGCCAAAGTTGAGTAAGTCTCTTTTTGTCACTACTTGGTGGTTTAACAATTCGATGTTGTCGATTTCCGGAAAGAGTTTTTTTGGATGTAAGTTCATAATGAAAGTGTTTGATTTGTTATGAGACAAATTACTTTCATTTGATTGTTTTTATTTCCCAAGTAGTACCCAAGTTGGGTGTTATTAGTCATCAAAAAAAAACAGAACCCTTATGTTTACTGGCTTCTGTTTTTAAATTTTAACATTTGAGAGCTGATTTTTCCCATTTGAATATTTGAGGTATTCAACGTAAAATAGGGGCTTGACAAAGGAAACCCAAGGTGAACCCAATGGGGTATTTTATTGAGGCTTCTTTTTGGAATCTTCGTTATCCATTTTCTCAATCAGTTTATCTGACATCGTGTTTATGAATCTTGTTTTTGAAACTTTTCGAGATTTGATATCCGAGTAGTTTCCATATAGATTGGAATCAATTTCTACATTGAACATTGTGCCTAAAAAAATGGCAAATTCTTTTAAATCAAAATTCCCATTATTGATACAGCCAGTAGCTTGAAATGCATATACGAGTTCTGTCATATCTACTTTTGTACCAGTCCAATTAAATTTGTGTTCTATGTGTGTATTATTAAATTTACTCTTGCCATTGAGTTCATCTAATTTGTTTTCTAGATGATTTGTCAACATATCGTTTGCAATAATTGTAGCCACGTTGAAATCGTGTGAAGTACTTAGTTTGGAGTCAAAATTAATAAGACAGCAATCGTATTTAATTATGTCTTTGTAGCAATGACGTACAAAAAGGTCTTCATCCCTGAAAGATGTTCTCGAACGATAGTATTCATAAAACTCTTTATTGGCTTTAACATATTGATGAATTGTAGCCAGTAACTCCTCGTAATGCTTTCTTTTGTTCTTTTTGCTTGGTGGTAAAGAAGCTTCTAATTTTAAAAGCTCCTTATAAAAGAGGAGTTTTGAAACCATTCTTGGTTTCAACTCTTTGAAAAAATAAATTTCTTCTTGGATCGATAGAAAAACATGTTTTTTTAGCCATTTGTGTATCTCTTTTAATTTCATTTCAATGTAGTGTAAAATATCTAAAGAAACTGTCAAAATATCATCCGAAGCGTTTTTTAATAGTTCATATTCTCTTTCAAATTCGTTAAAATAGTTGATATAATTGACCTCCATAAAATACAAAATGGTTTAAATTGAGAGTATCAAAATAAACCATTTTGTATTAATATAATGTCATACTATTCGCTAAAAAGTTATTAACAGCGTCTAAGCTTAATGAATACTTAACTTTTTCTCGGTTAGCGCCTTGGAAGCTAATTTTGATTTTAAAATCATCATATCCTCGTTGATTTTCTTGTCCAATATTTTAGCATAGTGTTGGGTGGTTTTTAGGCTGGTGTGCCCCAACATTTTGCTGACAGTTTCCAGTGAAACGCCATTGGAAAAGATTTTTATGTTTAGCTTTTATTATTATTCTTTTATTGCGGCTGTCGTCGAAAAACGCTAGAATATGGCAATTAATTATTTCTTATTACTAAACATTGTTTTGTAAACAAATTTGTTTATTTTTGCAATATGAAATCAGAATTAAATCACTTAAAAGGAATTCATCCTGGCTTAGTATTGGAGCGGGAATTGGAAAAACGCCAATTGCGTAAAGGAGTTTTTGCGCTTACTTTGCAAGAGTATCCGCAAACCCTGACTGCCATTACCAAAGGCAAAAGAGGGATGAATACTGCGCTATCCCTAAAAATTGAAAGAGCTCTTGGATTAGAAGAAGGCTTTTTCATGATTTTACAAGTTTATTATGATATTGGGGAAGAAAAGCGAAAGCAAAATAATAAGCTGATTAATTTACCACAATTGAGACCTGTATTGTTTTGGGATACTAAAATGGAATCTATTGACTGGGAAAAACAGAAGAAAGCTATTATTAAAAGAGTTTTTGAACGTGGCAATGAAAAAGAAAAAAATGAAGTTATTCGATTTTATGGTTCTAAAACTATAGATGAAATATTAAATAATAGCTCCCAAAATGCTGTATTATAATACTGTAACGCCTTTATTGCGTAAAATTTTAGAGGAATTAATGCTAGCTGATGTCTTTGCTAGTTTTAGACTTGTAGGAGGAACAGCCTTGAGTTTGTACAGAGGACATAGAATGTCTGTTGATATTGATTTATTTACCGATGCTGAATATGGAACTGTGGATTTTGATGCCATAGATTCTTTTTTACGTTCCAATTATTCTTATGTTGATACGAATGATTATAAAGTAATTGGGATGGGAAAATGCTATTTTATTGGCGATAGTCAAGCAAATTGTATCAAATTAGACTTGTTTTATACTGATTCTTTTATTGATGATCCCATAATAATTGATTCTTTACGTTTGGCCAGTATAGAAGAAATAATTGCAATGAAACTGGATGTTATTTTAAGAACTGGGAGAAAGAAAGATTTTTGGGATATTCATGAATTAAAAGATGATTATTCCATATCTGACATGTTTACTCTTCACGAAAAGCGCTATCCCTATACTCATAACAGATCCGTGTTGATAAACAAGTTTGCTGATTTTGAAAATGCAGACGATGATTTTGAACCCGATTGCCTAAGAGGGAAATATTGGGAGTTTATAAAACTGGATATAATGGATTTTATAAAAGGTATAGATGAATAAAGGGGGCTGAATCCAAACCCCCTTATTTATTGCTTGTAATGCTAACCTATATCTTGGTTTTAATTTGTCCAGAGCTTATTCCCTTACTTTTGAATTTTGATTTTAAAATCATCATATCCTCGCTGATTTTCTTGTCCAATATTTTAGCATAGTGTTGGGTGGTTTTTAGGCTGGTGTGCCCCAACATTTTGCTTACAGTTTCCAGAGGAACGCCATTGGAAAGCGTCACAGTTGTGGCAAAGGTATGTCGGGCAATGTGGAAGGTCAACTCTTTTTTGATTTCGCAAACATCAGCTATTTCCTTGAGATAGGCATTCATTTTTTGATTGGTTAAAATAGGGAGGAGGCGTTTCTCATTTTTGCAAACCGGATGCTCGGCATATTTGTCGATGATTTCCTGTGCCATTGGCAATAATGGAATTTTGGAAGCGGTATCGGTTTTTTGTCTGTTCTTGAATATCCATTTATCGCCATCTATACCCAAGGCAATATTGTCTAGCGTTAATTGTTTGACATCGATATAAGCCAAGCCCGTAAAGCAACTAAAAACGAATATATCGCGAACGAGTTCCAATCGCTCGGAAACAAATTCTTTGTTTATCATTTGCTCTATTTCGGCTTCAGAAAGGAAATCTCGAACGACTTCCTTGATTTTAGCTTTATAATTGAAGAATGGATCCTTGTTCAGCCATCCGTTGGCCAAACACTGGTTGATGATTTTGTGGAAGTTCTTGATGTATTTTACAGCGGTATTATTGGCACATTTTCGTTCGCTGCGCAAGTAGAATTCATATTCGGTTATAAAAGAATGATCTATCTTCTCGATATTGATATCCGTAATATTGTATTTCCAGAAAATAAAATCTTTGGTGTGCTTCAACGAGGTTTCATAGCGTTCCAATGTACCAGGTGCATATTCTTGTCCAACCAGTTCCTTGATTTTGCGATTGTGTTCCTGGAAGATAGGGATCAACATTCGTTCCCGTTCTTTTTTACCGGTTAACTCATTTCTGTAGGAGTCAAAGGTTATTGGGATGTCTTTTTTGATTAAATTTTTCTCCACATTTAAAATCTTTGATTTCAAATTGTCAAGATGTCCATTGATTGAACGAGCTTCTTCCGAAGTCCCTCTCATTTTGGACATTTCGGAGTGCCATTTGTCAGGGTCTACAAACTTGCCGGTGCTGTTGTCTAGTCGTCTACCATTGATGGTAATTCGTTGAAAAATTGGAGCCAAACCTTGAGCATTGACTTTAACTCTTTTTAAATAAAAAAGGATTGAAATTGGATTGTCCATAATTGGTAACCTTTAAGTTAATAGAAATTTAGAAAAACTATCAACACAAAACAAGATGTTCAATGAATGAACCCCTTGTTTTAAAAGGGTTAACACAGGTAGGGGCACAATGTTTTTGAAAATTTAAAGTGCCCCGAATTGTACCCCTTTAGAATGAGAAACTATGAATAATTTGGATAGGGAGTAAATTAAAAAACCCTCTAAATCATACGATTTAAAGGGTTTTAGTGGGTTTTTTGAAATAACCAGCGGAGAAAGAGGGTCTTATTTATTTCAGAAAAATGGCGTAAAATAAGGCTTCGCAAAGCTTTTATTTTAAGTGACACCTCGACTGACACCTCTTAATATGATGCAAATTATATTAAATATCAAGTATTCAAATATAGGGAAAATTAAATGAATTATGAAATATAAAACCCATAATTTGAATAGTTAGCACACCATTTATTGAACTGGTTTGGTTCAAAATTTGAATAGCTATGATTCTGTTTTTATCCAATTATTAAAGGTTCTACTTGTTCATATTTTAAACTGGTGTATTGACAGAACTCTTCTATACTTACAAACTCATTTTGGAGCTTATTCAGCTTTGTTCTGATTGTTTGCAACAATCTAACACTTTGACGATAACTCTTTCCTGTAATGCGTTGTATATCCTTCGGGTAGATACACAACCTCTTGTTTTCGATTTTCATACACTATCTATAGCTTTGACTAGGCTTTGTTATACATGAAACTACTTTAATCCTGTTTATTTCGTGGAATAAAATTAGTAAAAAAAACCTTTCGATTTGCAGTACCAATTTACTTCTATTTTTAATGTGGCTAAATGGTCATTTGTGTCTATTTGTGCCATTTATACCATTGTAGGACATATGGAACAGTACCTTGTTTTAAATTAATGGTTTAAGTGCAATATTTGTCTGGAATTCAATCGGGAGATGTTGCAACGGGATGATGAATGAGGGAATTTCAAACCAATTATTAATTTAAATTTTAGAAATTATGGCAAGGCAAAAAGGCATAATTAAGTTGAAAGGTACTATCGGAGATATTACTTTTTACAAAACCAAAGACGGGCATCTGGCCCGTGAAAAAGGTGGGGTTGACGCAAGCAGAATCAAGAGTGATCCTGCGTTCCAAAGAACGCGTGAGAACGGTTCCGAATTTGGAAGAGCCGGGAAGGCCGGGAAGATTTTGAGAACCTCCTTGAGATCTTTGCTCTTGAATTCTGCCGATGGCAGAATGGTGAGTAGATTGACTCAAGCGATGGTTAAGGTAATCCAAGCCGATATGGTAAGCTTAAGAGGATTGCGAAACGTGATTGATGGCGAGGCGGAATTGCTTTCCGGTTTCGAATTCAACATCCAAGGGAAACTGGGAACCAGTTTATTTGCTCCATTCGTGGGTGCAATAGACCGTGTGACCGGTGAAATCACTGTTGATTTGGATGTTTTTATTCCGGCAAATATGATCGTGGCTCCATCAGGAACCACGCATTATAAAATCATTTCGGCAGGTGCCGAGATTGATTTTGAGGCAGAAACTTTTGTTGAAGCACATTCAGAAACTGCGATTCTTCCTTGGGATGGATTACCAACGGTGGCGATTAGCCATACCAATATGGTAACTCCTGCGAGTACCAAACCATTGTTTTTGGCATTGGGAGTGGAGTTCTACCAAGAGGTAAATGGACAGATGTACGCCTTGAAAAATGGTGCCTACAATCCATTGGCATTGGTTCAGGTGAGCGGCTTGTAAGGTGGTTTTAAAACTATCAAGAACTTATTTCCCCGATGGAACCAATGGTAAACTCGAATGCGAGGGCAAGTTCATCTGTAACACCATTGAATTGCCTTGGAAGAATAACGAAACGAAGGTTTCCTGCATTCCGGAAGGGAAATATTTTATTAAAAGGCGGTACAGCAATAAGTTTAAATGGCATTTGGAAGTTTTGGACGTGAAAAATAGAAGTTTGATTTTGTTTCATCCTGCCAATAATGCCGTGCAAGAATTGAATGGCTGCATTGCTCCAGTGACGAAACTTTCTGGACCTGGTTTGGGTCTAATGTCAAGAAAGGCTAATGCCAAATTAAAAGACTTGGTTTATAAAGCTGTGGATAGCAAAGAAAGTATCGAATTGATTGTTAAATCTTGATTCTCGTTGTAACGGGAATGACAAAAACATAAAAAATGAAAATAGTTGAATGGACATACTAACTTTACCCGCA
>DHXP01000026.1:42882-57644 GCA_002413745.1 Flavobacterium sp. UBA5153 | reverse complement strand
GCGAACTAAACGCTTATACCTATAATTTTATTTAGTCGTTTCACTTAATTTTAGAAAACATAGTCTATGAGAAAACCAAGAATTGGTCTATCTCAATCTTTTTTCTATGTTCCGATAGCTATCGGAACTATGCGTTTCAATTTTTTTATTTCTAAAAATTTAATAATTGCAACCAACGAGTTAATAATAAACGAACTCAGCCTTTTAATAAAACTTGCTTCGCCGTTTTATCAAAAAAGGATTTACACTTCTATCTGGGCTAATTGCGATCTTTTTCCTAATTTCGCACTTGTTAAACAAGAACATTTCAATTTACAATTCAATGAAAAAAATAGCTGTAATACTCATTCTGATTTTATCTCTAACTTCTTGCAAAAAATCAAGAAACGCTACTAAAATAGTAGTTGCCGATTGGCTTCCTGGAAAATGGGAGAACAATTCGACCGATGGCAATCTATTGGAAACTTGGAAAAAAGTAAACGACAGCGTTTATGATGGCGCAAGTTATTTCATAAAAGCAAAAGACACGCTGCATTATGAAACAATCCAATTGAAACAAAAGGGCGAAAATCTTTTGTATGTTTCCACTATTCGAGGACAAAATAATGATGAACCCGTAACTTTTCTTCATAAACCCGAAATTGAAAAGCAATTGGTTTTCGAAAATCCAAAAAATGATTATCCTAAAAAAATCAGTTATTCCTATAATCCAAATGGTAGCATCGTAATTCAAATCTCTGGAATTCAACAAGGAAAACCAAGTTCTAGTAGCTATACGCTGAAGAAAAGCAAATAAAAAATTCACCGTTTTATAAAAACCAAAGAACCTTGTCTTATTAGAGCAAGGTTTTTTTGTTTATATAATTCTGTATTTCAGCAGAATACAAATTTTATAAATTATTATTTATAATAAGTCTAAATAATCTTTGTAGAATCAGAAATGCTTTTTATATTTGCACTATTCATAATCAATCTAAATAGATGCAACCGAAATTACTTTTAATTAGCCTATTATCAATAACACTCTTTGCAAGTTGCACCAACGAAACGGAAGAATACACAACTGCCAATGATACAAAAATAAATTTAGGACAAGAAATTTTTAATGACATTAATCTTTCTAATCCAGTTGGTCAATCCTGCGCTTCCTGTCATTCACCTGAGAAAGGTTTTAGTGATTCAGAAAACAGAGCTATTTCTGAAGGAGCGGTAAAATCAATTTTTGGCAACAGAAACGCACCAAGTTTAGCCTACAATGTTTTTTCGCCAAGCAGATATTATAATTCAGTAGATGAAACTTTTGTAGGCGGATTATTTCTTGATGGCCGTTCTCCAAATTTACAGGAACAATTTATTCATCCGATGCTTAATCCATTAGAAATGAATAATAATTCGACCAGCGATGTTGTAGCAAAAATAAAAAAAGCTTCTTATTACACCAAGATTGTAAACCTTTATGGAAATTCAATTTTCGAAAGTGATATTTTATCGTATGTCGCCGATGCTTTATCGCAATTTCAAAGTTCGGAAAAAGTCAATCCATTTACTTCAAAATACGATTATTATCTACAAGGAAGAGCGACGCTTACATTAGAAGAAAAGAAAGGTTTAGTAATATTTCAAGGAAAAGCAATGTGTTCGCAATGTCATGTAACAGACCCTGATCCAATACAACGAAAAGTCTTATTCACCGATTTTACCTATGATAATATTGGAGTTCCAAAAAACAAAACCAATCCATTTCACACACAAGCTACTAACAATATGGGAGCTAATTATGTTGATTTAGGAATTGGAGCCATTATTTTACAATCGTCAAATAACGGAAAATTCAGAGTTCCAACTCTAAGAAACATAGCTATAACAGCTCCTTATTTTCACAATGGTTCTTTCACTACTTTAGAAAAAGTAGTTCATTTTTATAATACCCGAGATTTAAATACAGGCGAATTTGATGCCCCAGAAGTATTAGAAAATGTAAATAAAGATGAATTAGGAAATCTAAAATTAACTAATGAAGAGGAACAAAATTTAGTTGCATTTCTTAAAACACTAACCGATAGTTATCATAGCCCTTAAAGAGAATAAATTTAAAAACAAACAATAATCAAATACCAATTTAAAATTTAAAAAAATGAAAAAAAGTATTCTAATCTCCGCATTTTTAATTCTAAGCACAATGAGTTTGATGGCTCAAGATCGAGTTTTTAATTACACCTACCAAAGTTCCGTTTTGAATAAAGGCGAAAAAGAATTGGAAGTTTGGACAACAGTTCTACAAGGCAAAAAAGACTATTACCGAGAAATTCAAAATCGTGTGGAATACGAAGTGGGTTTGGGTTCTAATTTGCAAACTTCGTTTTATTTGAACTCCAAACAAAAAGCCTATTTCGATAACGTAACTGGAGAAATTGTAATGACACCAACAGAAATATCAATTTCAAATGAATGGAAATACAAGTTTTCTGATCCTGTTGCTAACCGAATTGGTTTTGCCGGTTATGCGGAATTTACGGTTGCCACCGATGAATTAGAAATTGAATTAAAAGCTATTTTGGATAAAAAAATTGGCAGAACAACACACGCCTTAAACCTTACTTTCGAGCCAGAATGGGAAACCACAACCATGGATGGAAAAGTAGTTACAGCTACAGCATTAAAATATGATGTGAATTATGGTTTTGCTTTCGAAATCAATAAAAACTGGAATTTAGGTGCAGAAATCATCAATAGAAACGTGTATATTAAAGACGATAGTTTCACTCATTCCGCATTATTTGCAGGACCTACAGTAGCTTTCAACACTGATGAATTCTGGGTAAATCTTTCGGTTTCACCACAAATAGCAGGATTAAAAAACCCAACAACAACGACAGAATTAAATCTTGATGAGTTCACCAAAATGGATATGCGTCTCGTATTTTCTTATTCCTTCTAAAACAAAAAATCATGTATAAAAAATATTTCCTTTTAGCCCCATTATTATTGTTATTTTCTTGTGCAACGGAACTTTACCAACCTATAACTGGTACAGAAAAAGTACCAATTGAAGATTTAAAAAAAGGCAGAACAATCTATGTAAACAAATGCGCCGCTTGTCATCATTTACGTTTACCTAATAAATATAATGAAAAAGAATGGGTGGTAAACCTGAATGAAATGCAAAAAAAGGCAAAAATCACCGATAATGAAAAACAGTTAATTTATCAATATTTGATTAATGCCCCAAAGAAATAAAAGTGATACAAGTGACTTTAGTTTTATTATTTTAGCCGAAAAATTTTAATTAAACCTTTCAATCAAAAGCTAGTCCAATGAACTAAACTAAAATTATGAAAAAAATCAAACTAAGAAACCTACATCGGGATTTCGGCTATTTCTACATCGGATTAATTATTTCCTTTTCACTCTCTGGAATCATTCAAAACCACCGGAAAAGTTGGCATCCCGATAAATATACCGTGGCAACAAAAGCGGTTTCTTATAGTTTCCCAAAGGATGAAAAATTGATAAATGAAGATTTCGCCAAAGATTTGGGCAAAAAAATAGGCGTCAATGATGAATTTAGAAGGTCAAGGGTAAAAGAGGGAAAGTTGGAAATTTCCTTTGAAAAAAATGATGTCAAATTTGATGTCAAAACAGGAAAAGGTGAAATCACCACTTATAACAAAACCCCTTTTATCAATGAGATTTTAAACATTCACAAAAACGACTCCAATTGGTGGATTTATTATTCTGATATTTTTGCTTTAGGTCTTATTACCATTGCCGTAACCGGAGCTTTTATGGTAAAAGCAGGGAAATTCAGTTTCAAGGAAAGAGGTTGGAAACTGGCTTTGGCAGGAATTATATTCCCGCTGATTTTTCTGTTTTTGTTGAGTTAAACCACAAAATATTGACAACAGTTTAAATCCGTGGCAACACGGATTTTTTTTGTTTTTAGAATTATTGTTTTTCAATGATTTGTAATATTTTCTTTATATATTTGAATTAAAATAATGTGTGACGTTTGTCACCTATATATACCCTATTTTGGGTGGCTTTGTATGATTTTATCACACCTATATGCGAGTTAGTGGTATGATAATGACAAGAATACAACAACGACACTAAACAATTAAACATAAAAACAAACATTATGACACTAATACAAATAATCGGAATCATTATCTTAATACTTATATCAGGACTTCGTATTGCACAAGAATACCAACGTGCAGTTATATTCAGACTTGGGCGTTTTCAATCTATAAAAGGACCCGGAATTTATTGGATAATACCTCTAATAGATCGACAACAACGGGTTGACATTAGAACAAAAACGGTTGACCTTGAACAACAAGAGACAATTACAAAAGACAGCGTAACAATTAAAGTGAACGCAGTTCTTTGGTTTAAGATTACAAATCCCGAAGACGCAATAATTAAAGTTGCTGATTACAACAAAGCTGTTTATCAATTTTCAGTGACTGCTTTACGAAACATTATCGGACAACATACACTTGACGAAGTTTTAAGAGAAAGAGAACAGATAAATGGAACCCTTCAAAAAATTGTTGACACCACAACAGAACCTTGGGGAATCAAAATTGAAATGGTTGAGATGAAAGATGTTGAAATTCCAGAAGCGATGCAACGAGCAATGGCAAGAGAAGCAGAAGCTATTAGAGAAAAAAGAGCAAGGATTGTGAAAGCAGAAGCAGAATTAGAGGCATCAATTAAATTAACACAGGGAGCAAAGGTAATGGAAGGTAGTCCGATTGCACTCGAACTCAGACGAATGCAAATGCTTTCTGAAATTGGTATTGACAACAACACAACAACAGTAATTCTTATGCCGTCTGACTTTACAAACGCTGCAAAAAGTTTTACTCAGTTAGTAAATAAAAAGAAACTTGACGAATAATCCACGTACCACTAACAGTAAATCTGCAAAACGTTAACACTTTCCAAGGTCAATAAAAGCTAAAAACCCGACCCCTCTTAAAAAACGGGTCGGGTTTGGTGTTTTATAAACTAATAAGAATTCTTATTTCAACCCAGCTAAACTCTGCTCCAATGTAGCAATTTTAGAAAGTGCATCGGCTTCTTTTTGTCTTTCGTTTGCCAAAACTTTCTCTGGCGCACCAGCCACAAATTTCTCGTTGGCTAATTTACTTTGAACCGATTTCAAGAATCCTTGCGTGTACACTAACTCTGCAGTCAGTTTTGCAATTTCTTCCTCCACATTGATGTTTCCTGTAATCGGGATGAAATATTCATTCGATTTCACACGGAAAGACAAAGCGCCATCCACTTTTTCGGAAACATATTCCAGTGAAGTGATGTTCCCTAATTTGGTTACCACCGCATCAAAATAAGTCGAAACCTTGTCGTTGTTTACAATCCGCAATTCGATCGTATCCTTGAACGGAATGTTCTTGTCTTTACGAATCGTTCTTATTCCGGAAATCACTTCGATTGTGTTTTCGAAATCGGTAATTAATCCCGCATCAAATGGTTTCATTTCCGGCCAAGTCGAAACGATCAACGCTTCTTCCGGAGTTCTTTCGGCAAGAATTTGCCAAATTTCCTCTGTCAAAAATGGCATAAACGGATGCAATAATTTCAGGTTGTTTTCCAACATTTCTACGGCTTTCGCCAAAGTTAAACTGTCAATGGGTTGCTGGTACGCCGGTTTTATCATTTCGAGGAACCAAGAACAAAAATCGTCCCAAACCAGTTTGTAAATTCCCATTAAAGCATCGGAAATTCTATATTTTTCGAAATTATCTTCGATTTCCAAAAGCGTTTGTTGCAACTTCGCTTCGTACCATTCTATCGCCACTTTCGAAGATTCCGGTTGCGGAATTGCATCTGAAACTTCCCAGCCTTTTATCAATTTGAAGGCATTCCAAATTTTATTGGTAAACCCTTTTCCTTGGTTACATAATTCTTCGTCGAACATAATATCGTTTCCTGCCGAAGCGCTCAAAAGCAATCCTATACGAACTCCATCGGCACCAAATTTTTTGATTAACTCCAATGGTTCCGGTGAATTCCCCAATGATTTAGACATTTTGCGTCTTTGTTTGTCGCGAACCAAACCGGTCAAATACACATTTGTAAATGGTTTTTTGCCTGTATATTCATAACCAGCAATAATCATTCGCGCCACCCAGAAAAACAAAATATCTGGACCGGTAACCAAATCATTCGTTGGATAATAGTATTTGAAATCTTCATTTTCAGGATCCATAATTCCACCAAAAACGGACATTGGCCATAGCCAAGAGGAGAACCAAGTATCCAAAGCGTCAACGTCTTGTTTTAAGTCAGAAGTGAGAAGTGAAAAGTTTGATGTTTTAGCTTGAGCTAATTTCAAAGCATCCTCAATATTTTCGGCAACCACAAAATCTTCTTTTCCATCACCATAAAAATAAGCGGGAATTTGTTGTCCCCACCATAATTGACGCGAAATATTCCAATCTCGAATATTATTCAACCAATGGGCATACGTATTATTAAAACGAGCTGGATGCAATTTAATTTCACCATCTACCAAAACAGATTTAATGGCTGGTTTTACCAAATCTTCCATTTTCAGGAACCATTGATCCGATAAACGAGGTTCGATTACGGCCTTGGTTCTTTCAGAAGTTCCCACTTTATTGAGGTAGGTTTCTGTTTTGGCTAAAGCACCAATAGTTTCTAATTCTTTGGCGATTTCGGCACGAACTACAAAACGATCTTTTCCCTGATAATGCAATCCGAAACTATTCAAAGTCGCATCCTCATTGAAAATATCGATGATTTCCAAATTGTGTTTTTCGCCCAAAGCTTTGTCATTCATATCGTGGGCCGGAGTCACTTTCAAACAACCCGTTCCAAATTCGATATCGACATATTCGTCTTCGATAATTGGGACAACTCTGCCGCAAATGGGCACAATCGCTTTTTTTCCTTTCAAATGAGCAAAACGTTCATCATTTGGATTAATGCAAATGGCAGTGTCTCCGAAAATAGTTTCGGGACGTGTGGTGGCAATAGTTATCCTCTCCCCGACCCTCTCCAAAGGAGAGGGAGCCGATTCCGAAGAAGTTCCAGACACAAGTTGCTCGCTTATGTTGCTCACTCCCCCTCCTTCGGAGGGGGCTAGGGGGAGGATTTCATATTCTATAAAATACAATTTTCCTTGTTGTTCTTCGTAAATTACTTCTTCGTCGGATAAAGTGGTTTTGGCTTCCGGATCCCAGTTCACCATTCGATAGCCACGATAAATCAAGCCTTTGTTATACAAATCAACAAAAGAACGAATCACCGATGCCGACATATCAGGATCCATCGTGAACTTTGTTCTTTCCCAATCGCAAGAGCAGCCCAATTGTTTGAGTTGTTCCAGAATTACACCACCGTATTTATCCGTCCATTCCCAAGCGTGTGCCAAAAATTCTTGGCGTGTTAAATCATTTTTATTGATTCCTTCGGCTTTTAATTTGGCCACAACTTTGGCTTCAGTAGCAATGGAGGCGTGATCCGTTCCGGGAACCCAACAAGCGTTAAAGCCTTTAAGACGCGCTCTTCGAATCAAAACATCCTGAATGGTGTTGTTCAACATGTGGCCCATGTGCAAAACTCCAGTCACGTTTGGCGGTGGAATTACGATGGTATATGGCGTTCTTTGGTCTGGTTCCGAATGAAAATAATTATTTTTCATCCAATAGTCATACCACTTATTTTCAATGGTTTTGGCGTCGAATTGTGCAGGAATTGTCATAAAAAGCAACTGTTAAAACCAAAAATATCCTTTGGTTTGATTTTTGTAAAACGTATAAGGCACAAAAGTAAATAATTAAGTACAGTATAAAAAGGGAAATAAATAATTGTCCATAAATTAAAAAAAAGTATATTTACTTATTGAATTTAAAAAAATTAAGATGAAAAACACGGCCATTCTAATAGCAATCGTATTCATAAGCAGTTTGGGTTTTGCTCAATCTGGCGCAAAGATTGAGTTTAAAGCGAAAGATAATACGATAGATTATGGTACCATTAACAAAAAAACGGATAATGGCATTCGCTCTTTTGAATTCACGAATACGGGTGATATGCCTTTGATTATTTCCAGTGTGCTATCTACTTGCGGATGTACCGTTCCCACAAAACCAACCGAACCAATTATGCCCGGAAAAACCGGAAAAATTGGCATTAAATATAATATGGCCCCCGGCCCTATCAGAAAAACCATCTCTATTGAATCGAATGCCGTGAATTATGAAGGAGGAAGAGTTGCCTTGAAAATAAAGGGTGACGTGATTGCTGATTAACACTAAATTGAATCTAACAATAAAGCTTCTTGATTGACTTTAAGAAGCTTTTATTATAACACGTTTAGCAATTGGAATTTGAATTTAAGAATTTGGCCTTCCCTTTCGATTTCAATGGTTATCCACTTCTCCTCTTCTGATTTTAGAATCGAATTGATTTTTTGCAAGGTATATTTATAAGCAGGTATTTTATTAATACTGACTATAACATCTCCTTTTTGCAGCCCACTAGATGCTGCAGGAGAATTTTTTCTAACATTTAAGATTATATAAACCGGCTTTAATTCAAATTTATACTTGAAATTATTATCCGCTTCTTTTTCTTTCAAAACAAGATTGCCTGACTTTATTATTGGAACGGTTTCAAGATGAACGGTTTCCTGAACCCATTTCAAACCATAATGCTGTATTTCGATGCCACTTTTATTGTAACTAAAAGGAGAATAGAAATCACCATTTTTCCTCAAAAATAGTTGTCGGTTGGGATAATCAAAAACAACCGAGAATCTTCTTAAAATTTCAGATCCCACTGAACCTGCACGATCCGTAACCATATTAACGTTTCGTATCGAGGTCGTATCCGGAAAACCAACGATGGGATTATGAAATTCAAATTTAGACATTGTAAATTTAGATATTTGGGCTCTCTTCCCTTCAACATCACCACTGAATCCTTTCCCCAGATAATCCTCAAAATTTTTTGCCGGTACTTTTATCGATTTTGAATAATTTTGAAAAAGCCAAATGGCATCACTATTACCGGTATCCACTAATAATTTAACAGGAATATCGACAGCATTCATAACCACACTACTGGTAATATAAGGTTTTGATCTTTCAATGGTAATGGCAACTTCATGAAATTTCTTTTCTGTTTTTTTTCTGTTTTTCTTATTATCTCTATAAACAATAACTCTTTTTCTTTTATAATCAATTTCCACTAAATTTTTTTTAAAAAAATTATATCCTATAATTCCGTTTACAGGAATCCCCACATGGAACGACAAGTTAAAACTTTGATCTAAAACAATGTACAATACGTGATTTGTGGATTTCACGCCATTAATTTCCAGTACATTATTAGTCGATTTTAACCCTTCAATAGATTCTTCGCTACCCAAACCGCGCAAGGTTATTTTTTCGACATTAAAAAAACTGACTTCTTTTTTGTCTTCCATACTAAATAAAATAGTTTCCTCGATGCCGGAATCCAATAAGAAGTTCAACTCTATTCCGTTGACTTTTATGGGAATAAAAATTAAATTATTGATAAATTGAAAAGGAATAATTACTTTATCGACATTTTTTTCAAACAAAAAACCCTCTTGTCCCAAAATAGGCAAGCCACAAATGAAAAGGAAAAATAAAATGATTATTTTTTTCATCAGAAATGGTTTTTATAAAGTTACAAAAAATATAGACTGATAATGTCTATTTAAAGACAAATAAGACTGTTGACTCCATTAAATTCGAAAAAAAATTGCAAATTTGCATCAAATTTTACAAATATGCCTGAAATTTCAATTAGAGGTCGAAGAATGCCCGAATCGCCAATTCGAAAATTGGCTCCTTATGCGGAAATAGCCAAAAAGAAGGGCCATAAGGTTTATCATTTAAATATAGGACAACCTGATATAAAAAGCCCAGAAATTGCCATCGAAGCGATAAAAAATATTGATTTAGACATCATAGAGTATGGTCCTTCGGCGGGATACGAAAGTTACCGGAAAAAACTAGCCCAATTTTACACTAAACAAGGGGTAAAAGTAGGTTATGAAGATATAATGATAACTACAGGTGGTTCTGAGGCTCTTTTGTTTGCCCTTGGCAGTATTATGGATCCGGGAGATGAAGTAATAATTCCTGAACCTTTTTACGCTAATTATAGTGCCTTTTCAGAAGAATCAAGTGCTAAGGTGGTACCAGTAATTTCTAATATTGAAAGTGGATTTACACTTCCAACAATTGAAGAATTTGAAAAAACAATTTCATCAAAAACCAAAGCTATTTTAATTTGTAACCCTAATAATCCAACAGGTTACTTATATTCGGAATCCGAAATTAATCAATTGGGTGAATTGGTAAAAAAACACGATTTATTTTTGATTGCAGATGAAGTGTATCGTGAATTTATATACGATGAGAGAGACAAACACTTTTCTGTGATGAACTTAAAAGGAATAGAACAAAATGTGATAATGATTGATTCTGTTTCCAAAAGATACAGTATGTGTGGAGCACGTATTGGCTGCATGGTGACTAAAAACAAAGAGGTTATTTCCGCTGCAATGAAATTTGCCCAAGCTCGTTTGTGTCCTCCAACTATTGAACAAATTGCTTGCGAAGCTGCAATAGACACGCCTCAAAGTTATTTTGACGAAGTAATTACTGAATATAAAGAACGAAGGAATACCCTAATCGCCGAATTAAATAAAATAGAAGGTGTTGTAGTAACCACTCCAAAAGCCGCTTTTTATTGTATCGCTCAGCTACCGGTTGACAACACCGATGATTTTGCACAATGGTTGCTTGAAAGTTATGATTTAGATGGAGAAACTGTAATGTTAGCTCCAGCCGCAGGATTTTATTCAACTCCAGGTGTTGGATTGAACCAAGTTCGAATTGCTTATGTCTTGAAAAAAGAAGATTTAATTCGTGCGGTGCAAATCATAAAAGCAGCAATTTTGGTTTATAATTCGAAATAAAACAATTCGTTTAAAAGAATTTTGGCAACGACAATGCTTCAATTAATGTTGAATGCTATGGAAATTCTTTGGCATTTATTAATTATCTTTACCCCTTAAAAACATATACTCACTATAATAATAACTTTTAATGATAAACAACGAAGAATTTCATGACGAAATAGGAAACAATCATATTAGTTTATGTGCAAAAAACCCAGTAAGAGATGATGCTTTTGATATTACCGATGAAGAAAAAATTGAGAGAATAAAAAAAGATGTCGAAAACATTCTACTTACTCTTGGAATGGATTTGACAGACGATAGTTTAAAAGGCACGCCGAATCGTGTAGCCAAAATGTTTGTAAAAGAAATTTTTGGCGGTTTAAATCCTGCCAAAAAACCAAATGCCTCCATATTTGAAAATGGTTACAAATACGGTGAAATGCTGGTAGAAAAAAACATTACGCTCTATTCAACCTGCGAACACCATTTACTTCCCATCATAGGAAAAGCCCATGTTGCGTATATATCAAAAGGAGCAGTGATTGGTATATCAAAAATAAACAGAATTGTGGAATATTATGCAAAAAGACCCCAAGTTCAAGAACGTTTAACGATGCAAATTGTACAAGAACTTCAAATTGCCCTTGGAACTGAAGATGTGGCTTGTATCATCGATGCAAAACATTTATGTGTTAATTCCAGAGGAATAAATGATATAGAAAGTAGCACGGTAACCTCTGAATTTGGAGGGAAATTCAAAAATGAACAAACTCGAAGAGAACTCTTAGACTATATTAAATTAGAAACTAAATTCTAATTATTGCTTAATTGATGATTTGCTTCATCTTCAAATCAAAAATAAACTTAAATGCCTTTATACAAAACCCAAACCTTAAAAATATACAATTCTCTTTCGGGAGAAAAAGAAATTTTCACTCCAATTCACGAAGGAAATGTGGGAATGTATGTTTGTGGACCTACGGTTTATAGCAATGTGCATCTGGGAAATGTAAGAACTTTTATGTCTTTTGACGTGATATTCAGATATTTTTTGCATTTGGGTTTCAAAACACGTTACGTCAGAAATATTACCGATGTCGGTCACATTGTGGATGACGTTGATGATGGCGAAGATAAAATTGCAAAAAAAGCACGGATAGAACAGCTGGAACCAATGGAAGTCGTTCAACAATATACCGTTGATTTTCACGATATATTGAGTTTATTCAACTTTTTGCCACCGAGTATCGAACCAACAGCAACTGGGCATATTATTGAACAAATTGAAATCGTCAAGAAAATTATTGAGAATGGACTTGCTTATGAAGTCAATGGTTCAGTGTATTTTGACGTTGTGAAATACAACAAAACCAACAATTACGGCATATTAAGTGGCAGAAACATTGATGACATGTTGGCCAATACAAGAGATTTGGACGGTCAAGGAGATAAAAAAAATGCACAAGATTTTGCCCTTTGGAAAAAAGCCGAACCCCAACATATTATGCGTTGGCCTTCACCTTGGAGCGATGGTTTTCCGGGATGGCACTTAGAATGTACCGCAATGAGCACCAAATATTTGGGAGATCATTTTGATATTCACGGTGGCGGAATGGACTTGAAATTCCCTCATCACGAATGCGAAATTGCCCAGAACGAGGCTTGTACAGGCCATACGCCCGTAAATTATTGGATGCACGCCAATATGCTGACTTTGAATGGAAAAAAAATGTCCAAGTCAACGGGAAATAATATTTTACCGAGAGAAATAATAACTGGTGAAAATCCAATTTTAAGTAAAGCTTTTTCTCCAAGTGTCGCACGATTTTTTATGCTTCAGGCACATTACAGAAGCAATCTTGACTTTACAAATGACGCTATTCTTGCTGCTGAAAAAGGATTTTACAGATTGATGGAAGCCGTCGATGGATTGGAAGAAATTAAGCCCGAAACCACTTCTACCCTTGATATTTCAAGTTGGAAACAGAGTTGTTATGATGCCATGAATGATGATTTCAATAGTCCTATTTTGATTGCCCAACTGTTTGAAGGGGTTCGTTTTATCAATTTATTAAAAGGTAATTCGGCGACACTAACTGCGGAAGATTTAAAAACACTAAATACATCGATGCATTCTTTCGTCTTTGACGTTTTAGGTTTAAAAGACGAAAAAGCGGTTGGAAACAATAACGAAAAACTGGAAGGTGTTGTTAATATGTTAATTGGTATGCGAAATGAAGCCAGAACCAATAAAGACTTTGCAATGTCTGACCAAATCCGAGATCAATTGATTGCTTTGGGAATTCAGTTAAAAGACGGGAAAGACGGTACGAATTTTAGCATTCAGTAATAATGAAAATTACAATTTCAAGAATCTTAATATTTCCTTTTGTACTATTAGTTCGCTTTTATCAAACCGCTATTTCCCCTTTCACACCATCTTCTTGCAGATTCGAGCCCACTTGTTCAAGTTATATGATTGAGGCTTTGCAAAAACACGGCTTGTTTTATGGTGGTTTTTTGGGAACGAAAAGAATATTGAGCTGTCATCCTTGGGGAAAAACAGGTTACGACCCAGTTCCTCCAAAGAAATGCGATCATAAACATTAAGTTTAAAAAAATTAAATTCAAAAGTTTAATCCTACGGCAATAAAAATTTTCATTCTTAAATGAGACACTGTTAACAAAAGGTTTTTTCTCGAATTAATGCTTGAAACCCGAAACAAAAAAATGTATTTTTACAACTAAATAAAGAAAATAATGACACACGCTTTAAACATAATTTGGAATCCGGCAGAAGGTATTGATTTGGGCTTTTTTGTAATTCGTTTTTACAGCTTAATGTTTGTAATCGCTTTCGGTTTGGGCTGGTACATCATGAAAAACATATTCGAACGGGAGAATGAATCATTGGAAAAATTGGATTCATTATTTATTTGGATCGTTTTGTCCACATTGATTGGAGCCAGATTAGGCCATGTCTTGTTTTATGATTGGGAATATTTTCGCAATCATTTATTAGAAATATTTTTACCTTTCCGATTTGATCCAAACTTTCAATTTACCGGTTATCAAGGATTGGCAAGTCACGGTGCAGCCATCGCGATTATAATCGCAATGTATTATTTTAGCAAAAAAATAATGAAAAAGTCGCTCTTATGGATGTTAGATAGAATAGTGATTCCTGTGTCAAGTGGTGCTGTTTTTGTTAGATTAGGGAATTTTTTCAATTCTGAAATTGTTGGAAAAGAGACCACATCCTCTTTCGGAATTCGATTTGTTAGGGATCAGTTCAGTCCAAGAGATGCAGTAAATGCAACTCATTTGTCCACACCAAAAGAGGCTTATCATGCCATAGCCACGAATCCACAGTTTGCAGGATTGCTTCAACAAGTTCCTGCCAAACATCCTGCACAGTTATATGAAGCTTTTTGTTACATTTTTGTTTTTGCGATATTGTTTTTCTTGTATTGGAAAACGGAAGCAAGAGAAAAATCAGGTTATTTACTTGGAATATTTTTAGTGCTTTTATGGTCCATTCGTTTTGTCGTGGAATATGTAAAAGAGAGCCAAGGTGGTTTTGAAAGTGCATTGGGCTTGTTTTCAACAGGACAATGGCTCAGTATTCCTTTCATCTTGTTAGGATTGTATTTAATCTTTACTGCCGAGAAACCGGTTAAAATATAGACAATTAATTTATACCATTGGTTAATATGTTTTAGTCCAATCGTTCTGGTATAATGCCGCTGTATATTTCATTTAGTTC
>DHXP01000026.1:0-42747 GCA_002413745.1 Flavobacterium sp. UBA5153 | reverse complement strand
CTAAATGAAATATACAGCGGTATTACATGGAGAATTCTCCAAAAAAGTGATTCAGAATATATTACATAGAAAAAAAGCCCCGATTTTGGGGCTTTTTTCTATTTATCTTTTTAATGAAAAATGGGATTTGAATTTTTTGACAGTATTTTGCTCCGAGTATTCAACGGTAAACCAATAATCGGTTGCGGGCATTGGTTGTCCTATATAATTTCCGTCCCATCCAGGACCATTTGGACTAATATCTTTCAATAATTTGCCATAGCGATCAAATATATAAATTCTGGAATCCAATTGGTCTTTTAAGCCAAAAATATTCCATGTGTCATTATAGCTATCCCCATTTGGAGTGAAATATTTAGGATAATTGATAACCAATACATTATCGTTAGTTAATTCACTACAACCATTTACATCTTTAACTGTTAATGAATGCGTTCCTGAAGCCACGTTTTCGAAGACAGGACTTTCTTGAAAGGGGTCGTAATCTAATTGATATGAGTAGTTCACTCCTATTGGATCTGTGACGGTGACTATCTGATTTTTTACAAATGCATCAGTAATGGTCCAAACCAAACTCAAAATTGAGTTTGATGGATTAACCGTAACGTTGATAGTTTTATCAGTTGGCGTACACGGCTGACCTGAATTTGGAGTAAAAGTATAAGTGTCATTATTCATATTATCAACGGTTAGCGGATTCCAAGTTCCGGTAATACCATTAGGTGAAACGTTACTTAAAGGAGGAGCAGGATCACCAGAACAGATTGTAAAATCGGTGAAACTAGGTTCAATAGGTTTCACCGTCACACTCAATGGTGTTGTCTTTGCACAAGGAAATAATATTGGGTCTGGAGTAAAAGTATACGTTTTTGTACCCATTGTTGAAGTATCAACTGGTAAGGGACTCCAAGTTCCCGTAATTTGAGGTGTGTTTGTAGAAGTTGTGGGTAAAACTGGTGGCACATCATTTAAACAATAGGTTGTTTGTATTGGACCAAATGTTGGAGTTGTAGTTGAAGCACCACAAGGAACACTACAAGTCATTTTTAGTGAAGGTACACAGGGATGCGAAGCGGAAGTCAATGTTAATTCCACGGATTGTCCAGGCAACAAATTCGTAACTATATAATGTGATTCGTTATTTGGATTAAATTCAGTAACTGATGTGCCTCCTTGAATAGAATAAGTACAAACATATGTCTGTGAAATAAATGCATTGTTGTTTGCCCAATCAAATAAAACTGAATTATTAATTGTAGCTGGCGGATTATAATCTAACGAATATGTTGGAATCTGTGAAGAATCACATCGAAAATTTAAAATAGTAGCCCCATTATCAGCTTCTACTTTGACATCAATTGGAACGCGAATACTTTCAACATTCGCAATAGTTTGACTAACATAATATGTTATTGTTGAACCAATTGTTGTTGTATTTGGTGTTGGCGCTCCAGGTAGTGCTACTCCACCAGCTAGCAAAGTATACCAATTCAAAACTCCTCCTCCTGAAGGAATTGCCGTTAATGGTTTTGAACAATTTTGCCAATAAGTAACTGGTGAATAAACTGTTGGCGGAGATGGAGCAAGATTCTCACTTGCGCAACTGCTGATGCTATTTTTAGCGAAAGCACTTGCATTCGATAAAGCAGTAATCAAAAATAGAAATGCTAACGACTTGATAATTTTTTTCATTTTCGTAGGTTTTAGTTTGCTTTAAATCGAGGGGGCAATTATAGCAATATTTAGTAAAAATATAAAATTTGAAACTTTAATAAAATTAATTATTTAATTATTGTCAAGTCCAGAAAAAAATTGACTTATTATAGGATGATGCGAATTTTAAAGAATTGGCAATATAAAAAAATATACCACTTGAAATAAAACCGCAATTCTGGCATAAAAAAAGACCCGAATAAAATTCGGGTCTTTTATAAATATTTAAAATAAAATGATGTTACGCATTATGCGCTTCTTCAATTCTTTTATGTTCCGCTTTTGACATTGTATCACATAAAACAGGAGTTGCGATAAATAATGAAGAATAAGTTCCTACAATAATACCTATCAGCATCGCGAAGATAAATCCACGGATAGACTCACCACCAAAAACAAACATAATCATCAATACCATAATCATCGTTAAAGACGTATTAATGGTTCTCGACATCGTACTGTTAATGGACTGATTTACTATACTATTGAAATTACCTTTTGCTTTTTTACCGTCCAAGAATTCTCGAACTCTATCAAATACAATTACGGTATCATTCATAGAATAACCGATAACTGTCAGAATCGCAGCGATAAAGTGCTGGTCGATTTCCATACCAAAAGGCATGTATTTATAAAGTAATGAGTAAATTCCCAATACGAATATAACGTCGTGAATAACAGCGGCAATCGCCCCTAAACTGTATTGCCATTTTCTGAAACTAATTACCAAATATAACCCAACAATAAGCATTGCTCCAAGAACTGCCCAATAAGCATTGGTTTTAATATCCTCGGCAACTGTTGGTCCCACTTTAGAAGCTTGCACTATACCATACTTCTTACCTTCATAAGAATTCACAAATCTATCATAAGTTAATCCTGCAGAATAGTGTTTTTTCAAATTATCGTATAACAATTTGTTTACTTCTTGATCTGCCTGGATTCCGTGTTCTTTTACTTTATATTTTGTGGTAATTTTTAATTGATTGTCTTTACCAAAAACTTTTACTTCGGCACTACCATCAAGTACTTTTGCTAATTCTGCCTTTACTACTTCAACTTCAATAGGTTTTTCGAAACGAACTTGGAAGGTTCTACCACCAACAAAATCAACACCTTGATCCAAACCATTTGTGGCTAATGAATAAATACTCACAATTGTAACAATTGCAGAGAATAAATAAGTCCATTTTTTGATACTCAAGAAATCAAAGTGGAAATTGGTAAAGAAATTTTTAGAAAATCCGGTAACAAATGATATTTTTTTGTTTTTACTTATGCTCCAATCAATAAAGATTCTTGCAATAAAGATAGAGGTAAATAAAGAGGTAATAATACCAATTAACAAAGTAGTGGCAAAACCTTTTATTGGTCCTGAACCAAAAATAAATAATACACCACCAGTCAAAATGTGAGTAACGTTGGCATCAATAATAGAACGCATTGCTCCTTTCCAACTATAGGAAGTTTTTACTGCTTCTTCCAGCGTTTTACCTAAACGCAGTTCCTCTTTTGCCCTTTCATATATAATAATATTCGCATCAACGGCAGTACCCATTGTTAAAACAATACCCGCAATACCAGGCAGTGTAAGTACCGCACCTAAACTTGCCAAGATTCCAAACAAAAATAATAAGTTGACTGCCAATGCTATATTAGCATACCAACCCGCTTTTCCGTAATAAACCATCATCCAAAGTGACACCAATAACAACCCAACAATTGCAGAAGTTGTACCATTATCAATCGCTTCTTGACCTAAGGATGGCCCAACCACTTCTGACTGAACAATATCTGCGGCAGCAGGAAGTTTACCTGCTCTTAATACGTTAGCTAAATCTTTAGTTTCTGTAACATCAAAAGTTCCAGAAATTTCTGATCTACCACCCGAAATTGGACCACTGGAAACACCTGGAGCAGAATATACAATATTGTCCAGAACGATAGCGATATTGCTTTTTTGTGTATAAGCTCTACCGGTCAATTCTTCCCAAGCTTTTGCTCCTTGACCGTTCATTTGCATTGTAACAGCTGGTTTTCCTGATTGATCGAATGAATCTTTGGCATCGGTTACCACACCACCACTCATGGCGGCTACATTGTCTCTATTTCCTTTTAAAGCATATAATTCAACCGCATCGATATCTTTTCCTTTTATATCTTTAAGAGTAGTTGGTTTTCCCCAAACAAATTTTGCATAATGCTGGTCTGGCGTCAATAAAATTCTGATGTCTGCTCTTCTTAAATAACCACCGACAACGGCAGTATCTTTTGGAGAGAAAAGTCCCAAAACTGGTCCACCACCTTGTTGAATAATTTTATCAAGTATAGGATTATTTCCTTTTTTGGCAGAAGTTGTGTCTTTTTTATCTGTTAATAAAGCACTTAAAGTATCTTTTACAACCGTTTTAACTTCTGGAGTTTTGATTTCGGTTTTTTTCAATGCCTCGTTTGCAGCCATTAAAAAGTTACCCATTTCATCTATTTTGTAGGTTTCCCAAAATTGCAATTGAGCTGTGCTTGATAATAATTTTTTAGCACGATCCACATCTTTTGCGCCAGGAAGTTCAACAAGAATTTGACCTGAATTTCCTAATTTTTGAATATTAGGTTGAGTTACACCAAATTGATCTATACGTTTTCTTAAAACTCCAAAAGCACTATCAACTGATTCATCTACTTTTTTACGAATTACTTTTTGCGCTTGAGCATCGGTCATTTGAAAATCAATTCCACCTTCACCTTGCAAAGTTCTGTTGGCAAAAATATCAGGCGAAGCCAGTTTTACGTTTCCTTTTGAATTAGCTTCAAAAGCTTCGAAAAAAGCATCGATATACGTTTGATTTCCTTTTTGATTTGCGGTTGCATCGGCCAAAGATTTATTAAAAACCGGGTTTTTAGAATTATTGGATAATCCTTTTAAAACATCTTTTACCGATATTTGCAGTATTACATTGATACCACCTTCTAAGTCAAGACCTTTGTTGATTTGTTTGTCTTTTACTTCATTGAAAGTAAAATTGGTAAATCCAAGATTGAAAACATTTTCTTTACCAATGGAATCTAAATATTTTACTTCTTTTTCAGGATTTCCACCAGCAAAAGATTTTGCATCGCTTTTTATTTTACTTGAAACGAAAGTGAACGAAAGTTGGTAAACGCTTACCAATGCAAATAGAATTGCGAAAAATTTAATAAGTCCTTTATTCTGCATTATTACTAAAAATTAATTATTTATTGTATTTATTTTTGTTTCAACCCTTATAAAATAAGCCATAACATCCATTTTTGTTGAAAAATAAACCGTTATGAATTACATCATCTTTTTTAAACCGAGCAAATATATAATTAACGCAAAGATTAACCAATTTATTTATTGATTAATGTCAAAAAAAAGACTGCAATTATGCAGTCTTCTTTATTTTATACCTAAATTATTATGCTAAAACTGATTTCAGATCAGCATTCATATTTCGAACTGCCACTGCACTTTTAGCAAAAGCTTCTTTTTCAGTATCGCTTAATTTAATATCAAGAATTTGTTCGATTCCGTTTTTACCTATAATACATGGAACACCAATGCAAATATCGTTTTGTCCGTACTCACCTTCCAACATTACAGAACAAGCAATCATTTTCTTTTGGTCATTTAGGATACTGTCCACTAGATACGCTACCGAAGCTCCCGGAGCATACCAAGCCGATGTTCCTAAAAGTCCAGTTAATGTAGCTCCACCAACCATTGTATCAGCAGCAACTTTAGCTAATTCTTCTTCTGAAAGAAATTCAGAAACCGGAATACCATTATAAGAAGCCAATCTTGTCAACGGAATCATCGTAGTATCTCCGTGACCGCCAATAACCATTGCCGAAACATCGTTTGAGGGTTTGTCTAATGCTTTTGACAAATAATATCTGAAACGGGAACTGTCAAGTGCTCCACCCATTCCTATAATTCTGTTTTTTGGCAAACCTGTAGTTTTTAACGCTAGATAAGTCATCGTATCCATAGGATTTGAAACTATCACGATAATGGCTTCTGGCGAATGTGCCAAAACATTTTCGACAACCGTTTTTACAATTCCTGCATTGATACCTATTAATTCTTCACGCGTCATTCCAGGTTTTCTTGGAATTCCAGACGTAATTACAACCACATCGCTATTGGCTGTTTTTGAATAATCATTGGTAACACCTGTTACCTTGGTATTAAAACCTGTATTAGTGGCACATTGAGAAATATCCATCGCCTTACCTTCGGCGAAACCTTCTTTAATGTCCAATAATACTACTTCACTTGCAATTCCTCTATAAGAAATTGAATCTGCACAAGATGCTCCCACATTCCCTGCTCCTACAATTGTAACTTTCATTTTTTATTTTTTTTAATTCGTTGATGTTTTTTATCCTCTCCCCAGCCCTCTCCAAAGGAGAAGACTAGGGTTAATTTGTTTACTGCTTCAACTGATTAATTGATTTATGCATCAATATTGGCATAAACTGCATTTTTCTCGATAAATTCTCTTCTTGGTGGCACTTCATCCCCCATTAACATTGAGAAAACTCTATCCGCTTCGGCAAGACTATCAATATTTATTTGACGTAACGTTCTGAAACTTGGATCCATTGTGGTTTCCCATAATTGTTCCGCATTCATCTCTCCAAGACCTTTATAACGCTGAATTGCTGCACTTCCGCCCATTTTTGCATTGGCAATATCACGTTGATCATCTGTCCAAGCGTATTCTTTTTTATTTCCTTTTTTTACTAAATATAAAGGCGGTGCCGCAATATATACGTGTCCTTCCTCAATCAATTCTTTCATAAAACGGAAAAAGAATGTCAAAATTAAAGTAGAAATATGACTACCATCAACGTCGGCATCACACATAATGATTACTTTATGGTAACGTAATTTTGAGATATTCAAAGCTTTACTATCCTCTTCTGTCCCAACGGTTACGCCAAGTGCCGTAAATATATTTCGAATCTCTTCGTTTTCAAAAACTTTGTGATGCATCGCCTTTTCAACATTCAAAATCTTACCTCTTAAAGGCAAAATAGCTTGAAATGCACGGTCACGACCTTGTTTTGCCGTTCCACCTGCCGAATCTCCCTCGACAAGATATACTTCACATTTTGTAGGATCTTGCTCGGAACAATCGGATAATTTTCCCGGTAATCCACCACCGCCCATTACGGTTTTGCGTTGTACCATTTCACGCGCTTTTTTGGCAGCGTGACGTGCTTGGGCAGCAAGAATCACTTTTTGGACAATAATTCGAGCGTCATTTGGATTTTCTTCCAAATAATTCTCAATCATTTCACTCACCGCTTGACTTACCGGTGCAACTACTTCTCTATTTCCTAATTTTGTTTTGGTTTGACCTTCAAATTGTGGTTCTGAAACTTTTACCGAAATAATAGCCGTAAGCCCTTCACGGAAGTCATCTCCGGCAATTTCGAATTTCAATTTGTCCAACATTCCAGAGGCATCTGCATATTTCTTCAAGGCTCTGGTCAAACCAGTTCTAAAACCTTGTAAGTGCGTTCCTCCTTCGTGAGTGTTGATATTATTTACGTAAGCAAAAATATTCTCGGTGTAACTTGTATTGTAAATCAAGGCAACCTCAACTGGAACTTCCCCTTTTTCAGAATTCATTGAGATTACGTGAGAAATAATTGGCTCCCGATTGGAATCCAAATAACGAACGTATTCTTTTAAACCTTCGGTAGAATGAAAAATTTCTGAAACAAAATTTCCGTCTTTGTCCACTTCTCTTTTATCCGTGAAAGTGATGGTGATTCCTTTGTTAAGATAGGACAATTCACGCATTCGAGACGATAAAGTATCGTAAGTAAACTCGGTTGTTTGGGTAAAAATAGTTGGATCTGGATAAAAAGTTACGATTGTTCCTCTTTTTGTAGTTTCCCCAATTTGTTTTACAGGATATAATGCTTTTCCTCTTTCGTATTCTTGCTCATACACTTTTCCGTCTCTGTGAACCGTGGCTCTCAAATGTTTTGACAAAGCATTTACCACCGAAACACCAACACCGTGCAATCCACCAGAAACTTTATAAGAATCTTTGTCGAATTTCCCCCCGGCACCAATCTTGGTCATTACAACCTCAAGCGCAGAGACACCTTCTTTTTTATGTATATCCACCGGAATTCCACGTCCGTTATCTTCAACGGTAACCGATCCATCCTCATTTATATCAACTCTTATGGTGTCGCAATGTCCTCCCATCGCCTCGTCGATTGAGTTATCGACAACTTCATAAACCAAATGGTGCAAACCTCTTACACCTACATCTCCAATGTACATAGAAGGACGCATTCTTACGTGCTCCATTCCTTCCAATGCCTGAATACTATCTGCTGAATAATTGTCCTTTTTGATTTCTTCGCTCATATATCTTTATTCTAAAATGTATTTTTTGTATAACAAGCAAATATATGAAAACACATACCATTTTATAGCTAAAATTGTGTTTTAAGTTGGTAAGTTATTAACAAAAAAAGTCAATTTCAATAGTAATTTCAATAGTAATTTCAATGGCAATTTCAATGGCAATTTCAATGGCAATTTCAAAAATCAATTGCGATAGAATATAAATGAAAAACTAGGTTAAAAAAGAACTATAATTTCAATACCAAAAATCAATTTCTAAAAAACTAGTATAAAAGACAAATTTCCAAAACAACCATTTAAAATGCAGTTTTGGAAATTTGAAAAATTAAACAATTTCAATTATTTTTTTATTTTGCCATTGAAATTGAACAAACCCTATTTTCTCATAATCCTCACATTCATTTCTTCTACCTTTTTATCCGATAAAAGAGATGGTGCTCCAAATAATAAATCTTCGCTAGAACCCGTTTTTGGGAAAGCCATTACTTCTCTAATGGATCCTTTTTTCTCTAAAATCATCATCAAACGGTCAATTCCCCAAGCAATTCCTCCGTGTGGCGGTGCACCGTATTGAAAAGCTTTGTACATCGTTCCCACACTCTTCATCATTTCTTCTTTGTTGTAACCCATATTTCTATAAGTCGCTTCCAGAATCTCCGATTTATGTGCTCGAACAGATCCTCCTCCAATTTCGTAACCATTTAAAATTATATCGTATTGTTGCGCGATAATTGTTCCTATTTCTTCTTCAACACCATTCATATGCTTTTGCAAATCGTAAATAGCTGGCATAGAGAAAGGATTGTGTGTAAATGTCCATCTTCCTTCATCCGTTTTTTCAAACATTGGAAAATCAATTACCCAAGCCGGACGTAATTCCTTCGGATTAATTAAGTGCAATATTTTACCCATTTCTTGTCTAACAGCGTCTAAAGCTTTGTTTGCCGTTGCGTAATCTGCTGCTGAAAAGAATACAATATCACCTACTTGCGCATTGGTTACTTTGATAATTCCTGCGGCAATATCTTCACCTAAAAACTTAATAATTGGTGATTGTAATTCGTCTTCATTTACAATAATATAAGCCAATCCACCTAAACCGTGCTGTTGAGCAATAGCGGTAAGGTTTTCGATTTGACCTTTAGACATACGCTTGTTTCCTTGCTCTTTAGCCGAAACCTTGATACATTTTACAATTCCACCCTCTTCAATAGGCTTACTAAATACCTGGAAAGTGGTGTCTTTTACAATATCTGTAATGTCTTGCATTCGTAAGCCGTATCGCAAATCAGGTCTGTCACAACCATAGAAATCCATTGCGTCTTTATAGGTAATCACTTCAAAGGGACGCAAAATCCATTTGTTGCCGTATATTTTCTTCACTACTTCATTAAACATTTTTGTGTTTAAATCTATAATTTGTTGCATACTTGCGTAGGCCATTTCTAAATCCAATTGTGTAAACTCTGGTTGACGATCTCCCCGAGAATCTTCATCTCTAAAACAACGTGCAATTTGGAAATACTTTTCATAACCACTCACCATCAACATCTGTTTGAACTGTTGAGGCGCTTGTGGAAGCGTATAAAAGAAACCTGCTTGCTTACGTGTAGGAACAATAAATTCACGCGCTCCTTCATCGGTTCCCGCACTTAAAATTGGTGTTTCAATTTCTAAAAATTCTTCCGTATCTAAAATGTCACGCAATAATTTAATTACTTTATGACGGTTTATAATGGCTCTTCTTACTTCTTCATTTCTGTGATCTAAAAACTTGTATTGAAAACGAACTGCTTCGTTCGTTTTTGCAGCTCTTTTGATTTCAAAAGGCAATGTTTTAGACAAATTTAAAATCTCTAATACCGAAGTTTCCAATTCAATTTTACCAGTACGCAAACCTGCATTATAATCATCTTCATTACGTCCAACTACAATCCCAGTTACCGAAATTACCGATTCCGGTTTTAATTTCACTAACTCATCAATATTAGGAAATGATTCTCTACTGATACGTACTTGAAAAATCTCATAACTGGAATCTCGTAAATCTATAAACATCAATTCACCGTGGTCACGCACACTGGCAACCCATCCAGACAATATCACTTCTTCTTGGATAGTTGAATCTGATAATTGCGAAATTTTATGTGTTCTATACGTATCTTTTATAATAATAGGAATTTCAGGAAGCGATTCTTCTTGACTTTCTTTATTCTCAACAATTGTTTCTTTCGAAACTTTTTCAGAGGCTTGCTCCTTTTCTAAAACAGCAGCAGCTCCTAATTTATCTAAAATAATATGACGAATTACTTTTCCATTCGCTCCTTTTCCAATAACACCTAAAACCTTTCCAACTAAAATACCCGCTTTTCCTTGGTCTCCTGCTTTAATATCATTGGCAACAGCTTCATTTTCTGAAATTATTTTAGCAATAACTTCTTGAATTTTTTCTTCTGAAATGGTATTTTCTTCAAAGTATTTGTTGTAGTCAAAAGTTCGATCTTTTAAATAAGCTGTTATCGCATTTTGAACTAAAACAGCAGTGATTTTTTCGGCTTTAAATAATTTGAAAATATCGGTTAAATGGGCAATACTATGGATTTCAGCGTAATCTTCGGCCTTTATATTGTTTGCCAACGTTTTAGCCACAAACGAAGGATCTTTAATTTCGTTATTTATTTCTACAAATGTTTGCGAACGCAACTTATCTGCCGTGAAAAATTTGGCATCTTGTGGCAAAACGCCACCGCTAATCAAAATAGATTCAACAGCGTATGGTAATGCGCTTGTATCCACTTTAATCGCTTCAATTTCAGCTTTAATATTTACAAAAGGCAAATCTGGCTCAGAAATAAAACGATAATCCGCTTCAAATTCTTTTTTACGCATTACTTTGGTTTGCTTTAAATCAGCATCCCACAAAACCGTAGTTTGATCCGGTCTAAACTCTTTATGCTCAATAAAATAATTGAACTGTTTTTCCACCTCTTCTTTCAAAGCTTCGACCATAAACTTAAACGAGTTCAAGTTTTTGATTTCAGTTCTTGGGTTTAATTCGTAACTATGTTTTTTGCGTAAAGACACAGAAACATCCGATTTAAATTCTCCTTTTTCAAGATTCGCTTCAGAGATTCCTATGTTTTGAACGATACGATGAATGTATTGTGCATAGGTTGAAGCATCTTCAATATTTCTGATACAAGGCTCCGTAACAATTTCAATCAATGGCACACCTGCTTTGTTAAAATCGACTAACGAAATCTTCTTTTCATGCACCAATTTTGCAGCATCTTCTTCAATATGAACCTGTGTTAAATTTACGGTAAATTGAGAGCCATCATTTCGGTAACAAGATACGTGTCCGTCAGGAATTATCGGATTGTGAAATTGCGTTATTTGTATATTTTTTGGATTGTCTGGATATTCGTAATGTTTTCGATCCCAAGATATTACTTCATTACTAAATGACGAACCCACGGCTTTTCCAAAATAAATAGCTTTTATAATTGCTTCTTTATTTAAGGCGGGTAAAACGCCCATTTGTCCCGTACAAACCGAACATATATTTTCGTTAGGTGTTTCTATTTCTTGATTTGGACAAGAACAAAACAACTTGGTTTTGGTATTCAATCGAACGTGTGTTTCCAGTCCAATTACCAATTCTAAATCGTGGGCTTTTAAAGCCGCAGTTAATTGCTCCAATTCCATTATATCGTTTCTTTTAAGAAGTTAGCAAACTTCAACACTAATTCATCATTATTTTTTGCTGCAGTAATTTGCAATCCGGTGCTTGTTCCTTGTGGTACAGTTAAAGTTGGCAATTGCCCTAAACTAAAACCAACCGTATAGGCATCTGATAAATACATAGCCAATGGATCTTTTAAACTGTCTCCAATTTTAGGAGGAGTACTTGGTGTAACTGGCGATAAAATAATATCAACTTCTTGAAAATCTTTACTGAAGTTTTCAGAAATTTGGTCTCTTAAAGCCAATCCTTTTAAATATATTTCATCCGAAAAACCTTGTGACAATACTTGGTTTCCACCTACAATTCTACGTTTTGTTTCTTCTGAAAAATTTTCAGAACGAGTCACAGCATAGGTTTCAATTAAATTCTCTGCTTCAATACGGTTACCATAATTGGTACCGTCTAAACGAGATAAATTCGAAGCTGTTTCTGCCATTGCCAATGTATAATAAGTTGAAACTAAAATATCGGATTTGAAAAAATCCAATTCTTTTACCGCAATTCCTTTGGCTTTCAGTTTTTCGATAGTGGTTAAGAAATCAGCTTTTATTTGACTATCAATTGCATCACTTTCAATAAAGTTTTTGAAATACCCAATTGTTTTCACAGTTGAAGTTACAATCGCATCTTCACTAATTTCTGTTGAAGTAATTGAAGTTTGATCTTTTGGGTCTTTCCCGCTCATTACATTCAACACAATTCGAATGTCTTCAATTGATTTTGCCAATGGACCAACACAATCTGTAGAAGATGCGTAGGCCATGAGACCAAATCTGGAAATTCTTCCGTAAGTTGGTTTAAAACCATAAATATGGTTGTACCCAGCAGGCTGACGAATCGAACCTCCAGTATCTCCACCAATTGAAAACGCAGTATATTCTTTTGCAACATTAACTGCAGAGCCTCCACTTGAACCTCCAGCAACTAATGCTGGATCGATAGCATTTTTTACAGCACCAAAAATCGTGTTTTCGCTAGAAGATCCGTGTCCAAAACTATCACAGTTTTCTTTCACTAATGGAATAGCGCCTGCATCCAATAATTTTTGAATTGCAGTAGCTGTGTAAGGTGATTTATAATTTTTTAACATATTAGAACTTGCAGTAGCGTAAGTTCCTTGTAACATATATACATCTTTAATTCCAAAAGGAATTCCTTCTAATAAACCTATTGTTTCACCGTTTTCAATTTTAGCATCCACCTTAGCAGCTAATTCTAAGGCTAAAGTATCTAATAAAGAATTTACAGTGTTGTAGGTATTTTGTTGAAGTAAGTCTAATTTTTCTTGTACCAAAGCAGTACAAGTTATTTGTTTTGACACCAATTGTTGGTGTATTTTTTTTATTTGAGATTCCATTTTATCCTTCTATCACTTTAGCAACAACTAAAAAACCATTTTTCTTGTTCGGGAAGTTTTCTATAATTATTTGTTTCTCAATAGCCGAACTCTCTATCACAACATCTTCTCTTAAATTACTTACAGACACACAATTATGATTGACATTATTTAAAGAATTATTATTTGTTGGAATTGCATTTTTAATTACATCAAATAATTTGTTCACGGACTCTGAAGGCTGTGCTCCTTTAATACTCGACAATATGTCGACTGTCATTGTTTTGTTCATAATTTTATTTAGTTTTAAAGTCAAACTTTTAAGGTCGCGAATTTACGAAAAGTTTTATTAGGGATTTCTATTTTTTAATGATTTAGATGGTTTTCAACCAAAGAATACACTAATTTAACATTATGTTTAATTTTGTTATAATATGTGATATTGTTGTGAAATGCAGTCAGGCACAGAAGAATGATACACAGATGAAACAGATGCAAGCATCAAGGATTTTAAGAGATTTTTATTCGCTTTTTTGTTTTATTTGTTCATTCAACGCTTCTGAATCACCATTTAACTCTTCAACTAATAAATGTACTCTTGTACAAGGATTATGAATTGCAAAATTGTTGCAATTATGATTTAAAATCAACTTTTTAGCATAAGTTATGGCTTGTTTTTGATTTCCATACTTTTCTAAAATAGAATACATTTCAGCACTATTCTTTTTATATTCAAATTTTTTAGGTTTTTTGCTTTTTGATTGAGCAGCAATTTTAGCATTTATTTCATCTTCAATCACTTTTTTATAGTTAGCTCTTGACATTGAAGTATTTCTATATTGAAAATGCAACAAATACCACAATTCAAAAGCTTCGTTTGACCAACCAACTTTTATATCATTATTCTCAGCCAATTCAATTGCTCCATTAAAATTATTTGGACTAAAGCTATCTCTATCAAAAACAGCCCAAACACTATCAGGTTTTTGACTCGAATTATTTCTTGCCTTAATAGTTCTTTTGACTAAATCTTTAGTATTTGAACCTTCTCCCAAAGTCTCAATGGTATAAACAAATGACTTTACATTTGTTTTAAAGGATTTGAAATAATTAGGTTCTGTTTTTTCGCCCTCACAAACAATTAAAAAGTAAACTCGAACTTCTCTCGTTTTTTCTTTACGTTTCTTTTCTACTCTTGCAGTACGTTTTAAAACAGCATTATCAATTTTTATGATATTTGCCATAACTATACTTCTTGAAAGTTTGAAATATACGGAATAGCACCATAACGTCCTCTTATATAATCTTTTTCAAAACTTCTATCACTCCTGACTGTTTTACCATTCTCATCTTTAAACTCTAGCAAAGAATACATATCCGTAGATTCAATCTTGTCTTTCTCCGTAAACCAAATTTGATCTCTTCTGAACAAATTCGCTCCTAATAAATTAGTATCGTGAGTTGTAAAAATCAGTTGTGCATTTTTAGGATTCGTTTCCGGATTATTAAACAATTTAATTATTTCTTGAGTAAGAATAGGATGTAATTTTGAATCTAACTCGTCAATTATTAAAACCAATCCTAGTTGAATTGATAAAAGAACAAAGCCTGATAAATCGAAAATTTTATTAGTCCCAGATGATTCTTGATTACTTAAATTAAATTCATAATTTGAAACTACACTACCCTTATTATCGTATACATTATGCAATGTTCTCACTCTATTTCCAAAAGCTATATCCTCTTTTTGTTCAAGATTAAAATTTTCAAAACCTAAATCTAATTTTTTGATAAAAGTATTTAATATTCCCCGATCTCTATCATTGTCACACATCATATTAGTTGCAAACACACTGCTGCCATGCTCTAATCCTGATCTAACATATAACTTAGAGATATTCTGCATAATTATTTTTCCAACTTCAATATTAAACTGATCAACTAAAGGAAGAAATAATCCATTATCTCTTGCTTTACTTTCCAATCCTTTTGCTTCTTCAAAAATATCGGCAACACCAATTCCATTAATTTCACGAACAAAATATAATTCTTCTTTTTTTGATTTTTCATCCAAAATAAACAACCATTCAGAGTGAATTTTATCACTATCAATTTCAAAACCATAACGATATCTCTTATTTGATTCCGTAAAAAGTATTTCAAAAAAAGAAGGTAGATTTTCAGTTTTAGTATTTAACAAAAACGGCTTTACATTTAATTTATCAGTGGAATTAAGCTTTGATGAATTCTTTATAGTTTCAACCATAAAATCCAAAGCTTTAATAAAATTACTTTTACCGCTTGAATTAGCGCCATAGATAACTGCTGAACGAAGGACTTTGTATTTTCCTTCTTTCACTACATTTTCTTTAAGTTCAGAAATACTTCCTGCTTCTAAACTAAAGGTTTTATTGTCTTTAAATGATAAAAAATTCCCGACTGTGAATTCTAACAACATAACTTCTATTTTTTTTATTTTGAGAAAAAATCTCAAATTATAAGCAAATGTAATTATAAAATATTCGTAAATATAACAATTTGAGAAAATTTCACAAATTTATAACTATAAAATTTCCTCGATTGTGTAAGAAGTAGTATTAATCTCAAACGAAAATCCAACTTCATTCCCCATTAATTTATTGCCCAAAGGAGATTGTGGAGACAAGGCAATGATGTTAATTCCTTCGACATTAATTTTTGGAAGCGCCACGCTTAAATACAAGTATATTCCATTGGCTTTGACCAAACTTCCCAAAATAATAGTTTTGGCAATTGTGGCTGAATCAATTTTGTCTAAAACATTTTTCTGTTCCAAAACTTCTCTCAATTTACGATTGAGTTTTTCCTGCTCGATGTGCATCATCGACAAAGCCGTTTCGTGTTTGTCGCCGGCAGAACCTTTGGCGTCATTCTTAGAATCTTCGGTAAGTGCCACAATCATATCCTTGAAAACATCGATTCTGTCTTGGACTAATTGCTGATAATGCAGATATATTTTTTGTTTGAAAGTCATATTTTTTTATTGAAAACAGATTAATGAAATAGATTCCCCAAAAACAAGGACGACTGGCATATTCATCATAAAAGTGAACAAAGTTATGTTTTTATTATAGAGTCTCCCCATTATTATATCCCTACTTAAAGAATTAATTCAAAAATTTAACACGATTTTTTAACTTTATAAAGACACAATCTATAATTTTAACATCCTAACCTTTTTAATAGAAACTATGAAAAAATCGACACTCGTTACCACAATTATGTTTGCATTTACGATGCTTTTGTCTTTTAATGCGAATGCTCAAAAATTTCCCGACCTTGACAAAAGCCCAATGGATATAGCTTCCTATCCAAACGATTATAAAATCCCGTCAAAAATAGTAAAAGTTACTTACAGCAGACCTCAGCTAAAAGGACGAAGTCTTAGTGAGTTAACTCCATTCGGAAAAGTTTGGAGAACCGGCGCTAATGAAGCAACTGAAATTACGTTCTATAAGGATCTTACTTTTGGACAAACCAAAATTCAAGCAGGTACCTATACTTTATATACCATTCCTGATAAAAATAAGTATACCATTATCATCAATAAAGACCTAAACGTTTGGGGAGCCTATTCTTATAAACCAGAAAATGATGTTGCCCGATTAACCGTTCCCGTAACCGAAGTAAAAGAATCACTTGAAGCTTTTTCAATGGTTTTTACCAAGTCTGACAATGGAATAGTACTTAATTTGGGTTGGGATAAAGTTAGAGTTGCTGTTCCTTTCACAGAATAAGTATTCTTTATACTAACGAAAAAAGGCTTCTAAAACGAAGCCTTTTTTCGTTAGTATAATTTTTTAGAGTCAACTTAAAAAAGTTAAATCTGTTAAAAATCAAATTTATAATTCGCTCCTAAAACTACCTGAAACCCCTGAACCGGATAATTCAGCCATTTTTCGTAGGTTTTGTTTGTAATGTTATTGGCTCTCAAAAAGGCAGTCAATCTATCGCTGTATCTAAACCCCAAATGGGCATTTACATCGAAATAACTATCCAAAGTAATTGGAGTATTAACAATAGGCACAATAGAAATAATATCCATATTTATTTTTAAGTCTTTTCGTTCACCAACATAAAACACATTAATTCCCGCATACCATTTTGAAGTAATATTAAAATCCAGGGTAGAACTCAACTTAATTGCCGGTAAATTCCAAGGTTTCGCTTCATTTTTATTGGTATAACTGCTAAAAGTTCCATTGATTCCAAAAGTCACCTCTTTCGAAAAATCAGCTTTTAATTCTCCATAAAAACTCAAGGTTTTCATATCATCATAAACCACTTGCATCGAATTTCCAAAAGTGTAATTTTCACTAGGATTAATTTCGCTATAATCATTGCTTTTAAATAATGCTTTATTCCTTTCATTAACATAAGAACCACGGATGTTGTAACTCACATTATTGATGATTTTTCCTTTCAATCCAGCAAAAATATCATATTGTTTGTCCGTTGGTACGATGTTTAATGTTGGTGACAAAAATGGATTTAAGTTAACAAAATCCGAATAGGAGTTTTGTCCCAAATTTCCTTCGGCTCCTGCATAAAAAATCATCAAATCACCAACAACTTTGTAGGAAGCATTAATTTGCGGATAAACATAAAATTTATTGCTACTGTTTTGATTGTCTATGCTATAAAACAAACCAGCTCCTAAATGTACCGTCCAATCGTCTTGGTTCATCACAAAACTAGGCGCAATACCAATATTGGTATACCCATATTTTATTGGGTTTGTATTGGTGTTCCAATAGTCTTTTTTAAAACTGCCTCCAAGATAATCAACAATTACATTCGTTTTTATTTCCTTGTCGTCGACATCAAATTGAAACGAAGGCTTCACATAAAATCTGTTTTCCGAAGAACCATAAGCATCCGAAAAATGATCGAATTTCACGCTTGCTTCCTTTAAAAAACTTTCATTAAATTCTATTTTGCTTCCCAAATAAATGGTATTGTAGCTTTGCTGTGGATTGATTCCTGCAATCAAATTAGCTCTATCATTTGGAGTTAACGCACTTCCGAAACCTGTTGGCAAACCATACCAATTATAAATCTGGTTTTGGTAACCCAAATCAACATTCCAAGACAAATTTTTCTCGTGAATTCCATAAGTCAAATCAATAGAAGTGTCATAAAACTTGTTGCTTAATTCTACCCCTTTTATGGAACCTTGCGAGGAAAGATGGCGAAACATTCCTCCCACATAGGAGTTATTATCCAAATCTTGATTTACGAATAATTCAGCATTTACAATTCCGTAATTTCCACCACCGAAAGTTGCATAATTTTTGAATAAATGCGCTTGTTCCTCTTTTTCGACACCTTCGGCTTTTCCCTTGGATGGCGTAAAAGTCGAAGCCACCGGAAAGGAAAAAATCGTGTATTTTATGATTTCCTTTTTAGTATTTCCTTCGTCGTCAAGAACGGGAGTTTCCTTTACTTTGAAAGCATCCGAAATTGTAGGCGTGTAAGGCTTTACCACATTTACCACTTCTGTCCCAATGTTTTCTTCCTTTTTTTGAGCGAAAGAAAATTGGACAAATAAAAGCAAAATCCCCACCCCTCCCGATAGCCATCGGGACCTCCCCAAAGGGAAGGGAGTTGTTTGTATATAAAAATTTCTTGTATTTAATTTCATATTTTTTGTTTTTTACTCTCCCCAACCACGCCAATGTGTGGAGTCGAAAGCGGCTAATTGTTGTATTGATTTATATCGTTAAACCCTTGAATCTATTTTCTATATTCTATTCTCTTTTCTCTTAATTAGTTATTGACGAATTCGTTTTGGCTTCTTCATTTTTAATGCTGTCCAATTCCGTTTGGGCTTCTAAAACTACATCAGGAAAATCAGTGAAATTTTTTATCACATTGTCCAAGATATAAGTCGCCTGAAAACTGTCTTTCAATCCATAAAAATTCTTCGCCATCAAGATCAATCCTTTGGCTCCAAAATATTTGTAACCAGAATAATTCTTGGCCAATTTTTGAACCACCGTATTTGACGCTTCGAATTTTCCATCTTTATTTTTAAAATAAGCATCATAATATAAAGCTTCGGCAGCTAATTCTCCTTTGGCGATGGTTTGCAATTTGGCGTAAGCCGAACGCGCTTTTGTTTCATTACCTGTTTGTATGGCAGCACGGGCCACGATGATTTGCGCATCGCTTTTTACATTATCATCCGTTTTTGGGTTTGCCAAAACTTTCTCGGCATAAACCACCGAATTATCGTAATCCTTCCTGTCGTAATAACATTTCATCAAATTGGATTGTGCAAAGGTCTTGTTCTGCGGGAAATCGGCTTCTGTTTCTAAACGGGACAACACCGGAATTGCTTCAGAATAATCATTCGTTTTTAAGAAAATCTGTGCCAATCGCGCCAAAGATTGTTCCGTAAATTCACTTCGTGGTTCAGCAATTATATATTCATAATTAGCAACTGATTTGCTTTCCTGCGCATCAGAAAAATAGGATTGTGCCAGATAGAAATTGGCTTTTAAGGCGTGAATTCCATTAGGAAATTTGGAAACATAGCCGCTTAATCCTGAAATAGCTTGCTTAGTATTGTTTTGCAAATATTGTTTTTCGGCAGCTTCATAGGTATCATTATCCAAATCCGCATCGGTTACCGCCACAAAATCCAAGGTGCGAACCCAAGTCGCATATTCGTCAACTTTGCCATTATCTACATAGATCAATCGCGCAGTGGCAACGGCTTCGAGTGCTTCGGGAGTTTTGGGAAAATCAGCAGCCACTTTCTTGAATTTAACCAAAGCTTGTTCATCTTTATCCGAATTATAATAAATTAATCCTTGACGCAAAATTGCTTTCGAAGTAAAAGACCCTTTTTTAAATTCAGTATTTAAACGGTCGTAGGTTTTTATGGCAAGATCTTGTTTGTTCTCGGCAACATAGGTATTTCCAAGTTCGAAAAAAGCATCATCACGATAATCCGATTTTGGATACAACTGCAAAAAAGCATTGAGTTCTTCAATCTTTCGACTATTCTTGGAAAGAAATCCATAGCAAATTGCTTTTTGGAAATACGCATAATCGGCATCTACACTTTTCAAATCGATTACCTTATTGTAGGCTTCCAAAGCTGGCGTATATTTTGAATTCACAAATCTACAATCCGCCAAACGCAAATAGGAATCATTCAGACGCACTTTGTCGTCCTTCACTTTTTCAATCTGATTTTCAAAATAATTTCCTGCTTGATCATACTCTTTTAACTTGAAATAGGCGTAGGCAATATTGTAATTGCTGTTTTTATATTCCGACGTTTCCTTGGCTTGAGCCAAACCTATAAATTGTTTGTAGCTCAACACCGCATTTTTGAAATCCCCCAAAACATATTCTGTTTCTCCTTTCCAGAAAGTGGCGCGAGCCGTGAATTTGGCATCTCTTGGTTCATCAATAGATTTATCAAACATCGACGATGCTTCCTGATATTTCCCGTCAGTATATAATTCTAATCCGCGATAAAAAGTCACTTTTTGATAGGCCGATTTATTTTCGGGTGATTTATTCTTTTCCAATAAAACCAAGGCTTCCTTATAATTTTTGGATGAAATATACGAATCTATCAACAATTTTTCAATCTCTGATTTGTTGGCGTTATTCGGATATTTTTTCAGGAAACCCATCAAAACCGACGGAACATTTTGATAGGAATTCCCAATTTCATAGCTCAATTTGGCATAATTCAAACTCGCATCTTCTTGAATAGAAGCGTCAAAATTCATTTCGGAAGCGTTTTTGAAAGCGTTTAATGCTTCTTGTTTTTTATCCAATTTCAGGTAACTTTCACCCAAATGATAATAAGCATTCTGGGCCACAAAATCTTTTCCGCCAATGATTTTATTGAACTGGGAAATGGCGTTTTCAAAATCATTTTGCTTGTAATAAGCATAACCCAATTGGTAAAAATCGGTATTGTTCCACCTTCCTTTTTTGCCTTTATACAATGCCAAATAGGGAATGGATTTATCGTACATTTTCAAATTAAAATAGCTTTCTCCAATGATTTTATTCAATTCCGACTTTTCTGAAGGATTGGATTTAACCATGGCTTTTTCTCCCAAATCAATCGCTTTTTGGAAATTTCCCAACTTAAAATTCATATCGGCTTGATAATAGGAAAGCTTTTCCTTGTACTTTTCTTCGCCGGAAACTTCGTCAAAATACTTGGTGGCTTGTTTGTAATCATCGCCTTCATAAGCCATAAAACCCAAGTAATACTTGGCTTGCGAACCATATTCGGCGGAGTTTACCACTTTATTCAAATACGTTATAGCTTCCTTTTTATTCTTGGAACTAAAAAAACTGTAGCCTTTTTGGAAATTAAATTGATCTCGATTACTATAACTCAAATTGCTTTCATCCACTTTATTGAACCACCGCAAAGCTTGCGGGTAATTTCCTTGCGCGAAGTAATATTGTGCCACTTCCACATAAGCCTGATTTTGTTTTATGCTCGTGGGATAATCGGTAACAAAACGTTCCATCAATTCATCGGCATTAGTTTGATTGGTGCGAATGGCACAATTGGCAACATAATAGGAACAGTCCGAAAGCAGTTCTTCATTGGTCGTAGCCGATTTCACTTTTTCAAAAATAATCTGTGCAGAAGCGTATTGCTCATCGTTATATAACGAAAGTGCTTTGTCGAAATCTTTGGAATCGTGGGTGTAAATTGCTGATTTTTGGGCCGAAATGGAAAGGGTTCGAATGAAAATTAACAGAAAGAAAAGCCAAGAAAGTTTACGCATTGTGGTTTTTATTTAATAATTCAAATGTATCATTTTCTAAAGTCTATAACGGATAGAAAATCGTTTTTATTATGAATAAAAATTTTAACAAACCGTAAAAAATTAATAATTGCTTTGCCAGTTCGCAAAAAAAATTTTTTTTTTGCTCGTGTGATAATCGATAATTGCTTCGCCAGTTCGCAAAAAAAAATTTTTTGTTTGCTCGTGTGATAATTGATAATTACTTTTACCAAATAAAATAACTTGTCTTATGTCACAACCTGTACTGTCTTTAAAAAATGTAACCCTTTCTCAAGAAGGAAATGTCATTTTATCAAACGTAAATCTTGAGGTAAATCACGGTGAGTTTATTTACATCATCGGGAAAACAGGTTCTGGAAAAAGTACTTTTATGAAAGCCCTTTATGCCGATTTACCCTTGGCTGAAGGTCAAGGAAGAATTGTGGATTTTGATTTGGCAACTTTAAAGGAAGACGACATTCCGTTTTTAAGAAGAAAGATAGGTTTTGTTTTTCAGGATTTCAAATTACTGCCTGATCGTACAGTGAAAGATAATATGCTATTTGTCCTGAAAGCAACTGGCTGGAAAGACAATGATGAAATGCAAAATAAAATTGATGAAGTGTTGCACAAAGTGGGTATGAAGGAATTTGCCAATAAAATGCCCCATCAACTCTCCGGCGGTGAGCAACAAAGGGTTGCAATCGCTAGAGCTTTACTTAACGATCCTGAATTCATTCTTGCCGATGAACCAACGGGAAATCTTGATCCTCAAACCAGCGCTGAAGTTCTTGAGGTTTTGAAAAAAATCAATGCCAACGGAAAAACGGTTATTATGGCCACTCACGATTATGCATTATTGATGAAATTTCCGTCCAAGACATTGAAATGTGAAGATACCAAACTTTTTGAAGTGGTTCAAAAAACGGTCTAATGCTTTCCATACTTATTCCTATATATAAGTATGATGCCTATTCGCTAATTTCTGAAATTCAAAAACAGGCGCAAGTAACAGGAATAGACTTCGAAATTATAAGCATTGATGATGCTTCAGAATTATATAAATCGGAGAACAATCGAATCAAATTGTGTCCAAATTGCATTTATGAAGAACTCCCTCAAAATTTAGGACGAAGCAAAATACGAAATTTATTGGCCTCAAAAGCAAAATACGATTGGTTACTATTTATGGATTGTGATACTTTTCCGTGTAACCCTGATTTTATGTCTAATTATATTGATCAAATATTTACGTCCAAAAAAAGCGTTTTTTTTGGAGGAATACGATATAAGTTAGAAAAACCCGAATCCGAAAAATTATTAAGATGGGAATTTGGTCATAAAAGAGAAGCAATTAACTTAGCTGATCGAAAAAAAAATCCTTACAAAACAGCCTTTATCTCCAATTTTTTGATACGAAAATCGGTGTTTGAGACGCTTTTATTTGATGAAAAAATAACAGAATATGGTTATGAGGATTTTGCCTTTATTCATTCCCTAAAAAATAAAAATATCGAGATTCAACATATCGAGAATCCTCTATACCATTTAAATTTAGAGACTTCAAAGCTATTTTTATCAAAAACCAAAACGGCCTTAGAAATGCTCCTATTTATTTCAAAAAACAATGAATCGACTGATTTCGAAAGCAAAATAACCAAAATATATACAACCCTTTCCTATTTAAAATTACATTTTTTGGTCTCGAATCTATTCTTGAAATTGCAATTGAAACTGGAAAACAATTTAACCTCAAAAAAACCTTCATTGTTCGTGTTTGACTTCTATAAAATAGGCTATTTTTGTTATCTAAACACCCAATAAATGCCTTTTTTCTCTGTCATTATTCCGGTTTTCAACAAAGAAAATTTCATCGAAAACACTCTAAAAAGTGTACTTTGCCAGACTTTTGGCGATTTCGAAATTATTATTGTGAATGATGGTTCAAACGACGGAAGTGCTGAAAAAATACATCAATTTGACGATGCCAGAATTCGGTATTATTACAAGAAAAACGAAGGTGTTTCATCGGCAAGAAATTACGGAATAGAAAAAGCGCAATCCAATTATATCACTTTTATTGACGCCGATGATTATTGGTATCCTTCCTTTTTACAGGAAATGTTCGAAAACATCAATCGCTTTCCGGAACTAAAAGTGTTTTCGGCAACCATCGAAATTGAAACATCAAAAAATGTGATTCCGGCACACTATTCAATCGGAAAAACCAATGATTGTGAAATCGTAAATTACTTTGCTGCCAGCACCAAAGAAACCGTTATTTGCACCTCGTGCGCCGTTTTTCATAAAAGTGTTTTTGAAGAAACGGGAACTTTCGACACAAAAATAAAAAGCGGTCAAGATACCGATATGTGGATTCGAATTGGGTTAATTTATCCTGTTTTGTTTTCTTGGAAAACTTTGGCACGATATATTTATGATGCCGATAGTCTTTCGAGAAATACAGGATTCAATTATGAAAAAATAAATTTTTCGAAATTTCAAGAACAAGAAAAAACAAATCCTGATTTGAAAAAATTTCTGGATTTGAATCGGTTTTCTTTGGCTATAAAATGCAAAATATCGGGGGATTATATGCTTTTTGAAAACCATTATAAAGTTATTAATTTGAACAATTTAAGCCTAAAAAAAAGAACCTTGTTGTTACTTCCCGCTTTTATTTTGAACCCATTAATCAGTTTAAAAACGGTTTTGACCGAGTCTGGTCTGGGTTCATCGATTTTTAAATAATTCGAAGTCTTCATAGTCCCGAATATAATCAGATTCATCAAATAAATCGGAAGCCATCACTAAACAAACAACCCCGGAAGAAAAATTCTGCAGTTCTCTCCAAATCCCTTTCACTATCAATAATCCAAAATTGGGTTTGTTGAGTGTCACTGTTTTTTCGGAATTTCCGTCTTTCAAGACCACATCAAAACTCCCACTTAAAGCAATAAGCAATTCGTGTTGTTCTTTATGCGCATGTCCTCCCCTGCTGCTGCCACTGGGCACATCATACAAATAATATGTCCTTTTTGACACAAATGGAATTGTATTCCCTTCGATCACGGAAAGATTGCCGCGTACATCGTGAATTTTAGGAATTTCAATTAATTGAACATCGTTATTAGTTGTCATTTTTTCAGGATAAAACGGATTCCCATTGTTTCAAAATAATGTCCAAAGATAAATGTTCTACACTTTTTGAGGCGTTCTTTTTACAAAAATCGTATAAAACAGAGTCGTCTATCAATCGATTCATTGCGTCCGAGAAAGCTTGTGGATTATCATTTTCTATCAACAAACCGTTGTGCTCATGATTGATGATTTCTCGCGGTCCAGAATTACAATCAACTGCAATAACGGGGGTCCCAAGAGCTAAGGATTCAACTATTGATAAAGGAAAACCTTCGTAATGGCTTGTCAAAACTGTAAACTTGGCGTTTTGCACCTGTTCAAAAGGATTGCTTTTAAATGGAAGTATTTTTACAAAAGGCTCTATTTGCAACATTTTTATTTTATCTTGAATAAAATCCAGATCGGGTCCATTTCCCATAAGGATCAAATGGTAGCCTTTGTCGAAAATTTTTGAAATCGAAAAAGCTTCAAGCATTAAACTAAAATTCTTAGCTAATTCATCAAATCGTCCAAAGAATAGAATGTATTTTTCAACATTAGAAAATTCATTTTTGAATTCAATTTTAAAAAAATCATGTGGATTGTGAATCATTATGGTATTCTTGAATCCAAATTTTTGTTTTATCTTTTCTTCAATCGCATCAGAAACACAAATAATCTTGTCTGCTTTCTGATAAAGCATTTTAGTCCAAAAAACAGATTTTGGAAAATAATTATCTAATTTATAACTGTGTACAACATACTGTTTTTTTCTTTTTCCATAAATTAATTTGGTAATAATTTCTCTGATTAAATGGTTGCGAGGCCTATTGTCAATGATATTTGTTATTTTATTTTCATTCAAATAGCGATGCAACAAAACCCCTTTTTTCACTTTCCTAAAAAGAAAAAAAGAACCATCACACCGTTCTCCCAAGTTTAGTAATTTTCCGCTATACTCATAATCAACAGCATCGTTTATGATTATATTATGAACTTCAAGTTCTGATTTTTCTAACATAAAACTCAGCAATGCCGCAAATCGTTCGGCTCCGCCACTTCCTAAAGAGGTAGAAATAATGGCTACTTTGTTTTTGTTTTTTATCATTCTTGGTTAAAATGTAAATATATTTGTCAAATATACACATAAATGAAAATTTTACTTGTAGGCGAATATAGCCGATTGCATAACTCTTTGAAAGAAGGCTTACAAGAACTGGGTCATGAAGTTTACATTCTAGGACATACCGATGGTTTTAAGAATTATCCTGTCGATTTTCCCATTAAAAAAAAATGGGATACAGGGTTATTAAAAAAAATAAAAGTGGGAGTATATTCCCTTTTGGGATTCGATATAAGTTCCTATTGCACTTACCTTCAATTCAAGAAAAACAAAGCCCAATTTACTGGGTTTGACGTGGTTCAACTCATCAATGAAAATAGTTTTTATTGCCAGTATTATTTTGAAAAAAAGATATTACAATTTCTATTCGAAAACAATGCTAAAACCTTTTTATTATCGGCCGGAAACGATTATTTGAACGTGAAATATTGTTTTGAAAACCCCAATTTCAAATCAGCCGTTCAACCCTATTTAGCAGGGAAAATTGACGGCAAAAGCTTTGAGAATGTTTTAAAATACAGCACCAAATCTTTTGAAAAACTACATCGTTTTGTCTATTCAAATATTCAAGGCAGTATCGCCACAGATTTGGATTATCACTTACCATTACTGCAAAATTCGAAATATCTGGGTTTGATTCCCAATCCGATAAATGTACGAAAGTTAGCTTTTCAACCTTTAATCATTATTGATAAAATCATTATTTTTCATGGCATAAACAGAGCCAATTATCTAAAAAAAGGGAATGATCTATTCGAAAAAGCATTAGTTCAAATTCAAGAAAAATATCCTGACAAAGTAAAAATTATCATTGCAGAAAATGTTCCTTATGCTAATTATATCAACAGCTATAACGCAGCGCATATTGTGTTAGACCAAGTGTACAGTTACGATCAAGGATACAATGCGCTGGAAGCTATGGCGAAAGGAAAAGTGGTTTTTACGGGAGCAGATCCTGAGTTTGTAAAACATTATAATTTGACTGAAAAAGTAGCCATAAATGCTTTGCCTGACGTGGATTATTTGGTTAATGAACTGTCTTTTTTAATTGAAAATCATGATGAAATAATTGCCATTGGAAAACGAGCCAAAGCATTTATTGAAAAAGAGCATAATTATTTGAAGATAGCGGATCACTATTTAGAGGTTTGGAAAAAGAACTAAACCCTCTTTTCATTTTATAAAAAGGAATTACAAAATACTAAAACAAACTTTTTCTGAAATAAACTCCCAAAACCAATAAATAAATAAAATTATCAAAGGCTTGAGCCATTACAATCCCTTGAACACCAAAACTATTGATTAAATAATCACTTAAAAAATAAAAGACAGCAAGCGAAAACAGTTCTGAAATTATGAAAGCAACCGTCATTTTTTTTGCAAAAAACTGAAAACCCAGTATTAAAGAAGCCGCTTTTAAAACATCACCAACTAATTGCCAAAAAAACAAGGTGGTTACCGGTAGAAACTCATTGGTGAAAAGTAGTTTGACAATAAAAAATCGCAAAAAATAAATCACCATTAAAGCAACAATAAAAACAGGCAAAATATTTTTGTAAAAACTCCAAAAAACTTTTTTTGTATCTTGATTATTTTTGGCGACAGCCAATTTCGGAAAAAAATAAACCGTCAAAATCGTGCTGACAAACAGCATATAATAAGTCGAAATTCTGGTCATAGTTTCCCAAAAACCAGCTTGCTCCAACCCTACAATTTGGATTACATTTTTTCTGATGGCCAAGAAAACCAACGGCCCTAAAACCGACGAAACCAATGCCATTAATGAATAAGAAGATAAATTCTTTATAACTTGGAAATCAAAACAATGAAAACGAATCGTTTTGAAAAAATTGATTTCTTTATTTATGAAATAAAAGGTCACGAAAAACAACAAGGCAGGCGAAATCACTATCGAAAGCAAAGCTCCCAAGGTCTTATATTGCCAAATCATCAAAACGGAAACCATTAATCCAATTGCATTGCCAAGAATAGTAGTCCAGATTACTTTTTTGAATCTTCCCAAACCATTAATCACTGAAATAAAAAAAATAGAAACGGCATACCAAGGCAAAGCCAATGCCATCGCTTTGAAAACGAACTCATATTCAAAATTATTTCCAAATATTTCATTGTTCCAAAAGGCCGCAAAAAAATACAAAACTCCACTCAAAATAACGGCAACAAATAACAAACTAATGAATACTGTGGAAATTATTTTCTGGAGTTGCCCCTTGTCTTCTTTGCTTTCGGCAACATATTTTACGATCCCGTTTTGAAATCCCAAAGTCGAAACACTTTCTAATGAAGTCGAAAAATTCCTTAGATTTCCCACCAAAGCCATTCCGCTTGGACCCACAAAAACAGCCAATAATTTTGAAGTTACCAGCCCGATTCCTATTTTTAGAACTACGCTCAAACTATTTAAAGAAGTAATTTTAAACAGATTGGTTTGGGTTATCTTTTTTATAAATTCCAATTTAATATTGATTTAAAATTGCAATAATAAAATCCGCTTCTTCCATCGTAATTACTGGATTCATTGGCAAACTCAACACCTCGTTATGAATTTTTTCGGTAACGGGAAAAGAGAAATTATCCCAAGCCGACAATGCTTTTTGTTTGTGAGGCGGAATTGGATAATGAATCACTGTTTCAATTCCGTTTCCCAATAAATGCTGTTGCAATTCATCCCTGTTTTTGGTTCGAATGACAAACAAATGAAAAACGTGATTCCCGGATAAATCCCAAAAAGGCAAGATGATTTTATCATTTTTTATTTCTGACAAATATCGTTCGGCAATTGCTTTACGCTTATTGTTTTCCTCGTCCAAATTAGGTAATTTGACATTCAAGAAAGCAGCTTGTAATTCATCTAATCTCGAATTTATTCCAATACAATCGTTATAATATTTCATTTCGGAACCATAATTCCTCAATGCTTTTATGGTTTTTTCCAATGCTGGATCATTCGTAGTAACAGCACCTGCATCTCCCAAAGCACCCAAATTTTTTCCTGGATAAAAACTAAAAGCTGCAGCATTACTTAAGTTCCCAGATTTTTTAGTTATTGGACTTTGACTGCCATCTGAACACTGAATACTGAATACTGAACCGTGGGCTTGAGCAGCATCTTCGATTATCAATAAGTTTTTTTGAGTAGCGATTTCATTAATCTTGTCCATTTCTGCCAATTGTCCGTAAAGATGAACCGCAAGAATTGCTCTGGTCTTTGATGTGATTTTTTCCGAAATCAAATCGGGATTGATATTGTATGTTTCCAACTTTGGCTCGACCAAAACAGGAACCAAATCAGCTTCTAGTATTGCCAAAATACTGGCAATGTACGTATTCGCGGGAACAATTACCTCATCGCCTTTTTGCAGTTTTCCCAGTTGAATGTACCCTTTAAAAATGAGAACCAAAGCGTCAAAACCATTTCCCACTCCAACACAATGTTTTGTGCCGCAATAATTGGCGAAATTGGTTTCAAATGCTGCGACTTCATTGCCCAAAATATACCAAACGCTTTCCAAAACTACTTTCAATTTTTCTTGAAAAGCGGTTTCATAAACGGCATTTATTTTTTTTAAATCAAGGAATTTTATCATATCAAAACTGTGTCTAATAAATAATAATTGGCTGTTTCCACTTCATAAAAATCGTGAGCAATCGTGCTTGCCCCGAAACTTTCTTTCCAATAGGACAAGCCTTTATTTAATTTTTTTCCTTGCTCTTCATTGGAAATTCCAAAGTCGAAAAACCGTTTTTCATTAAAAACTTCAGTCAATAAGTAATGATGCAAAAAATCAAGACCTCCCAATTCATTTTTATTTTCATTCCCGGAAATATATTGACAATGGGCAACAGTTGAACTTTCAAAAACGGTGGTTCCGGCAACAATAATTTCATTTTCATAAATATTAAATTGCCGAATATTTTTCGGGAACAACCCTTTCAGTTTTGTGATTTCCTGCAAACTATGTACCGGTTTCGCTTGATGTTTTTCAGTTAAATTTGGAATTAATATCTCGTTCCAAAAATAGTCAAAATCATCAACCTCTTTAATCACCAAAGCATTCGAAATTCCTTTTTGGATACCTCTTTTTCTGATTTTTGATGAAAAATAAGGTTTTGATAAATCAATAACCGCTAAAGAATCCCTTCGTACTAATTGGGCTTCCACCAAAAAAAGAGCATAATTCAATTCTTCGGCCGGCTTTTGATGATAAATTGACGGAATGGTTTTAACGTGCAATTTTTCTATTTTATTTTTGTGCAAAAAAGACAAAATACTTTTGAAAATTTTAATAACCGAAGCCAACTTTGTTTTTTCATTGTATACCAATCCGCCATAAGTCAGTCCTTGATGCGAGAAAACTTCATTGCCAATCCCATTTGCAGGAAGAATGGCAACCCATTTTTTTTTGTCCAAAACAATCAAGGAATAATCCCGAAATCTATCTGAATGATATTCCATAAAATCCCGATGAAATAAGAAGGTTGCATTTTTGGCTTTACCGATGAAAGCATTCCAATCCTCGTAATCGCTGTCTTGGTATTGTTTGATGGAATAATTTTTCACTATTTTGATTTAGACTTTGTGAAATTAAGCATTTTTTTATTTATTTCTAAAGTAGACAAATACATTTGACAGATTCAGCAATGGAATGCAAATTAAACTATAAAACCTTTGTAACTTTGACGCTTTGTAACTTTTCTACTTATTTAAATGAAACAAATCACTTCGGTACAAAATCCATTCATAAAATCTTTGGTGCTGTTGCAGGAAAAAGCGAAAGCTCGTAAACAATCGGGAATCTTTTTAATTGAGGGACAACGTGAAATTGAAATAGCAATCAAAGGCGGTTATGAAATTGAAACTATTTTGTTTTTACCGGAATTAATTTCAGAAGTTCAAATAACCAAATTAACGAACAAACAAATCGAGTTAATAGAAATCTCGAAAGACGTTTATCAAAAACTAGCCTATCGCGACACAACCGAAGGAATTTTGGCTATAGCCAAAACCAAATCCTTACAATTATCCGATTTAGAATTATCCGAAAACCCATTGATTCTCGTTGCCGAAGCACCCGAAAAACCGGGAAATATCGGGGCGCTATTGCGAACTGCCGATGCGGCAAATCTTGATGCCGTGATTATCGCCAATCCAAAAAGTGATTTATACAATCCCAATATCGTTCGTTCCAGCGTAGGTTGTTTGTTCACAAACCAGATTGCAACAGGAACAACCTCAGAAATTATTGCTTTTTTGAAAGAAAGAAAAATCAATATCTACTGTGCCACTTTACAAAATTCGACTTCTTATCATACGCAAGATTACACAAAACCAACCGCTTTGGTCGTTGGTACGGAGGCAACAGGTTTGACCGAAGAATGGCGAAATGAAGCCACACAAAATATCATCATCCCGATGCAGGGCGAAATCGACAGTATGAATGTTTCGGTTGCGGCGGCCATTTTGATTTTCGAAGCCAAAAGACAACGAGGATTTACGATTTAGGAATTAAAAAAAACGAATATGAAAAAAAATATAATTATCCTTTTATTACTGGCTTTTAGTGTCGATACTTATTCCCAAATCACTCCATCTCAAGTCGATGAATTGGTGGAAAAAACGCTAAAAACATTCAATGTTCCGGGAATTGCCGTGGCGATTGTAAAAGATGGAAAAGTGGTTCTTGCCAAAGGTTACGGGGTGAAATCAATCCTCACACAAGAAAAAGTGGATGCCAACACACTTTTCGGAATTGCTTCAAACAGCAAAGCATTTACAACTGCGGCTTTGGCAATGCTGGTTGATGAAGGAAGACTAAAGTGGGATGATAAAGTGACCCAATATATTCCCGAATTCAAGATGTACAATGACTATGTAACCCATGAATTTACCATTCGGGACTTAATAACCCATAGAAGCGGGCTCGGGCTTGGTGCCGGCGATTTGATGATTTGGCCTGATGGAAGTGATTTTACTCCTCAAGATATTATTCGCAATTTGCAGTATTTAAAACCCGTTTCGTCTTTCCGTGGCAAATATGATTATGATAATTTACTTTACATTGTAGCGGGTGAAGTCATTCAGAAAGTAAGTGGCAAAATTTGGTGCGATTTTATTGAAGAACGCATCATAAAACCACTGGAAATGAATAATAGTGCAGCTTCTTTTGTTCGACTCAAAGACACCACAAATGTTATTGCTCCACACGTTCCGACTGATGGAAAACTCAAAGTGATTTCTCGTTATAAAAATCAAACTTTCGACGCCGCTGCCGGAATTTATTCAAGTGTAAATGATTTGAGCAAATGGATGATTCTGCAGTTGCAAAACGGAAAATACGGTTCGGAAAAACAAAATTCTTTGTTTTCTGAAAAGGAACAAAATGAAATGTGGCAGTTACAAACCATAATCCCATCGGCTACAAAAGCACCATACAATACCCATTTTAGCGGATATGGTTTGGGTTGGTTTCTGAGTGATATTAAAGGATACAAACAAGTTACCCATACCGGCGGATTAGAAGGAATTGTCACTCAAATCACATTGTTTCCCGAGTTAAATTTGGGAATTGTTGTATTGACCAATCAGCAATCCGGCGCGGCCTTCAGAGCCATTACAAACACAATCAAAGACACATACCTAGATATTCCTTACACCGATTATGTTGAATTATATAGAAAAGGAGAAAAAGACAATGCATCCAAAGCCGATAAATCTACGGAAGCAGTCTGGGCAATCGTTGCAAAAAACCAAAAAGACAAATTAAAAATCGATCACAAAAAATATACGGGTTTATATACTGACAATTGGTTTGGAGATATTTTAATTTCAGAAAAAAAAGGAAAATTGTTTTTTAATTCAAAACGTTCCCCACAATTAGCAGGCGAAATTTTCTTTTATAAAGACAACACTTTTGCCCTAAAATGGAACAATCGCAGCTTTAATGCCGATGCCTTTTTGTTTTTTGAATTGGACGAGAATGGAAAATCGAATGCCCTAAAAATGAAACCCATTTCAGAATTGACCGATTTCAGTTATGACTTTCAGGATTTGGATTTTGTCAGAGTTAGGGAATAGATTTTTTCCAAATTATAATTCATAATTGCCGTTTGCATATCTCATTACTTATTCCTATTTTTAGGAATTGAACCCTTCACTTATGCCAGAAATAGATTTAGAAAAGGAAAACAAGGCAATCGCCCAAGAATACAAAGAGTTACTTCGCATAAGTTATCAAACTTTAACCCCAGAAGATAAAAAACTCATTCGTAAGGCTTTTGATGTTGCCATGGATGCACATAAAGGACAACGAAGAAAATCTGGAGAAGCCTACTTTTTCCATCCAATCGCCGTGGCAAAAATTGTAGCTTCGGAAATAGGTTTGGGAGCAACAGCAATCGCAGCTGCATTGCTGCACGACGTTGTCGAGGACACACCAATAACAGTTCAGGACATCGAGCGAATGTTTGGCCACAAAGTAGCTCAACTGGTTGAGGGATTGACAAAAATTTCCAAGGTTCAAAAGGAAATGAATGTATCGATGCAAGCTGAAAATTTTCGAAAAATGTTATTGACACTTAACGATGATGTGCGCGTAATCCTGGTAAAAATAGCCGACAGATTGCATAATATGCAAACTTTGGACACTATGGAAGATTACAAACAAGTCAAAATTGCTTCCGAAACATTATACATCTACGCACCGCTGGCCCACCGCTTAGGCTTATATAAAATAAAAAATAAACTAGAAGATTTAGGTTTAAAATATACCGAACCTGCGATATATAATGACATTGTAAGTAAGATAAAAGAAACCAAGGAAGAACAAGATGCTTACATAAAGGATATTTCAGATATTCTTAAAACGGCATTGGATGAAGAAAAACTCGATTATATCATAAAAGGAAGACCAAAATCCATCTATTCCATTTATAGAAAAATGAAAGCCCAAGGCGTAGGCTTTGATGAAGTTTACGATAAATTTGCATTGCGTATCGTTTACAAATCAACTCCACACGAAGAAAAATTCTTGGCTTGGAAAATATATTCCATCGTAACAGATCATTATAGACCAAGTCCGAGCCGTTTGCGAGATTGGATTTCATCGCCAAAAACTACTGGTTACGAAGCCTTGCACATTACTGTTATGGGGCCAAAAGGACGGTGGGTCGAAGTCCAGATTCGTAGCGAACGCATGGACGAAATTGCCGAAAAAGGGTATGCTGCCCATTACAAATACAAACAAGGCGCTACCGAAGAAAGCGGTTTAGATATTTGGCTCAATTTACTAAAAGAAGCCTTGGAAAATTCTGAAACCAATGCCGTGGATTTTGTTGAAGATTTCAAAATGAATTTATATTCCAAGGAAATCTTTGTATTTACGCCAAAAGGAGAAATAAAATCATTGCCAAAAGGAGCCACTTCACTGGATTTTGCTTTTAGTATCCACTCCGAAGTAGGAATACGTACCAGAGGAACACGTGTCAACGGAAAACTAGTCCCTTTAAATCACGAATTAAAAAGCGGCGATCAAATTGAAGTTATCACCTCACAATATCAAAAACCAACAATCAACTGGCTGGATTATGTTACGACTTCGAGGGCAAAAAATAAAATAAAAAATGTTCTAAACGAAAACACAAAGAAAATTGCCGAGGAAGGAAAAGAAATACTCACTCGAAAACTGAGGCACTTAAAAATTACCTTGAGCGAATCGGTTGTCAATGAATTGGTTAATTTTTTTAAACTAAAAACCAGTTTGGATTTGTTTTACCGTGTTGGTGTTGGAGCCATCGAAAACCAGCAGTTAAAAGATTATGCCACTCAAAAAAGCAATACTTTTATTAATTTCTTCAAAAGCAAAATCAAGCGTTCGTCAGGCACGGCTAGTGAAGACATTCACAAGCAGGTTATCAGCAGTAATTATGACATGTTGGTTTTTGGCGCAGACCAAGACAAATTAGATTATAAATTATCAACTTGCTGCAATCCAATTCCGGGCGACGAGGTTTTTGGTTTCATAACCATAAATGAAGGAATAAAAGTACACAAAAAAGACTGTCCCAATGCGATAAGCCTACAGTCTAACTATGCTTATCGAATTATTCTGGCTAAATGGATCGATTCATCACAACAGGAATTCAAGGCCATTTTGCATATCACCGGAATGGATACCATAGGACTAACAAATAAAATTACCAAAGTAATTTCGGATAATATGAATGTAAATATTCAAAGTATTTCCTTGAGTGGAGAAGCAGGAATTTTTAACGGACAAATAGCTGTAATCGTTCAAAACAACACTATTTTAAAAAAACTCATCAACAATATCAAGAAAATTGATGGCATCGAAAAAGTAACACGAGAATATAAAAATTGAGAAAATGCCATTAGTTTAGATAGTTATTAATTAAGTTGCTAAACTTTTAAACTCTTAAACTTTTAAACTAAAAAATAAAATTTATCTTTGCCTGATATGACACAAATTTCAACCGATAACAGTAAAAATCAAGAAATTGTAAAAAACGTTTTTACACTGTATCTTGAAAAAAAAGGACATCGCAAAACTCCTGAGCGCTACGCCATACTTCAAGAAATTTACGATAGCGAGGAGCATTTTGATATAGAAAATCTATACATCAAAATGAAGAATAAAAACTACCGCGTGAGCAGAGCGACTTTATATAACACTATTGAGCTTTTACTGGAATCTGCATTGGTTCGAAAACACCAATTTGGTCAAAATCAAGCGTATTATGAAAAATCCTATTTCGATAAACAACATGATCACATCATAATGACGGATACCGGCGAGGTTATCGAATTTTGCGATCCAAGAATTCAAGGTATCAAAAAAACAATCGAAGAAATATTCGATATAGAAATTACCAACCACTCGCTGTATTTATACGGAACAAAAAAACAAAAATAGGACGGACAACTCGCAAGTTGTCCCTAAAGAAAATAACAAAAAAATAACTAACTACAAATAACACATAGAATGACCGTAGATTTATTACTAGGATTACAATGGGGAGATGAAGGCAAAGGAAAAATTGTTGACGTTCTTACCTCTAAATATGATATCATTGCACGCTTTCAAGGAGGCCCAAATGCAGGACACACTTTAGAATTTGACGGAATAAAACACGTTCTTAGAACCATTCCTTCCGGAATTTTTCATAAAACTGCCGTAAACATTATCGGAAACGGAGTCGTAATTGACCCTGTGGTTTTTCAAAAAGAAATTGAAGGGCTGGCAAAATTTAATTTAGACATAAAAAACAAATTAATCATTTCAAGAAAAGCCCATTTGATCTTGCCGACACACCGTTTGCTCGATGCGGCTTCGGAAGCATCAAAAGGCAAGGCAAAAATAGGTTCTACACTTAAAGGAATTGGCCCAACCTATATGGACAAAACCGGCAGAAACGGAATTCGTGTTGGCGATATCGAACTCGAAGATTTCAAGGAAAGATACCGCGCTTTGGCAGATAAGCACGAGGATATGATAAAATTCTACGATGTTGACATTCAGTATAACTTAGAAGAAATGGAAAAAGAATTCTTTGAAGCTATCGAAGAATTGAAAAAAATAGATTTTATAGACAGCGAAGAATATTTACACCAAGCCCAAAAAGCAGGAAAAGCAATATTATGCGAAGGCGCCCAAGGTTCATTACTTGACATCGATTTCGGTACATATCCATTTGTAACTTCGTCAAACACCACGGCTGCAGGTGCTTGTACCGGTTTGGGAATTGCTCCAAATAAAATAAAAGAAGTGTACGGAATTTTCAAAGCTTACGTAACCCGAGTAGGAAGCGGTCCATTCCCAACTGAACTTTTCGACGAAGATGGTGCAACAATGGCACGCGTTGGAAATGAATTTGGTTCCGTTACCGGAAGACAAAGACGTTGTGGTTGGCTAGATTTAGTAGCCTTGAAATATGCTGTTCAAATAAATGGTGTAACCCAATTGATGATGATGAAAGGTGATATCCTTTCTGGATTTCCAACTTTGAAAGTATGTACCGAATACAATTACAAAGGCAAGAACATTTCTCATTTTCCTTACAACATCGAACCAGAAAACGTTACTCCTATTTATAAAGAATTCAAAGGCTGGCAGGCTGATTTAACAGGAATGTCAACTTATGATGAATTACCGATAGAGTTAAAACAATACATTGAATTTATAGAGGCATTTGTCGAAGTTCCTATAAAAATTGTATCAGTAGGCCCAGATAGAAAGCAAACGATACTTAAATAAATACTTAACGTCCCGATAAATCGGGACGTTTTTTTATAGAAACGACATCAATCCCAATAAATGAATAATCCAAAAATTAAAATACAACAAACTGATTTGCTTTCAGACAATTGGTATGTTTTGAACAAAGTGACTTTCGATTATCAAAAAGAAGACAACACCGTCGAAACTCACGTTCGTGAAGTATATGACCGGGGAAATGGAGCGGCAATTTTACTTTACAATTCGATTCAGAAAACCGTGATTTTGACTCGCCAATTTCGGTTGCCAACTTATCTTAACGGCAATGAAACAGGCATGATGATTGAAGTTTGCGCTGGCCTTTTGGACAAAGATAATCCCGAACAATGCATCATCCGAGAAACAGAAGAAGAAACTGGCTACCGATTGTCAAAGGTTCGTAAAGTTTTTGAAACCTATATGTCGCCTGGTGCCGTAACCGAAATATTGTATTTATTTATGGGTGAATATGATGCTACAATGAAAGTCAGTGATGGCGGCGGAGCTGAACATGAACAAGAAAATATAGATGTAATGGAAATGTCCTTTGATGAAGCTTTTGCCATGATTGAAACGGGGAAAATTAAAGATGCAAAAACCATACTGTTATTGCAATATGCAAAAATAAACAATCTCGTTTCATAAACTTCCGAAAAGGGACTAGCTAGATAGAAATCATCATTTAAGATGTATCGATTAAGTATAAGGATTACCTCTTAAACTCATAAAAAAAGGATAATAAAAACACTTTCATTATCCTTTTTTATTTTATGCTTAAATCCTATTTATTACTTGCCTCTTGTATTTCTTTCTAAAATCTTTACGATAACTCCATAGTGTTAACGGCAGGTACTCGGTGAGCCTGTCCTGAGTTTATCGAAGGGTTCAACACGGGTTTCATTGTTCGTGCTACGCACGCAACGAAACCCTTAGCTGTTGGCAGTAGGCTTTATTTTCTGTATTTTAATTGTCTGGTTACATTTAATTAATACTTGAAATGCTTTTGTATTAATGCAAGCAATTCGGCTCTGTTAATGGGTTTTGCAATATAATCGTTGCATCCCGCTGCAATTGCCTTTTCTCTGTCGCCTGACAGTCCAAAAGCTGTCTGAGCTATTATGACAATATCTTTGTTGAATTGTCGGATTTGTCGGGTTGCCTCATGTCCGTTCATTACAGGCATTTGAATATCCATCAGAATTAAATCAGTATCCGGATTATTGCGACAAACTTCAACAGCTTCAAAACCGTTTCTTGCTTTTAAAATTTCTTTGCTAAACTCTTTGAAGGTTATTGAAATCAGCATTTCAGATGCTTCATCATCTTCGGCAATTAATATTTTAAGGTCTTTAATTTGATTCTCTTCGTCTTGCGCCGGAACAACTTTTCCAACTACATTTTTTTCTTCCGGTTCAGTATTGTAAGGAATGGTAAAATAAAATGTGGAGCCTTTTCCTTCTTCGCTTTCGACCCAAATTCTGCCTCCCAACATTTCGACGTAGGCTTTTGAAATGGATAAACCCAGCCCAGCCCCCTGATAAGAGTGTTTATCAGAGATATCTGCCTGAATAAACCGTTCAAATATAGCTCCCTGCCTGTCTTTGGGAATCCCGATTCCCGTATCTTTTACGAAAAATTGTAGAGACGCACGGCCGTGCATCTCTACAACATAGTCATACCCAAATTCTATCGCACCTTTATTGGTATATTTTATTGCATTTTTTATCAGGTTGGTAAGAATAGCGTATAATTTCTCGCGGTCGGTTTTAATAATGGATTCGCTTGATAACATACCGTGTCTATACGAAAATTGCATCCCTTTTCCTTCAACCTCCGGTTTGAAAAAGGTATAAATATATTCGATTTGCTCGTTGCCGTTCGACTCCGTCAGATTAACTTCCATCAGCCCCGCTTCAATTTTCGAAATATCAACAATATCGTTGATGATATTGAGCATTCGGACACCGCTTTTCTCAATGATTTCAATGTACTCTTGTTGCTCTTCGCCGGTAAGGTTGGGCTCTTTCAGTAGTTCGGCAAAACCGAGAATACCATTCATGGGAGTACGGATTTCATGACTCATATTGGCAAGGAAAGCTGATTTCAAACGGTCGCTTTGCTCGGCGTGGTCTTTGGCAATAACTAGTTCCGCAGCCCGTTTTTCTTTCTCTTTATTTTGAAAAGCAAGTTCTTTATTAGCAATGATTAATTCGCTGAGAAGTTTTTTCCGTTCTTTTGCAAATAGAATTGTCTTTCCAAGCAGGGTACTGTTTATATCCTGTTTTGTAATGTAATCCTGCGCACCTTCTTTAATCAGTGATAATGATAATTCTACATCTTGCATTCCGCTTATTAAAACAACAGGAATCTTCTCCGCAAAATTCATTACTGTATCGAAAGTCTTTATTCCTGAGCTGTCAGGCAAATTGAGGTCAAGTAGAATGAGAATGAAGTCATTCTTTTTAATTTCCTCGCATCCTTCTTTCAACGTTTCAGCTATAATAAGCCGGTAATTAATGGAAGTGATTTCGTTCAGCATCTCTTTAATCAACCTGCTGTCACCGGGATTATCCTCAATCAGGAGTATTGTTTGTTCTTCTGTGTTTTTCACAGTGTGGGAAGTTTAACTAATGTGAGCCAGAAACCTTCAATTGATTTAATCATTTCAAAAAATTCAATCAGGTCAATAGGTTTAGTTAAAAAACAATTTGCATGTGATTTATAAGACTTTAAAATATCTTCTTCGGCTTTGGATGTGGTAAGAATAACAACAGGTATACTTTTCAGGGTTTCGTAAGCTTTAATTTCAGCCAGCACTTCATGCCCATTCTTTTTTGGCAGGTTAAGGTCAAGGATAATAAGATCAGGCCGTGGGGCATCTTTATACTTATTTCTTTTAAATAGAAAATCGGTTGCTTCTATTCCGTCGTACACAATATGAAGGTTATTTTTCACCTTTCCGTCATTTAATGCTTCCTGGGTAAGCCGTGCATCCCCGGGATTGTCTTCGATTAAAAGAATTTCAACAAATTTGATATTTTCCATGATTATTATTTTATATTAGTGATTTATATTTATTTATTAACTGAATCCTATAATTACCGGTTCATAATGTCTTTATTTTTTTATAGTAAAATAAAAAGTTGTTCCTTCGTTTTCCTTTGATTCAAACCATATCTTGCCTCCATGCCTTTCGACAACACGTTTACAAATGGATAGTCCTATGCCGGTGCCTGGATAATCTTTTGTTGAATGCAATCGCTGAAAAATGGCGAAAACCTTGTCTTGATATTGCATTTCTATCCCTATTCCATTATCCCTGACCGCAAATTCGTAAAACTCATTTTTCTTTTCACAGGAAATATGTATTTTGGGCATTTCAGATTTCTTTTTAAATTTTATAGCATTCACAATCAGATTTTGAAAAACCCGCATAATCTGTGATTCATCCGCTTTCAACTCGGGAAGATCTTCGGTGGTAATTAAAGCGTTATTTTCAATTATAAGTTGCTGCAGGTTCGAAATAGTCTGTCCAAGTACCTGTGAACTATCAACTTTTGCAAAATCTTTTCCACGAGAAGTTGTTCTTGAATAATCAAGGAGATCGTTAATTAGTTTCTGCATGCGGTTTGCACCGTCAACAGCATACTGAATGAAGTCATTTGCATCCTGATCTAATTTATCTTTATATCTTCTTTCGAGCAATTGAGTATAACTTGCAACCATTCGTAACGGTTCCTGCAAATCGTGCGAAGCAACATAGGCGAATTGTTCAAGGTCTTTATTAGCAGTTTCCAATTCTGTTGCTCGTTTTTCTTTCTCTTCGTTTAGAAAAACAAGTTCTTTATTTGCAATAACTAGCTCTGCTGCCCGTTTCTCTTTCTCTTCGTTTTGAAAGGCAAGCTCTTTATTAGCAATAATTAATTCCGTTGCACGTTTTTCTTTCTCCTCGTTTTGGTAGGCAAGTTCTTTGTTGGCAACGATTAATTCTGCTGCACGTTTTTCTTTCTCTTCGTTTTGGTAGGCAAGTTCTTTGTTGGCAACGATTAATTCTGCTGCACGTTTTTCTTTCTCCTCGTTTTGGTAGGCAAGTTCTTTATTAGCAATTGTTAATTCATCGGCCCGTTTCTCTTTCTCACTATTTTGATAGGCAAGTTCTTTGTTAGCAAGGATTAACTCATCTGCACGTTTCTCTTTCTCCCTGTTTTGAAAACCAAGCTCTTTATTAGCAATGATTAACTCTCCTGCCCGTTTTTCTTTCTCCTTATTCTGAACGACAAGCTTTTTATTGGCAATGATTAATTCTTCTGCACGTTTTTCTTTCTCTTCGTTTTGATAGGCAAGTTCTTTGTTAGCAAGGATTAACTCATCTGCACGTTTCTCTTTCTCCCTGTTTTGAAAACCAAGCTCTTTATTGGCAATAACTAGCTCTGCTGCCCGTTTCTCTTTTTCTTTATTTTTAAGCAAAATATCATAGACGGCGATTAACAAAAGAATAGTAAAAACCATCATTAAAATAAACAAAACCACTATAACCCGGTTGAACGTTGCCACACTAAGCTCGTTCGTTTGTTTTCGTTGTTTAAGCAGGGTGGCTTCTTCCTGCTGAATAGCATTAGTAATCTGGCGCAGATGATCGGTAATGTGCTTACCTTTTTTGGTAGATACATAAGCGGTGGCTGATGTTAATCCTTTTTTACTTCTTAATTCAACCGATTGTAATGAAAAATCCAAACGCTTGTGCATATAAAAATTGAGCGAATCTACACGTTTTTGCTGTTCGGGATTATCCTTAACAAGTTGCGTGAGTTCTCCGATGTATACGAAGGTTGTTTTTTGGGCAACATATAGGGGTTCGAGAAATACACTGTCGTTTGTAATAACAAAACCTCGCGAAGCGGTTTCTAAGTCCTTGGCAAGTGATAGTATTTCCCCCGATTTGTAAATAACTTGCTCGGTGTGTTGCACCCATTGTTCAGCGTCACGAAGTTTTTGGTTGCTTTTATAAACGGTATAACCTACAACCCCGTTGCCTACCAGAATGAAGAAGAAGAAGAAGAAGAAGAAGAAGATGGGAGAGTTTTTAGAAATGCTAATTTTCATTTGATATTATTTTTTAATAAGTATTGTTATTGGCAATGATTAATTCATCTGCCCGTTTTTCTTTCTCTTCGTTCTG
>DHXP01000050.1 GCA_002413745.1 Flavobacterium sp. UBA5153 | reverse complement strand
CGTTTCTCAGCAGACCCTAATTAGATTAGGTATATACCTTTTTAAAATATATTGCATGGCTATCATATAGTCCATACAGTTAATTATTTATGATTAAAACTTAAATTTAAATGACAAAATATTTTTTGATTTTGACTATGTTGATAACCACAGTATCATACAGTCAGAACACTTTGAAAGCCGTTGTTAAAAATGGTAAAACAAACGAACTATTGATTGGCGTAACGGCACAAATTAGTAATACAAATATTGTGAATGCCACTGATAAAAATGGTTTTGTAGAGCTTAAAAACATTCCGAACGGCAAACAACAAATCACTTTTAGTTATTCAGGATACGAAACAAAAATCGAATCTTTGGACTTCCCCTTATCAGTTAATGACACATTACAAGTCAGTCTGGAATCAAGTGAAGGTACTGAACTAAATGAAGTTGTGGTACAATCTATGCGTACAAGTAGAACCATAAAAAACACACCTACACGTTTAGAAGTAATGAATGCCGAAGAGTTGGACGAAAAAAGCAATATGAAAGTAGCCAATGTGAGTATGGTCCTTCAGGAAAGCACAGGGATTAATGTACAACAAACTTCTGCTACTAGCGGAAATGCCAGCATCCGAATGCAAGGTTTAGATGGTCGATATTCACAACTTCTTAAAAATGGGTATACTAATTTCGGAAACTTTGCCAGTGGTTTAAGTATTTTGGAAATCCCTCCTTTAGATTTACAACAGGTTGAAGTGATAAAAGGACCAGCATCCACTTTATATGGTGGTGGAGCCATTGCCGGGGTTATCAATTTTATTTCCAAAAAACCAAAAGAAAAAAGCGAATATAATATGATACTGAATCAATCCAATGTGGGACAATCCAATATTGGAGTTTATGCTTCTAAAAGAAAAGGAAAGTTTGGTTATACCTTAATGGGATTGGTTAATTTTCAGAAAGCCTATGACGTTGATAAGGATAGTTTTACTGAAATCCCAAAGGGCAATAATTTTACTGTAAATCCACAATTGTTTTATTATCCAAATGAAAGTTCTTCATTGATGATAGGAAATAGTTTCACAAAAGGAGATCTTAGAGGTGGTGATATGCAGGTCGTAAAAGGTTATTCAGACGACACTCATACTTATTTTGAAGAAAATAATACTACAAGAAATACAACTACTGTTGAATTTGACAAAAAATCTGAAAACAAAAACAGTTTCAAACTAAAACAAAGTTTAAGCTTTTTCGATAGAAAAATAAATATCCCAAATTATTTGTTTTCAGGATTAAACACTAACGCCTACATTGATGCTTCCTATGTTTGGAACAAAGAAAAATATACTGTTATTGGAGGTGTAAATTTAATTTACGATAATTTCAAACAAAGAGATATTGCCACACTGGATTCAAAATCATTCACTACAGGAGCATACATTCAACATACTTGGGATATTACCGAAAATATAAAATTAGAAAACGGCTTCCGTTTGGATAATGTACAATATTCCAATCAGAATTATTCTGAAAATCAAATCTTTGTGTTGCCAAGAGTTTCAGCATTGTTTATAATTAATCACCAATGGAGCAGTAGAATTGGTGGTGGTTTAGGATATAAAATGCCTTCTGTTTTTACAGAACAAACGGAAACAATGCAATACCAAAATCTATTGGCATTAAATAATGTAGTGGCTGAAAAAAGTATTGGAGGAACATTTGATGTGAATTTTAAGGATAAAATAACAGATGATTTGTCTTTTAGTATGAATCACATGTTTTTTTCAACAAAGATTAATAAACCTCTGGTTTTACAAAATATTAATACTGTATATTTCTTCGTTAATGCTGATAATCCAATTACTAGCAACGGTTTTGAAACCAACCTTAAGTTTGTTTACGATGAAAACATAAAACTTTTTGTGGGGTATACATTCACCGATGTTAAAGCGAAATACCTTCAAGGCAATCAGTTTTTACCATTGGTACCCAAAAACAAGTTAAATTTGATACTGATGTATGAAAAAGAAGATGATTTTAAAATTGGACTGGAAGGGTATTTTACGGATAATCAATATTTATACAATGGTTCTCAAACACCAACATTCTGGAAATTTGGAGCAATGGCTCAAAAGACACTATGGGAAAACTACAATGTTTTCATAAACTTTGAAAATTTCACCGATACGAGACAAAGTAATTATAAAGGGGTGGTTAATGGTCCTGTAAACAATCCTACTTTTGATGAAATTTGGACTTACACAGAAGGTTTTGTCTTCAATTTTGGAGTTAAAATGAAATTTTAATCTGTTTGCTAATATTATTGCCAAATGGTCATTCAACCGAAGATAGAAAAGTTTGAGGAAATTTTTAAATATCGATTAAAAAAGAAATAGTTGTTACCAATAAAAAATGAGGCTGTCACACAACTCGTGAAACAACCTCATTTTTGGTTTTTTATTTGGACTCCTATAGAAGATTTTATCTCAAATATTCAATTCTAAAGGATTTGTTTTACCAAATAATTCGCTTAAAACTTCATCAATTTTCGAAACGAATTTGGATGATGATCCTTTCATTCAATAATATATTTTATATTGAAAAAGTGCAATGTATTTGACATTGTACAATACATTGCACTTACTTAACTTTTACTTATTCTTATTTTTTAATGTTAGATCAAATACAAACCAAGCGAAGGAAACAATTCCTATTGTAAATAGAACATCACCAAAGGTACGTAGCCATTTTAAAGTAATCATAGTTGGATCTTGCATTAATTCAGCTGAACGAGCATACCACATTCCGTGTTCTATACTTTCAATCGCTTGCCAAATTCCTATTGGCAGTAAGCTCATTGTTGCCATTAAAAACAAACCGATATTTAGCGACCAAAAAGTAGTTTTAAGTAGCTTGTTATTCCATTCTATGTTCCTGTACAAACTTCTTAGTACGAATAACATCAAGCCTATTCCTAACATTCCATAAACGCCAAATAATGCGGTATGGCCATGAAGAGGAGTGGTATTTAGACCTTGAACATAATACAATGCTATTGGGGGATTAATTATAAACCCGAATATACCAGCTCCAAGGAAATTCCAAAAAGATACGGCAAGCATAAAATAAATAGGCCATTTATAATCAACTACCCATGGAGTAGCTTTAGAAAGTGTATAGTTATGATACGCTTCATAGCCGATAAGTGTAAGAGGTACTACTTCCAAGGCGCTAAATGTAGCTCCCAAAGCCATAATAGCACTGGGTGTTCCTGAAAAATACAAATGGTGGAAAGTCCCTAAAATTCCTCCAGCTAAAAAGACTATAGTGCTAAATAAAACATTTAATGTTGCCGTTTTTGTTTTCAATAAACCCAAACGAACAAAAAGGAAAGCAATTACAACTGTTGCAAATACTTCAAAGAATCCTTCAACCCATAAGTGAACTACCCACCATCTCCAATATTCGGCAATGGCAAGATTCGTTTGCCTACCCCACATTAATCCGGCAGAATAGAAAAGCGCAATCGCGGAACAAGAAATTAAAAAAAGAATGATAAGATTTTTTTCTTCCGTTTTTCTTTTTAAAATAGGAAGTAGCGGGCGAACCATTAAAGCTAACCATAAGAAAAGTCCAACTAGCAAAAAGATTTGCCAAAAACGACCTAAATCTACATATTCATATCCTTGATGTCCAAACCAAAAATTTTCAACTAAATTTAGTTTTTGCATCACTCCAAACCATTGTCCTATCATTGATCCTACTACAATTATTAGTAAAGCAATGAACAAAAAGTTCACCCCAAAACATTGAAATTTAGGATCTTTTCCGGAAACTGCTGGAGCTATATATAATCCTGTAGCAAGCCAGGCTGTTGCAATCCATAAAATAGCTAATTGGGTGTGCCAAGTTCTTGTTACGGCATAGGGCAGGAATTTATCAATTGGAATTCCGTATAAACCATTGCCTTCGACACCATAATGTGCAGTTACAATTCCTAACAGCACTTGTAAAATCATAAGCAAGCTAACGACCCAAAAATATTTTTTTACCAAATACATAGAAGGCGTCATTCCTTGTTTTAAAAGGGGATCTGATGTTGGTAATGGTAAGCTTTCGCCTTCCCCTGATTTTGCATGATAAAACACCAATAATCCAATACACAAAATCAATGTAATAATACTAACCCCTGACCAAGCCATTAAATCGGTAGTAGCTTTGTTTCCGACTAATTCATCTGCAGGCCAGTTGTGAGTGTATGAAATGTCGGAATTAGGGCGTTCTGTAACTGTTGCCCATGTTGCCCAAAAGAAGAACGCATTCATTTTGTGCATTCTGTTTACGTCTTTGATCGCATTTTTTGGAATAGCATAATCATTTCGTAATTTGTCAAATTCGGGAGAATTCATAAACAAACCTTGGTAATAATGACTTAAATATTGAATAGCTAAAACTCGATTTTGAGAAATAGTGATTGTTTTTGTTTTTTCATCATATTTATTGGTTCTCAAATCTGCTTGTAAACGTATTTTTAGAGCGGCTTGCTTTTCCTTGTCCAATGCATCAAAATCTTTATTGAAATCTTTTTGTGCATAGCGATTCAATATAAATACAGCTTCTCTATGAAGCCAGTCGGCAGTCCAGTCGGGAGCTACATAAGCACCGTGTCCCCAAATAGTTCCCACTTCTTGGCCTCCCATACTTTGCCAAACATTTTGGCCGTCTTTTATTTCCTGACCAGTGAAAATTACTTCCTTGTTTTCGGAAATGATTTTTACAGGGACTGGTGGCGCTTGTTGGTAGATTTCATAACCATAATAACCTAAAACTCCAAAGGAAAAGAAGGCTACCAAAAGCAATCCAATCCATAATTTTTTTTCTTTACTCATGTTTTTCTTTTTGTTAATTTTTAATTCATTCTAGTTTTAAGAAATTGATTTATAAAATTTTCTATTTGTTACAATTCTATCAATTCAATCTCAGTATTATTTAAATCTTTTGTAACCAATAGCTGGCATGAAAGGCGTATATTTTCATCTACAAATCCTATCTTAGAAAGTGTAACAGGTTCGTTTCTTTCTTTTGCTGTTGAAATTCCTGTTAAACCAATGATTTTTATTATGCAGGTTGCACACCTTCCCATCCCTCCGCACTCACCAAAGTCGTCCAAATAAATCTTGTCTCTTAACAGAAACATTAAATTTTTATATTCTCCATCATACGTTTCAATGGTATGTTTTGAATTATTTTCTATAACTGTTAAATGTATTTTGCCTCTCATCATTCCCAAAATGGGTCGGTTAAATTATCTACGAATTTATCATTAGAATGATACTGTTTTACTCGTTCCAATTGGTCAGTTGTTGCATTGTTCTGAATTTCATTAAACAAAATTCGTTCTTCAAATCGGATGTGACTTTCTAATTCTTCTGCAATCGAAGACAAGTTTTTTAAATGTTCTGTTATTGCTTCAAACAAACGATTTAATCTGCGATGTTCTGCTAATGCTTTTTTTACAAGTTCATGTTCGTTGCCTAATATTGGAAAAATATATTTTTCTTCAATTTTGAAATGTTGCTTTAAGTGTGTTTCCCAAAACCAATCGATATATCTTTTTATTCGTTCTGGCTCGATTTTCTTTTTTAAGCCCGTTCTTATTTTCCAGCAAATCAACAGTCCATGATGATGTTCTTGGCTAATTGACTTTAGGAATTCGTTTCTTTTGATAGGCATGGTTTTTTGTACTTTATTACGTAAGAGTTCAACAATCTTAGATGTAGAAGGATCTGAATACATTCCGGAAGCATTTACTACTATTCCTTTTAGATTATTTTTTTTGGAGGAAACTGCAAACACAATCATTTCATCTCCAGGACCAGAGTTTCCTTCAAATCGATAGGTTTCATCAATTTTTTAAGACAATTCTTTTTCTAATTCGATTGCTTTTGGAAATAAAATATTATTCTCTAAATGAATGTGCAGATGTAAATCTTGTTCAAATTCTTTGAGCAATGCCAATGTTACGCGGTAGGTGTTACAAGCATCTTCTGGGGGAGTATAATTATTGCTTAATATTTCTATTTTGCTAAATCGTTCTCCTTCTGTGGTGTGCTCATTCATCATCATTTGAATGGGGTTTTGTATTGTGCCAAAAGGGGATGACTCCAACTTGGAATTTTCTTGTTTTGCTTTAACCATTTTACGTACATTTGGAAACAAAATAAGCTCTTCTTTTTTCATGTGCTTTGCCAATTCTCCTGCTGTAGCATTGAAATGTTCTTTGATTTCAAACAATTCAGGGTGACGTTCTCCGTGAACTCTGCAAATTTTATCTAGGTAGGGTATAATTTCCTGCGTTTTTTCTTCCACATAGCGATGGTGTTTTTTCTCAATATAATCTGCCAATAAATCTAATGGCCAAGATTTATAATCCGTTGTGTTTTCAGATTGTGATTGTATGAGTGCATTCAAATCTGAAACGACTACTTTTTCATTAATTTTTTTTGCTTCACAAGCATCATTAATGGTTCTGTTGCCTTGACAGCAAAAGTCAATACCATATTTTTTAAATACTGATGCAGTACGGTAGTCTTTTGCTACCAATTCTCCGATGATTTGATTTTCTTGAATATTCATTTTTATTAAAGTTTAATTTTTTTGTTTTTTAATTATATTGGATAAATATGTCCACTATTAGTTTAAATTTTTTTTATCGTTTTAAAAAGGTTAATCCTTTTTCAAAGTCCACAGCTAATGATTTTATAGTAGTACTTTCAAGCATTTTTTTAAGTTCATCTCTAACTAGTTTAAATTGATTATGCACCGGACAGGGCATTTTTTCATTACATTTTTTTAAGCCTAAACCACAGCCATTGTAAATTGATTCTCCATCAATTGCTAAAACTATTGTACTTAGTTTTACCTTTTCAATTTCTTGTGTATCCATTGAAAATCCACCTGTTGGACCTTTGTCTGAATTTATAATAAAACTTCGAGAAAGCTGTTGCAATATTTTTGAAGTATAAGCAGTTGGCGATTCAATTGCCTCAGAAATTTCTTTTAAACTCACTTTTCTTTCTAATAGCGATTGTTCAGCAATGTAGATTGATGCCCTGATCCCGTATTCACAAGCTTTTGAAAACATTTATTTCTTTTTTATAGGACAAAGGTAAGCATTTATTTTTAATAGTGGACAAATTTATCCATTATATTTTTACACTGTAAAGGATCTACAAATTTGGTTATGTCGAAGGGTTGGTCTTGTGTATTGGGGCAAAACCAAATGTGCCAAACTAGGAAGGAGTAAATTATTATTTAAAATGTGTGATTGGGAATTTTTTAAATCTTGCGTTGGTTCGATAACTGCAAACTGCCCGGGTTGCAGCGTTGAGATACTAGGAAAGGGTTAACCGTTTTTAAAGTTAGCATAAAAATAAACCTCTAATTAGGGTTGGCCGCTTGATGTTTGAATGGTCGTCTTTTAGGCTTGCTTATAACGTCACTATGTGAAACAAACTCCGTTTTATTACTAACAAACATAACTAAATATTAGCGAAAAAGAGGGTTTTTCGTGTTTTTAAACATGCGATATATCGCAGAAATTAACGCCGTCAAATGAGTTTTTAAGTTTAGAAGACGCTAATTTACCAACGATGACTTATTTAAAATAAAATAGGACTGTTGGAGATTTAGAAAATTTTTAACTTTTAAAAATGAATTATTGCTTTTTCAAAGTTTAAATTTGCAGGTCAATGACAACCCTTTTTTTATGAATGATACTTCCAGAATTAGAAGAAACCATGCTTTAATTAAATTCAAAAAATTAGTTGTTGTTTCTCTATTAATTGGTTTTTTATCAGCTTTTTTAGGAGTTGTTTTAAAGAAAACAACCGAATATTACGAGGAAATATTTTTTCGTCAAGCCAATCTGAATTCCCTGTTTTATATTTTTTTCCCCGTTTTTGGTTTATCCGTCATTTATTTTCTTCGAGAATATATATTTAAGAAAGGGGAAAACAAAGGATTCAAAGAAATCTTTGAAAGCACTAATTCTAAATCCAAAAATTTACCCAATTATAAAATCTCTTCCCACTTCATCAACGGATTATTGACCGTTATTTTTGGTGGCTCTACAGGAATTGAAGTTTCTACAGTTGTTGCTTCGGCAACCATAGGTTCTGTCGCCCAAAGAAAAGAAAATATTTTTAGACAATACAAAACCGAATTAATTTGTGCGGGAGTTGCGGCAGGAGTTACGGCTTTATTTGGTAGCCCCATTGCTGGAATTCTTTTTGCACTGGAAGTTATTTCGAAAAAAGTAACTCGAGTATTCTTACTGACTAATATGATTGCCACTGCAATAGCTTTTGGACTTCTATTTTTATTAGACGAAAAACCTTTGTTCACAGTAAACATAACGACTTGGCACCTTGCTGCCATTCCTTATTTTATCCTTTTAGGAATTTTAGCAGGATTAAATTCTGTGTATTTAACACGCTGCGTATTGATTATTAAATCACAATTTTCGAAAATAAAAATTTATTATCATAAAATCATCCTAGGTTCAGTAATTTTAAGCGGTTCTCTGCTTCTTTTTCCTCAACTTTATGGAGAAGGATATCTGGCTATCAAAATGATTTTTCTGAATTCGAATGAAGTCCCATTAACTTTTACACTAATTTTCACATTTATTGGAATATTACTTTTAAAACCAATTGTAACTTCAGTAACATTAGCTTCTGGAGGCGATGGAGGTGTTTTTGCACCAAGTCTTTTTATAGGTGCTTTTTTAGGATTGTTAGTTGCTTCCATTTTAAATCGTTTTTTTAATGCCGATGTGATTCCAGTAAATTTTATGATTATTGGAATGGCAGCTGTTTTGAGTGCTAGTATTCACGCTCCTTTCACAGCTATCTTCTTGGTTTGTGACTCAACCAATAATTATACTTTATTCTTTCCAATTTTAATGGTTTGCCTGATTTCAAAATTTACGGCAAAAATGATTTATCCTTTTACAGTTTATTCTTTTACACCAAGTTTAGCAAAATAATTCTTTATGCCTGTTCAAAAAATAAAGCGAAGTTATCGCAAAACCCGATATATTCTTTATAGAGAAACTTTGGTAGACTGGAAAGAGCATTTTTGGGCTTTTTTAGGTTCGTTTGTGGGCATTGGAATATTAGCTTACATAGAATCCATTCATTTTTCAGGAAATGATGCCGTGTATCTAATTGCTTCTTTTGGTGCATCAAGTGTATTGGTTTATGGTATTATTCAAAGTCCATTTTCGCAACCTCGAAACTTAGTTGGCGGTCATTTAATTTCGGCTTTAATTGGTGTAACTGTACATAAATTAGTTCCTGATATTATATGGATAACTGCTCCACTAGCCGTTTCGATTTCTATTATTTTAATGCAAATTACCAAAACCTTACATCCACCCGGTGGAGCAACAGCACTAATTGCTATTATTGGTTCCGATAAAATAAAAGATTTGGGTTATTTATATGTGATTTCACCAGTACTCATTGGCGTAATGATTTTGCTACTTACTGCTTTAATTTTTAATAATATGACTTCCAATAGAAGTTATCCAAGCCATAAGAAATACCATCTTATTAGAAAAAAGCTTATTCATAAAATTAAAAAAAACGCCTCTTAATTATAACCGAAGACAAACCCCAAATAATAACCTCATATTCTAGTTTATAGCATCAATCTCAAAATATTTTCAACAAATCATAATACGAAATTTTTAATTCAGATTATTAATCATAACTTGGAATATTAAAGTTTAAAAGACAAGTGATTCTATCCAATATTCTCAATCTCATTATGCTCATTATCTAGCAAGTCAAAAGTTCTAATAAGGTTAATTATCCCAGGATTAATTTTTGTCAATCTATTGACTTCAATTTCTGTTTTAGAGCGGATTTTTTTGAACTTTAATAGAATTGTTGCATATTCTACTTTCAAGATAAATATCAGCTAAATCTGTTCCGTCTGGAACATTTTTGTCTTCAATAAACCTGGAATAAAGTAATGGGTGATGAAACTAGTATTTTGTCATCTCATTAATCTAATGAAGTTTTAAATAAATTTTACTTAGACCCTAAAGTTTCACCTGTGATAGTGAAAGGAGCTTCAGAGAATAAAATTCGAAAGGTATAAATGAAAAATCATATTTCATTTATACCTTTTCTGCTTAGTGATTAGTCTTTTTTTATATCAATTCCTCACTCGAGTCCTCACTTGAGTTCCTCACTTGAGAGATTTGAAGTCGATATTTTCGAAACATATTTCCAATAAAAAACCCCTAAACAATTGATGTTTAAGGGTTTGTTTTAGTAGCGAGACCGAGATTTGAACTCGGGACCTCAGGGTTATGAATCCTGCGCTCTAACCGACTGAGCTATCTCGCCAAATTGCCGGAAGGATAACCAGCTTTGAATGCGGGTGCAAATATAAAAATTATATTAGAGGTTACAAGTATATATTAAAGAAAAAAAAATATTTTTCAAAAGGCTTTTTTTTTGGCTTTATATTCTATACATTTCCAAAAAATTAAATGTAGCTCATGGATCAAAAAGTACGTTATGAAATAGAGTTTCCCATAAATTCTTCACCTCAATTGTTGTATCAATACATTTCGACTCCGTCAGGTTTATCGGAATGGTTTGCGGATAATGTTAATTCTCGTGGCGAATTTTTTACTTTTATTTGGAATGATTCCGAAGAAAAAGCAAGACTATGCTCCAAGAAATCGGGAGAAAAGGTAAGGTTCAAATGGGTAGATGGTAATAACAAGGACACTGACTATTTTTTTGAATTAAATATTTTGGTAGATGAAATCACTAAAGATGTTTCCTTGATGGTGATTGATTTTGCCGAAGAAGACGAAATTAATGAAGCAATACTTTTGTGGGAAAATCAAGTTTCCGATCTTAAGCATGTTATCGGTTCAGTTTAGTGATGTTCTTTTTTGAAACTTATATTTGTCATGTTCTTTAGCGTGACTTTTTTTAAATAGTATGATTAATTTTAATGGTGACATTGTATCTCACGATGCTAGTTTATTGGCGCAAAACCGCGCTTTTTTATATGGCGATGCTGTTTTTGAAACGGTTAAAATAGCAGGCTCTAAAATTCTTTTTTTAGAAGATCATTATTTTAGATTGATGTCTTCCATGCGTGTGGTTCGAATGGAAATTCCCATGAATTTTACAATGGAATATTTTGAGGAACAAATTCTTTTTTTGGCAAAAATCAAAAATTTAGAAATTTCCGCTCGTGCCCGAATTACGGTTTATAGAAATGATGGGGGGTATTATTTGCCACAAAACAATACGGTCTCTTTTTTGATTAGTGCCGAATCACTCGATAATACTTTGTATTCAATCAATCAAAAGGAGTATGAAGTGGATTTGTTCAAGGATTTTTATATTGCAAGGCAATTGCTTTCTTCCATAAAAACCACAAATAAAATCATAAATATTACGGGAAGTATTTTTGCCAATGAAAATGGTTTGGACAATTGTTTATTATTGAATGACAGCAAGAATGTTATCGAAGCATTACAAGGAAATATTTTTATGCTAAAAGGAAATACACTCATTACGCCTCCTGTTTCAGAAGGATGTTTAAACGGTGTTATGCGAAAACAAATTTTGGCTTTGGCCAAAAAAATAGAAAATTTAGAAGTTGTTGAAGAGGTAATCTCTCCGTTTGACCTTCAAAAAGCCGATGAATTGTTTATTACAAATGTGATTAAAGGGATACAACCCATTACTAAGTATCGTAAAAAAGAGTTTACGGTCAATTTATCAAAAAAATTGGTTCAAAAACTGAACGAATCTATATTTTAGGGTAATATAAATTAATTTAAATAGGGGTTTTCAGGAGCGTTGGACCATATTAGATACTCACCACCTAATTCTATAATTTGTTCTTTCCAAAAACTTGAGGCCGATTTTCCAATTATTTTATTTTCATAGTTATTTTTAGTTATAATCCATGAATTTTTTTCCATCTCGGTTTCTAATTGATTTTCTTCCCATCCTGTATAGCCCAAAAAGAACCTAATGTTATCTTTACTTATTTTGCCACCATTGATTAAATCCTTTGTTATTTCATAGTCACCTCCCCAATATATACCATTGGAAATTTCTATACTGTCTGGAATCAAATCCGGAATGTTGTGTATGAAATAGAGATTGTCCTGTTCAACTGGGCCACCATTATATATCTTGAATGTTGCCTTAATTTCAGGAATCAGGTCGTGTATGGTATGTTTTAAGGGTTTATTTATAATAAAACCCACGGAACCTTCATTGTTATGATCCGCTAATAGAATAACCGATCTATTGAATGATAAATCCCCAATAATCGAAGGCTCTGCAATAAGCAAACTTCCTTTTTTTAATTCTGCTAAAATCATTTGATTATAATTTTTACTAAAATTAAGAAAAAATATATAAGAATACCAAATAAAATCGTTAAAATGCATAAAAAAACCTTCCAACAGGAAGGTTTTGATTATATTTAAGAAAACTTAAATTAGTTTACAGCACTCTCTAAATCTGCACCAGCTTTAAATTTCACTACGTTTTTAGCAGCAATTTTAATAGTTTTTCCTGTTTGAGGATTTCTACCATCTCTTGCAGCTCTAGCTGAAACTGACCATGATCCGAAACCTACTAAAGAGACTCTTCCGCCTTTTTTCAAAGTACCACCTACGTTACCTAAAAATGATTCTAAAGCTAGTTTTGCAGCAGCTTTTGTAATTCCTGCATCAGCAGCGATAGCGTCGATTAATTCTGATTTGTTCATAATGTTTAGTTATTAAATGTTGGTTAAAAAAAACTTTGTTACTACAACAAATTTAGTAGGAATTACTTCCCTTACAAGCATTTTGCTTAATTTTAGCTTATTTTGTTGATAACTTATTTTTTTTGTTCATAAAGCAATGACTATTCTTGCCAAATCATAAGAAAACACCCGTTTTTATTGGTGTTAATACACTTTTGCATCCTCGGAAAAAGTCATTCCATTCAATAATTCTGCTGCAGTCATCTTCTTTTTTCCCGGAAATTGCAAACTCAGCACCTGAATAAGCCCATTTTTCACCGCAATTTTCATTTCTTTTTTGGTACAAATCAAGCTTCCGACGTTATAACCATGATTTTCCGACATAATTTTTGCTTCATGAATTTTTACATTCCATTCTTCATTTTTGTCGCTGAAATAACACCAAGCTGACGGATATGGACTCAAACCTCTTATTAAATTATAAATTTCATCCGCCGATTTTGTCCAATCTATCTTGCAATTTTCCTTATTTAACTTGTAAGCCGTTTTTATTTCGGGATTGTCTTTTTGTATAGTTGTGATGATATTTCCTTTTTCAATCAATTCCAAAGTTTCTAAAACAGCTTCACTGCCCAAATGCATTAATCGGTCGTGCAATTGTCCCGCGTTTTCATTTGGTGTAATTTCTGTTTCGGAACTCAAAATTACGGCACCCGTATCTATTTTGTCATCGATAAAAAAAGTGGTAACTCCAGTTTTTGTATCGCCATTTATGATTGCCCAATTTATTGGAGCCGCACCACGATAATTGGGTAATAAAGACGCATGAAGATTGAACGTTCCCAATTTTGGCATTTTCCAAACAACTTCTGGCAGCATCCGGAAGGCAACGACGATTTGCAAATTGGCATTCAGGGATTTTAATTCTTCTAAAAAACCCTCGTCTTTCAAATTCGTCGGCTGTAATAAAGTTAGGTTATTGGCCAAGGCATATTCTTTTACTGCCGAATATTTTATTTTTTGCCCGCGACCAGCCGGTTTATCGGCAGCGGTGATAACTCCCACAACATCGTAGTCGTTTTTGATTATGGTGTCCAGAATTCCAACAGCGAATTCGGGGGTCCCCATAAATACAATTCGTAATTTCTCCATTATAGTTTTAAAGTGTATTTGTTATTCGAACGTATTGCAATACTATCGTTTTCCAATAATTGTTGCAATGCAAAGATAATATCGTCCTCGGTATTTTTTGTCAATTTTTGAATTTCTCTTGAATTCATATCTTGCATTTTCAATAATCCAATAATTTTTTCCAAAATGGAAGATGTGTTTATGGTTTTAGTTTCTTTTGAAATGCAATAGGAACAAATTCCGCAATCTGAATCTGGGGTTTCTCCAAAATAATTCAGGATCAATCTGCTTTTGCACACTTTTTTTTCATTGACATAATTCAAAACCGATTCGAATTGGGCAATTTTTTGTCGGTTTTGGTTTTCAAGATATTTCGAAATCCGATTAACGGTTCTTTCGTCTTCACGAACTTCATTAAAAATAATGGTGGCATCATTGTTTTTTTTGTGATAATCTATAATGTCAAGTCCTTTCAATTTTTCTAAAACTGAATGTATTGCCATTTCTTCGCAACTTGATTTTTTTGCAATCAGAGATAAATTGATGGCCGTTTGGGTATCATAAATTCCAGGATACGTTCGGAGTATGGCCAGAATAATTGGTTCTTCCTGCGTGTTCAAACTCACATACCGAATTACTTCCTTGGATGGTATTATGAATTGCATGGTGATTCGCTCTGAATATTCTTGTGACAAACTCAAAACTCCCTGGCGGTCTAAAAATTGGATAGCATTGAAAGTCTTCAAGGTTGGAAATCCATATTTTTGGCAAAAATGATTCAAATTGAACGAAAATTGTTCGTTGATTCCCTCGCCATAAGCAATTTGGAAATAAGTGCACAATTTGATGTAAATCTGGTTCAGCATCTTTTTGTCGGGCAGCACATTAATAAATTGGCTTTGGGCTTGAGCTTTATCTGCGGGGCTTGTAAGTATAATTGCAAATGCTTTTTTGCCATTTCTACCGGCGCGACCCGCTTCCTGGTAATAACTTTCGATGCTCTCGGGAAGGTGAATATGGATTACCGTTTTTACATTCGATTTATCAATTCCCATTCCAAAGGCATTGGTGGCAACCATAATTTGAACCTCTTCATTCATCCAAAGGTTCATATTTTTTTCTTTGTCTTTCGAAGTTAATCCTCCATGATAAAAGGTAGCTTTGAATCCCAAGGATTGCAATTGCGAAGCGGTTTCTGAACAGGATTTCCTGTTTCGGACATATATAATGGAAGGCTGTGGATTCTTCTTCAAGATTTGCTCCATTCGATACAATTTGTCTTCGACTTCAAAAACCATATAAGCAATATTTTTTCTGGCAAATGATTTCTGAAAAATTGCTGGTTTCTCCAGTTCCAATTGGATAATTACATCTTCCAAAACGGCGTTTGTAGCCGAGGCGGTAAGTGCCAAGAAAGGAACTTTGGGAAAATGAGTTTTTAAGTTGGCTATTTTCAAATAAGCCGGACGAAAATCGTGTCCCCATTGCGACACGCAATGCGCTTCATCGATGGCAATTAAATTGATGGGTAAATTTTTGATTCGTTCCAAAATCCAGTCTGATTGTAATCGCTCTGGTGACAGGTACAAGAATTTATAATTGCCAAATTCGCAATTGTCCAAAAGGGTAATTATTTCATCAGATCGAATTCCGCCAGTTAGCGCGATGGCTTTTATATCGAGTTTTTGCAAGCGTTGTACTTGGTCTTTCATCAAGGCTACCAAGGGTGAAATAACCAAACAAATTCCATCCTTCATTAATGCCGGAACTTGAAAACAAATTGATTTTCCTCCACCCGTGGGCATTAGCCCAAAAGTGTCCTTTCCCTCCAAAACCGAATTAATAATTTCGTTTTGAGGCGACCTAAAACAGTCGTGTTTCCAGTATTTTTGAAGAATTTGTAATGCTGTTTGCATTTTCAAGTGTTCGGTGTTCAGTAATCAGTGTCCAGTCGCAGTTAGCAGATTTCGAAACTCATAATTCGCAAGTCGTAACTAAATTGGCTCCAAGATAAATAAAATTCTATTATCAACGGTATCTTTTGGAACTTCTATGAGTTTATAACCGTATTTTTTGTACGTTTCTACGAGATGAACATCGATGTGTTTAGCTTGTTCGAAGTTCTCGTAACGCTCTTGGTCGCCGGTAAAAATTTCTTCCCAAGGCGGAAGAATAAAGGCTTATATAAATTTTCTGGGGATTAGGTAAAACCTTTTTCCATCAATCCATCGATAGTGCTTTTGCCAGTTCCTGGTCCGCCAATAATGACCACAATTTCTTTATACACGCTTTTCAAATAAGGTGCAAATTTACCTAAAGTTATCTGGATTTTGAAAGATTTTTTTGACTTATGAATTTCTTTGTTTTAAAAATTATAAATCCTAAATCCTAAATTCTCAAATCTCAAATCAAAACCGTATATTTGCTTTTATTTTTAATTAAAGAATGGATAAAAACACCGAAGAATTTTATAATAGATTAAAAGTAGAGTTGGATATGAGCAATACTTGGCCAGCTTTATATTTGTATAAATTTATTGTACCATCTGAAAATGATAATGTTGTGCGTGTTGAAGAAGCCTTTGATTGTATGGGAGCAGTCATAAAAACGACAAAATCCAGAACAGGCAAATTCACGAGTATCTCTGTTGATGTTACCATGAAAGATGCCCAAGAAATAATTGATAAATACTTAGAAGTTTCTACGATTAAAGGTATTATTTCCCTATAAACAGCAACAAATATATTTGAGCAGATATATCCTCAAAGGAGGATTATTCTTCAAAAGGCATATTATTTATGCCCAAAAACAACAATAATAATTTCAAATATGAATTCAAAATATATAAAAGAAAACTCGAATGATGTCGTTCATCATTTGGAATATAATGCCGAGAGATCTCATTTAATTATTCCTGAATACGGTCGCCATTTACAAAAATTAATTGACCAAGCCACCGCTATTGAAGACAGTGTGGAACGTAACAAAGCCGCAAAATATATCATTCAGGTGATGGGTAGTTTGAATCCTCATTTGCGTGATGTACCCGATTTTCAGCACAAATTATGGGATCAATTATTTATAATGTCTGATTTTAAATTGGATGTTGAATCACCTTATCCTGTACCTACTCGTGAAGTATTACAACTGAAACCCGATGTTTTAAAATACCCGCAAAATTTTCCAAAATATCGATTTTATGGCAATAATATCAAATATATGATTGATGTTGCCAACAAATGGGAGGAAGGCGAAATGAAAAATGCATTGGTAAAAGTCATTGCCAATCATATGAAAAAATCATACTTAAGTTGGAATAAAGACACGGTAAAAGACGATGTTATTTTCGAACATTTATATGAACTATCCGAAGGAAAACTGAATTTGCTTCAAAGCACCGAAGAGCTTTTGAATACTACTGATTTATTACGAACAAATAAGCGAGTGTCTAATAAAATAATGCCTGCTGGACAACCAAAAATTCAGAGCAACAAGAATATAAAATCCGGAAAGCAAAATCCGACACATAAAAGTCAAAACAGAAAACCTTTGTAAGCCAGTTATGAATTATGAGTTATGAATTTTTTTAACATTAACTTTTAATCCATAATTCATTAACTCATAACTCATAATTTATAATTCGAAAAATGGGAATTTTCAAAATAGAAGGAGGCATTCAATTAAAAGGCGAAATCACGCCACAAGGAGCCAAAAACGAGGCGTTACAAATTTTATGCGCCATATTATTGACTCCTGAAAAGGTTACCATCAATAACATTCCAGACATAATTGATGTCAATAAACTGATTACGCTTTTGGGAAATTTAGGCGTAAAAATTCAAAAAATAGGACCTGGATCCTATACTTTTCAAGCAGATGAAGTGAATGTACATTATCTGGAAACAGAAGCATTCAAAAAAGAAGGAGGTTCACTTCGAGGTTCTATTATGGTTGTTGGGCCGCTCTTGGCACGCTTCGGAAAAGGATATATTCCAAAACCGGGCGGCGATAAAATAGGCAGAAGAAGACTCGATACCCATTTTGAAGGATTCATCAATCTTGGCGCCAAATTCCGTTACAACAGAGAAGACCATTTTTATGGAGTTGAAGCTCCTAATGGCTTGACTGGCGCCGATATGTTATTAGATGAAGCTTCGGTGACCGGAACAGCAAATATAGTTATGGCTGCGGTTTTGGCAAAAGGAAAAACAACAGTTTACAACGCTGCTTGCGAACCGTATTTGCAACAATTGTGCAAGATGTTGAACGCAATGGGAGCGAAAATAACGGGAATTGGTTCGAACTTATTAACCATTGAAGGTGTTGAAAGTCTTGGAGGTTGTACCCATAGAATTCTTCCCGACATGATCGAAATAGGAAGCTGGATAGGACTTGCCGCAATGACCAGAAGCGAAATTACCATTAAGGACGTGAGTTGGGAAAATCTGGGACTTATTCCAAATGTGTTTAGAAAACTGGGAATTACATTAGAAAAAAGAGGCGACGACATTTATATTCCGGAACACAAAGATGGTTACCAAGTAAAGACCGATATTGATGGTTCCATTCTCACCATTTCAGATGCGCCTTGGCCTGGATTCACGCCAGATTTGTTGAGTATTGTTCTGGTAGTGGCTACACAGGCAAGAGGAGACGTTCTTATTCATCAAAAAATGTTTGAAAGCCGATTGTTTTTCGTCGATAAATTGATTGATATGGGTGCCAAAATTATTTTGTGCGACCCACACAGAGCAGTTGTAATTGGTCACGATTTCAAATCACAATTGAAAGCCACAACTATGTCCTCGCCAGATATTCGTGCAGGAATTTCCTTGTTGATTGCGGCGCTTTCTGCAAAAGGAACAAGTACCATTCAAAATATTGAACAAATAGATAGAGGTTACGAAAGAATAGACGAACGGTTGAGAGCCATTGGTGCGAAGATTGTAAGAGCTTAATCTATAATCTACTTTTTAATTTTTAAAAAAAAACAGAATGACAAACGAACAAACCGCAGTAAAAGCGACTTATTTTAGTATAATAAGTAATGCTGCTTTGGCTTTAATTAAAGGATTAGCCGGTTTTTTTGGAAATTCTTATGCCTTAGTGGCAGATGCAATCGAATCTACGACTGATATTTTTTCTTCATTTTTGGTATTATTTGGAATCAAATATTCGAACAAACCAGCAGACGAGAATCATCCTTATGGCCACGGTCGGGCCGAACCCTTAGTCACTTTTTTGGTGGTGGGTTTTTTAATTACTTCGGCAACAATTATTGCTTATGAAAGCATCAACAATATTGGAACACCCCACGAATTGCCTAAATCCTGGACATTAATTGTTCTTGGCATAATAATTATTTGGAAAGAATATTCGTATCGTTTGGTGTTGAATAGAAGCAAAGAAAGTAACAGTTCTTCTCTAAAAGCCGATGCTTGGCACCATAGAAGCGATGCAATAACATCGGTAGCCGCATTTATTGGAATTTCTATTGCCTTGATTTTGGGGAAAGGGTATGAGTCGGCAGATGACTGGGCTGCACTTTTTGCATCGGGATTTATTCTTTACAACAGTTATTTGATTTTCAGACCTGCACTTGGCGAAATTATGGATGAACATCTAAATGAAGATTTAGTTGATGAAATTAGAAAGATTTCTCATCAGGTGGATGGTATAGTAGATACCGAAAAATGTTTTATTCGCAAAGCAGGGATGAAATATCATGTTGATTTACATGCTATTGTCAATGCAAATATTACAGTAAAAGAAGGGCACCTCTTATCACATAAACTCAAAGACACTTTGCGCCAGGAAATCCCTGAGTTAGGACATGTTTTAATACATATTGAGCCGAATGAATAGAATTAAAGTAAGTAAATTTCTAAACATAAAAAAGTGTCAGATTTTTTAAAATCTGACACTTTTTATGTTCGATAATGGTTAAATGTTGAATAGCATAATAACTATAAAAATGACATTAACGCTAATTCATAACTTCGTAATCCAAAACCGAGAATAACACCTTTGGCATTGCCAGAGATATAAGATTGATGCCTGAAACTTTCACGAGAAAAAGTATTCGAAATATGCACTTCAACCACTGGAGTCGTTATGGCTTTTACGGCATCGCCAATGCCAATCGAAGTATGTGTGTAAGCGCCGGCATTTAGGATAATACCGTCATACGAAAAACCAAGTTCCTGAATTTTATCAATCAATTCTCCTTCGACGTTGCTTTGATAATAATTTAGTTCTATTTGCGGGAATTTCTCTTTTAAAGTATTGAAATAATCTTCAAAAGTTTGACTTCCATATACTTCTGGTTCTCGTTTTCCTAATAGATTAAGGTTTGGTCCGTTGATGATGCAAATTTTCATAAATTGATGTTTTGGTAAAAATAAAAAAACCGTTCCAATTTAAAGAACGGTTTTGATAAATTTATTATTTTTTTAATTTTCTTAGAACATAAGACCTGCCGAAACTTGAACTACAGAGTTTTTAATTTGTGCATCTTTTGAAGCATCGGTTAAACCTAATACATAACGACCTTGTATAAATATACTTTTGGTGATATTCAATCCTAAACCTCCGGCAACTCCAAAATCGAAAGTGTTGGCATCTTTAACATTGAATTGATTTCTTTCGCTTAATAAAAAAGAAGCTTGTGGGCCAAGATCAAGACTAATAAATTTATTCAAATGAAATTTTGCCATAACAGGGATGGATAAATAACCCAGTTCGTTTTTAAATTCAGTAGCTGCATATTTGTAAGTAGCTCCTTGGGTAGAATACAGTAATTCTGGTTGAACAGAAAAACCTTCTGTTAGATTAATTTCGGCCACTAATCCGGCATGATAGCTAGTTATGGCATCCTTATTATAATTTCCACTGTTTATGGTGATGTTAGTGCCGGTTTGATTGGCATAGTTTAGTCCAGCCTTTATACCAAATCGTAATAATTGCGCCTGAACATTAACTGATATTGCAAGCAGTAAAACGGTAACTAAAATTGTCTTTTTCATAATATTGTTTTTAAATTTTGTTTATAGATTAGAACTTGTAGTTTAAAACTCATTAATTTGCTGATTATTGTGTTTATTGAACTTTTTAGTAATTCCTTTGAATCAGGAATAAACTTCCTTTTACAAAAGTAGAATGTTTAGTAGAAACTTTTGTTTCATTATTTAAAAGAGTTTTTATATAATTAACTGTTTTATATTTAAAAGTCAAAAAATAATATTTAAACTTTTTTAAGTCTATTCAGGAAGTTTTTTATGTCCAAAAAAACCTTTACTTTGCTTTCATGAATTGGAACAATTATATAAAAAGTTATCAATCTTATCTCAGAATCGAAAGAGGATTATCCAAAAATACCATTGATAATTATTCTTTTGATATTGAACGCATGTGCCTTTTTCTTACGGAAAACGAGATTGTTGTTTCGCCCATAAAAATAACCGAAGAAACCATTCAACAATTCATTTATAACGTTTCAAAAGAAGTTAATCCTCGTTCACAGGCCAGAATCATTTCGGGATTAAAAAGTTTTTTCGGCTATTTGATTTTCGAAGATTATCGTTCGGACAATCCTTTGGAACTGATCGAAACCCCAAAAACAGGAAGGAAACTCCCCGATACTTTATCAGTTGATGAAATTGATGCGCTTATTTTGGCAATCGATTTGAGCACAAACGAGGGAGAACGAAATCGAGCGATGTTAGAAACCCTTTATGGCTGCGGGCTTCGGGTTTCGGAATTGGTGACGCTAAAAATTTCTGATTTATTCTTCGATGAAGGTTTCATCAAGATCACAGGTAAAGGAAATAAACAGCGTTTTGTGCCCATTGGAAATTTGACCCAAAAATATATTCAGATTTACAGGGATACCATTCGAATTGATTTGAATATCAAAAAAGGGTTTGATGACACCTTGTTTTTAAACAGGAGAGGAGGCCAGCTTTCGAGAGCCATGATTTTTACAATAATCAAGGATTTGTCAACCCAAATAAATTTGAACAAAAACATAAGTCCCCATACTTTGCGGCATTCATTTGCTACGCATCTTCTTGAAAATGGTGCCGATTTGCGTTCGATTCAATTAATGCTTGGTCATGAATCAATCACCACGACAGAGATTTATGTGCATCTGGATAGAAGATTTTTGACACAAGTGCTAAATGATTTTCATCCCAGGCGTTAGTTGGCAGATGGCAGATAAAAAAAAGACTTGCCAATTTTTCAATTAACAAGTCTTATATTTTTATTACATCAATTTCTTCTCTTTGAGAAGGCTAGAATGGGCTTATTTCGCAATATTTACCGCTCTTGTCTCTCTAATAACGGTTACTTTAACCTGACCCGGATAAGTCATTTCTGTTTGTATTTTTTGTGAAATTTCGAAAGACAAAGTGGCTGCATAATCATCAGAAACTTTTTCGCTTTCGACAATGACACGAAGTTCTCTACCTGCTTGAATTGCATAAGCGTTTTTCACTCCGCTAAATCCATAAGCAACTTCTTCCAAATCTTTTAAACGTTGAATATAAGAGTCCAAAACCTGACGTCTGGCGCCTGGTCTCGCACCCGAAATCGCATCACAAACTTGAACAATTGGAGATAACAATGATTTCATCTCAATTTCGTCGTGGTGTGCCCCGATGGCGTTGCAAACTTCTTCTTTTTCGCCATATTTTTCAGCCCATTGCATTCCTAATAATGCATGTGGCAAATCACTTTCGGCGTCTGGAACTTTACCAATATCATGTAATAAACCGGCTCTTTTGGCTAGTTTTACATTCAAACCTAATTCGGCGGCCATAATTCCACAAAGCTTGGAAACTTCGCGTGAGTGTTGCAGTAAATTTTGTCCATAAGAGGATCGGTATTTCATTCTACCCACAACTTTTATCAATTCAGGATGTAAACCATGGATGCCTAAATCGATAACCGTACGTTTACCCACTTCTATAATTTCATCGTCAATTTGTTTGGTTGTTTTGGCTACAACTTCTTCAATACGTGCTGGATGTATACGTCCATCCGTTACTAGTTTGTGTAAAGCCAAACGTGCAATTTCTCTACGCACAGGATCAAAACAGGAAAGAATAATGGCTTCAGGTGTGTCGTCCACGATAATTTCTACGCCAGTTGCTGCTTCAATCGCTCTAATATTTCTACCTTCACGACCAATAATTCTACCTTTTACATCATCAGATTCGATGTTGAAAACGGATACGCAGTTTTCTACCGCTTCTTCCGTTCCAACTCTTTGGATGGTGTTAATAATGATTTTCTTGGCCTCTTGTTGTGCCGTCAATTTAGCCTCTTCGATAGTGTCTTGAATGTAGGACATCGCTTTGGTTTTGGCTTCGGCCTTCAAACCTTCGACCAATTGATTTTTAGCCTGTTCTGCAGACAATCCGGAAATTACTTCCAGCTGTTGAAGTTGACTTTTATGCAATTTATCTACTTCTGCTTGTTTTTTATCTAAAACTTCTATTTTATTGTTGTATTCTAAAGTTTTAGATTCAAAATCGTCATTTACTTTCTTGGCTTTTGACAATTCATTTGAAATTTGGGATTCTTTGTCTCGAATCCTTTTTTCGACTTCGGCCATTTTCTGGTCACGAGAAAGAATTACTTGTTCGTGTTCTGACTTCAATTCGATAAACTTTTCCTTTGCTTGAAGAATTTTATCTTTTTTTATGTTTTCGGCCTCAAGATTGGCATCTTTTAAAATAGATGCGGCTTCTTTTTTTGCGTTTTTGATCAAATTGGAAATATTGCTTTTCTCAATAGTTTTGGCTATGCCAAATCCCCCCGCTATACCGGCAATTCCTGAAATAATTATTGTTAAAATGTCCATGTTTATTAAAATTTATATATAAAAAAGCCTACATTAGGTTGCTTGAATAAACTCGGAAAGACAAGTTTTGAGCTAACTCGTTGTTCAAGCTTTCACGCAGGGCGTGACGTGCTATAGTAACGATGATTTGCTCATTCTAATTTGTTAGTGTTGAGTTTACCAAATATGAACTAATGTAGGCAGTATCTTAGTTTTTGTAAAGAACGTTTAATTATCGAGATATTTATCTAAAAGTGCATTGATTTTTTTAATTCTTTCGATGGTTGCATCACCATCTATCGCACTATTAATTTGTTTTTGTTCTGATTGTGAGGCAAATTGCAAAGCACACATTGCTAATACATCCTGCTTGTCACGAACTGCATAATTTTCTTCAAATTGCTTTATCATCACGTCAATTTTCTTCGAAGCACTTCTAAGGCCTTCTTCCTGGGATAGTTCTACCGTTAATGGGTAGATCCTGTCTGCAATTGATATTTTAATTTTAAGCTTTTCGTCCATATCTTTTACTAATCTGATAGCTGTGCTATACAGTGATCAATTTCACGAATCAATGAATTTATTTTAAGCTTTGTATCTCTTTTATTATCTTCGCTGCCTAGTAATGCGTTGGCGATTTTAAGTGTTTCATACTGCGATTTTAAGGCATCAATCTCTTGAGATTGGGTTTGTATGATTTGTGCAGCTTTTGTCAATTCAATTTTCAAATCTTGATTATTTTTCTCTAAACTATTTATTTTAATGAAAAGTTTTTCAATCTTATTTTCAAGAGTATCAATTATTTCTGCAATTACACTCATAACATATCCTACGTATTACATAATCATACAAAGTTAGTATTCCTTTTTATTATTACAATATTTTATCTGTTTTTTTACATTAAAATGCATAATTAATTGTTGTACAGTAGATTGTGTTTTAAGTTTTTTAATAACTTCTTTTTTTTTATCTTAGCAAAAATGTATTCAATGAGATTTTACTTATTTTTAATGTTATTATGCGGTTCACTATCTGCACAAACTAATTATCCAAAAGATTATTTTAGCCCTCCGCTTGCTATTCCAATGCAGTTGTCAGGCAATTTTGGGGAGCTGAGACCCAATCATTTCCATGCCGGGTTTGATTTAAAAACTCAGCAAAAAGAAGGGCTAGAGGTGCATGCCGTGGCTGATGGTTACGTGTCACGAATCAAAATCTCTACTTTTGGTAACGGAAAAACTATTTACATTACGCATTCTAACGGGTTTACTTCAGTATACGGACATTTACAAAGGGCTACTGATGCCATTGAGGATTTCATAAAAAAAACGCATTATAAAGAACAGTCTTTTGAAATAGAAATGTTTTTTAAACCTGGGGAAATGGTGGTCAAGAAAGGGCAGGTTATTGCGCTTTCTGGAAATACTGGGGCTTCCGAAGGACCTCATTTGCATTTTGAATTTCGGGATAACAGAACAGAGAACATCATAAACCCAATGTTTTTTGGGTTTGATAAAATGATGAAGGACACAAAAAAACCCATCATTTCCAGTGTTTATGTTTACCCGTTGGATAATGAAACTAACGTTAATCAATCGAAACGTCCTTTATTGCTCAACTTGTCATTACAAAAAGATGGAACTTATCTGTCGGATAAAGTAGTGGCTAATGGTAAAATTGGTTTTGGTATTACCACTTTCGATTATGATGATGTTTCATTTAACAAAAATGGAGTGTATAAAGTGCAGTCCTTTTATAACGGAACACCTAATTTTGGGTATCAATTTGACACTTATTCTTTTGATGAAATGCGTTATGTAAATGCATTAATTGATTATTCAAAGTACAAGAAAACGCAACAAAGAATCCAAAAATTATTTATGCGAAACCCTTATAATCTGAGCATAATTAAAACGGATGAAACCGGAGGTGTTCTTACCATGGTTCCTAATTTGGCTTCGGTTTATCGCATTGAAGTTTCCGATTTTTATGGCAATAAAAGTGTGGTTTCCATTCCTGTGAAATATGATATATTACCCACAATTATTGAACAAGAGCCAATCCTTTCAAAATATTTCGTAAAGGCAAATAAAGACAGCAATTTTGCCAAAGAAAACATGTCGGTTTTCTTTCCGGCCGGAACTTTTTATGATGATTTTTATTTAAATTTCGATGTAAAAAACGACACTTTGTTTCTTCATGAGGATACTGTTCCTGCCCATGCTAATTTCACCATTTCGATAGAAGACAATAAATATACCGAAGCCCAAAGGGAAAAATTGTTCATCGCATCGATTGATGGCAAAAAAATAAGCCATAATGTTACCTATCGAAAGGATAGTGTTTTTACCACCAAGGCAAAAACCTTGGGACAGTTTGCCTTAGTTTTAGATACGGTTGCACCAAAAATCACGATAGCAAAATCTATTGAAGGAAAATGGATAAGCGACAAAAAGTTTATTCAATTGACCATAAGTGACGGATTGTCCGGTATTAAATCTTACAATGGTTATTTGAACGGAAAATGGATATTGTTTGAATATGATAATAAAACAAAAAGAATTACCCACAATTTTAGTGACGGTATTGTCGAGGAAGGCGCAAATGAATTAAAAATAGTTGTGATTGATAACGTAGGAAATTCTGCTATCTTTGAAACACGGTTTTTTAGAAGTCAAAATAATAAAAATTAAATTTCTTGAGTATAAATAAAGCAATATTTGTTTTCTTTTTTTTCTGTTTCGGTGCTATTGCTTTTGCTCAATCTGCCAAAGTAAAAGGAATTATTCTTGATAAAAACAATCAAGCTGTTGATAACGTAAACGTGTCTTGCGGTGGTATTGGAACCCGATCAAACGAAAATGGTTTCTACAGCATAATTGTTCCCGAAAATCAAAAAGTGGTCGTTGTTTTTTCCCATGTTTCCTTGAAAAAAGTTACTGTAACAGTTACCCTAAAATCAAACGAGGAATATGAATTTAACTTGGTTATGAATGACCAAGAGGAGCAAATGGGGGAAGTTGTTATTATGGCAAACAACAAAAAAAGGGTACAGGGAATTGCAATTATTGAACCCGAATTGATTCGAAAAATTCCCGGTGCCAATGCCGGTGTCGAAAATATTTTGAAATCTTTGCCGGGTGTAAATTCCAATAATGAATTGAGCACGCAATATGCTGTTCGTGGTGGGAATTATGATGAAAATCTGGTTTATGTAAATGAAATCGAAGTGTATCGTCCCTTTCTTGTTCATTCGGGTCAGCAAGAAGGACTGAGTTTCACCAATACGGATTTGGTTCAAAATGTTGATTTTTCGGCGGGAGGTTTTCAGGCAAAATTTGGCGATAAATTATCCTCTGTTCTGGATATTACTTATAGAAAGCCCACAAAATTTGGAGCGGTTGCAGAAGCGAGTTTCCTTGGCGGAAGCCTTGCCGTTGATGCTGTTTCCAAAAACAAAAAATGGTCGGCAATTACTGGAGTTAGGTATCGCAACAATAGTCTTCTGGTAAATAGTCAGGAAACGCAAACTAACTTTAGGCCTGCATTTGCCGATATCCAAACCAATATAAATTTCGACGCCTCAACCAAATGGCAATGGAGTTTTCTGGGGAATATTTCCCAAAATAAATACCAATATCAACCCTTGACGCGCCAAACTAATTTTGGAACCATCGATAACCCAATGGCGTTATTGGTTTTTTACGAAGGTCAGGAAAAAGATAAATATGATACTTATTTTGGAGCGATTAAATCCACCTATATTGCATCCAAAAACACAACTTATAAGTTTATCGCATCCGTTTATCACACACAAGAACAAGAGCATTTTGATATTTTTGCACAATATCGATTAGGCGAAGTTGACGCCAATATTGGTTCTGAAACCTTCGGCAATGTGGCATTTTCAAGAGGAATTGGTTCGCAGCTCAATCATGCTAGAAATGATTTGGACGCGCTAATTGCAAACGCCGAGATAAAAGGTTTTCATGACTGGAAAAAAAATCAATTCGAGTGGGGAATTAAATACACGCGGGAATCTATTCGTGATAGGGTTATAGAATGGGAAGTGATTGATTCTGCCGGTTTTTCGATAAATCCACCCATTGTTATTTTGCCTAAAAACGACCAGCCCTATTCGTCTTATACGGGGCCTTTAGTCCCTTACCAAAATGTGAGAGCTACTAATTTTGTCACCATTAACAGATTCTCGGGTTATGCACAATGGAGCCGAAAAGGAAATATTGGTAACAACGAAATTTGGTTGAATGTAGGCGTAAGATCCCAAAATTGGGAAGTTGCCGGCGACAATATAGTTAGCAAAACGCAATTTACTTTCAGTCCCAGAGCACAAATTAGCGTGAAGCCCAATTGGAACAAGGATATGTTTTTTCGACTTTCGGGAGGGTTGTATCATCAGCCGCCATCTTATCGTGAATTGAGGGATTTTGAAGGAGTCGTGCAGCCCGATGTCAAAGCGCAACAATCCATCCATATTGTTTTGAGCAATGATTATAGTTTCAAGATGTGGAATCGTCCTTTCAAAATGGTTTCGGAATTGTATTATAAATCACTGACGGACGTCAATCCATATACTTTGGACAATGTTCGAATTCGTTATGCTGCAGTCAATAATGCCAAAGCGTATGCACAAGGATTTGATTTTCGGTTGAATGGAGAATTTGTTCCGGGAACCGAATCGTGGTTCAGTTTTGGCTACCTGAAAACCGAAGAAAATAGCAATAACAAAGGATATATTGCCAGACCGACCGACCAATTATTGAAATTTGGATTGTTGTTCCAAGATTATATGCCCAATATTCCGAGCGTAAAACTGTACTTGAATTTGGTTTACAATACTGGATTACCCGGTGGTTCGCCTTCGTATGCTGATCCTTATTTGTATCAAAATCGTTTGAAAGATTATCGTCGTGCCGATGTTGGTTTTTCTAAAGTTTTAATCGACAGCAAAAATCCGTCTACTAAAAATTGGTTGAAAAGCTTCAAGGAATTGGCGATTGGATTGGAAATTTTCAATCTTTTCGACAATCAAAATGCGATTACCAATACTTGGGTTCGTGACGTTTACACCAAAAATCAATACGCGATTCCTAATTATATGACCACAAGGGTTTTTAACGTGAAGTTGAATGCGAGGTTTTAGGATTTAACATCTACATCTTCGAACAAATCGGCTACTTTTATATTCAGTGCTTTTACAATTTTAATCATTGTACTAATCTTCATTTCCTGTTTTCCCTTGATGTATTTACGTAGGTTTTCTACGTCTAAACCTGCGTCATAAGCAACATCTCGTTGTTTTAGTTTTCCTTCCTTTATGATATAGTTAATTCTATCGCCAACCTGCAAAACGATTTCAGAAACTTCCTTTTTTCTATTAGAATTCATAGAACCAAATTACAAGAAATCGATTGTTTATAAGTAATTGCAAACAATCGGTTGTTTATAACTGAATTTATGTTTATGTTTGTTTGAAATTAATAAATCAACTAAAGGATTGATTTAATAACTTGTAATTGGCTGGAACATCTGAACAACCTGAAGCCTTTAAGTGATTTTTTCTGGGTTGAATAATTCACAAAATAAAGTAAGAAATTTTTAAAATATAAAAATGAAAAAAATTTGTATGATTGCAGCTCTAGTTTTTTTAAGTTCATGTGGAAAAAAAGCCCCAAAATGTGATAATGGAAAAGTTATTGAGATTGTTAAATCTTTAATTTTTCCAATACTTGAGGAGAATGATTATAAATTGGCTGCAGCAGTTACAAATATGGACGGTAGAATCGTAAATAAAGACGATCCGAACTTTGAAAATGCTAGAGCTGATGCGATAAAAGGGGATGATGAATATAGGCAAAAGCAAAAGTTGCAAATGCAAGAAGCAGAGCTAAAAAATATAATTACGACAGAAGTCAACGAAGAATTAAAATCTTGCGGCTGTGAAGCAACTTTGTCAATGAAAGGATCTTCGGAAATTGCTTTTGGGACCGTAGTAAAATTTCTTGGAAACGGGTCTAGAATATTATACAACGTAAAGACGGACTCAAATGGTGAGGTAGTTGTTGAAGTAATGCCAAATTAAAAAAGGAAATGTAAAATAAAGGTTTTATTTATGGTCAATATTGCTGAATGTAAAACGAATTAATACTTTGTAACATAGGAGAAAGTTATTTTATATAAAAAAATCAGAAGATAAAGTTGATAGTACAAGACCTTTTAAAATGGAACTATAATAAATTCACAACAATTGATAAAAAAAATATTATGAAATCAAGAGTAAGAGTAATTAAAGAAGTACCTAAAAATATTAATTTCCCAGATTGGAAACTTTGTTTTCAATGGTGTCAATATATTTATGATAACGGAACAAGTGAATTAGGATATAGATTTATTTGGAAAGATGAGGCAAACCATTTGAAACCACAAAGAGGGCAAGCAAGAATTCCTTCATTTACTGAAATGCAAAATTTATTAGATGAAGCAAGAAACGATGGCTGGTTAGAAAAAATTGAAACAGAATAATAAAAAACACTCTACAGCCACAGTTTATAGAAAAGGAGGGTTTTTAATGTAACAGTTGAATGCGAGCTTTTAAAATTATATCAAAATATCACTCTCTAAATCTGATTTTTCTATCGTGAAATCAAAGCCAAGTTGTTCCACCAATTGAATAACGAGGTTTTTATACCAGTTTTCGGATTTGGGATGGATGTAGATTTATTTCAATTTTTTATTTATCTGCATATTTTTTTTCGTACCTTTGTGTGTACAATTAAAAGTACAGATAAAATAAATTAGTATGAAAGCAGTATCAATATCAACTTTAAGAAAAAACATTAAAAACTATTTTGATGAGGTATCCCAATCGTCAGAAATGTTGATTGTTTCAAGAAATGACGAAGAAGATGCCGTTGTTATTATATCCTTAAAAGAATATAATTCAATGACAGAAACACAGCATTTATTATCAACGAATGCAAACAGAATAAGGCTTGCTGAATCAATCCAACAAGCGGAAAAAGGCGAATTGAAGACTTACAATTTAGATGAATTGGAAACAGCTAAAAATGGAAATTAGTTTTACTCCAAACGGCTGGGAGGAATTTGAATATTGGATAGATAATGACCTAGATATTGTTGCAAGAATTAAAGATTTAATAAAATCTATTAGACAAAATCCTTTCAAAGGAATTGGAAAACCAGAACCTTTAAGATATGATTTAAAAGGGTATTGGTCCCGAAGAATTACTGGGGAACATAGAATTGTCTATAAAGTTTCAGGCACCAAAGGTGTAGATCAGAAATGTATTATTATACAGTGTAGATTTCATTATGATAATTAAAAAAACACGATAATGTGTTGAAAGAGAGAGTGAAATCGTAAACCTTATATCAAAATATCACTTTCCAAATCCGATTTTTCTATTGTGAAATCGAATCCTAATTTTCCTCAACCGTTTCAAGACGAGAAATAGTATGCCGTAAAAATGGCTGTAAAAAAGAAAATCAAAAAAATTATTAGAAATAAATGAAATTTAAAGTTGTACTTTGGTGCAACTTTATTAAATTTGTTTTGTGGAAAAAGAATTAAAAATAAGAGTTGTAACATTTTATAAAGATTACTTTACAGAATTCTTTATTAAACAACGAGAAAAAGTTCAAGATAAAATCACTTGGACTTTAGATTTAATTGAACAATTAGAAAAAGTTCCCGAAACGTATTTAAAACATATTGAAAATACTGGAGACTTATATGAAGTAAGAGTAAAACAAGGAAGTGATATTTTTAGAATATTTTGTTTTTTCGATAAAGGAAAATTAATAGTTTTGGCTAATGGATTTCAAAAGAAAACGCAAAAGACGCCCAGAAAGGAAATAGACAAAGCATTAAAAATTAAAGAAGAATACGAAAATGAAAACAAGTAACTTAAAAACACTCGCAGAATTCAAAGATGAGTTTTACGGAAAAAAAGGAACCGAAAAACGGGACAATTTGGAAAAAGGTTTCGAGCAATTCAAACTTGGTGTAATGATTCACCAGGCGAGAATTGAAAAAGGATTAACTCAAGAAGAACTTGCAAATAGAAGCGGAACAACAAAATCGTATATTTCAAGAATTGAAAATAACGTAAAAGAAGTTCGCTTTTCTACTTTGCAAAAGATTGTGGAATTAGGATTAGGCGGAAAATTAGAACTTGCCATAAAACTATAAATAGCGTAACCCCTATATCAAAATATCGCTTTCTAAATCCGATTTTTCAATCGTAAAATCAAAGCCGAGTTCTTTTACCAATTGAATCACGAGATTTTTATACCAGTTTTCTGATTTGGGATGGATGTATATTTTTTCAATTAATTGATTGATGTTCACATTTATTTTCAGTCCATCATTCAATTTGATATTGCTCAAGGTGACATCAGAAATGATGCGAACTTCTCTTTCGTACTGAAAACTTTTACGCTTGAACAAGAAAGGAAAAAACATGTCGTCAAACGGAATATATTCTTTTTTGTAATCGATATAATTGACTTCGCCAATGTATTGCTCGTGATTTTTTTCGGAATCCAAAGCATTTTTCAACCTTTCTACCGTAGATTGTATGGCCAAACCTTCGCTGTTTTGAGTGAAAATTTGCCACATGGCAAACGATTCATATTCGTTGATATGCCAACTGCTGATGGCTACTTTTTCGCGATGTGATTTGTAATATTGCAAAAATTCAGGATTATTTTCTGAAATTCTTTTGATTTCCTCGAAAGTTGGCTCGCTAAAAGTGCCTTCATATTGATCTTCAAATTTGTCCGATCGAGACATAAAAAGCTTCTGCGACAGCAACAAATCGAGGAACTTGGACAAATCCAAGTATTTCCAAACAATGGTGTTTGGATCTTCAGGAAGCTTTATGTTTTTATTATTGAGGTACATTTTAGGAATTAAAAATCAGAAATTAAAAATTAAAAATCCGTCAAAATCAGTGTTTTTGCTTTTGCAAATCCGTTTTGTCTGCGTTCCATAAAAGAGCCAGTATAATGATGAGATTGCTTCGTTCCAATAACTATCGGAACTCGCAATGACAGATTATTCAAATGACTGCATCGTTACCAATTTATGATACGTTCCGCTTATGGCAATTAACTCATCGTGAGTTCCTTGTTCTACAATTTCTCCTTTTTGCATTACCACAATCTTGTCCGCTTTTTGAATGGTCGAAAGGCGGTGGGCAATCACAATCGAAGTCCTGTTTTGCATCATATTTTCCAAAGCGACTTGCACAAATTTTTCGCTTTCAGTATCCAATGCTGAGGTGGCTTCATCCAGAATCATTATCGGTGGATTTTTCAAAACCGCACGCGCAATGGATAATCGTTGTTTTTGGCCTCCGGAAAGTTTATTTCCGCTGTCGCCAATGTTGGTGTAAATACCAAGAGGCAAATCTTTTACAAATTCATAGGCATTGGCAATCTTCAAGGCTTCGATAATTTCATCATCGGTTGCGTTTAATTTTCCGAGCGAAATATTGGCTTTTATGGTGTCATTAAACAAAATGCTGTCTTGGGTTACTAATCCCATCAAGCCGCGAAGCGATTGCAAATTAATATCTTTTATGTCAATGCCATCAATGGAAATCGTTCCCTCATTCACATCATAAAAACGAGTCAATAAGTTGGCAATCGTACTTTTTCCGCTTCCGGATTGACCGACGAGTGCCACGGTTTGTCCCTTTTTTACTTCGAGCGAAAAATCCTTTAAAACGGTGTCTTCTTCGTATTTAAAGTTAATGTTTTTTATCGTGATTTTTGATTCAAATGAATCTTTTTTCAGCGCATCTTTTTTGCTCGTGATGGTGTTTTTCTGTTCCAAAATTTCCAACACCCGTTCTGCTGCAGCGTTCCCTCTTTTGATGGCATAAGATGCTTTCGAAATTGATTTTGCCGGCGTAAGAATATTATAAGCCAAACCCATATAAGCAATAAACGAGGCGCCGTTCAAGGTTTTTTCTATCAAAACCATATGGCCTCCGTACCAAAGCAAAATGGCGATAACCATAATTCCCATAAATTCGCTTGCCGGTGAAGCCAGATTTTGGCGGTTGCCAATGCTATTTGATAAAACAAAAAATCGTTGTGTCGATTCTTGAAAAATACGATTGAAATATTTTTCGGAATTATAGCCTTTTACGACTTTCAATCCGCCAAGAGTTTCTTCGATAGTCGATAAAAAGATACCTTGTTCTTGTTGCGCTCGTGTCGATTTCTTTTTTAGTTGTTTCCCTATTAATGAAATTATGTAGCCAGAAACTGGAATGAAAATAAATACAAAAAGAGTCAATTTGAGACTTATTAAAAACATCATTGTGATTGTAAATATAATTGTCAAAGGTTCTTTTACAATCAATTCTAATATCGAAAGGAATGAGGTTTGTACTTCATTTACATCGGCAGAAATTCTGGAAATCGTGTCTCCTTTTCTTTTTTCGGAAAAAAAGGAAAGTGGCAAATTGATGGTTTTTTTGTACATCGCATTTCGCATATCCCTCAAAACACCATTTCTCAAAAAAGTGATGAAAAACATAGCCAAATAATCGCTCAAATTCTTCAATAAAAAAATTGAGATAATCACGATTACCATAATTGACAACGTATATCCAACACCGTATGAGTCCGTTGCATTTGTGATGTAATAGCTTAAAAAATCTTCGGCAAATTTTTTAAATTCCCAAATCCCTTTGAAAGTTGGCAACACGGTATTTCTTTTGGTTTGGTCAAATAAAACCTGCATCATTGGGATTAATGACATAAAAGAAAGCGTGCTAAACAATGCGTACAAAACATTGAAAAATATGTTGAAGTAAGCGTATTTTTTATAGGGAATTATAAAAGGGAATATTTTCTTGAAATTGTTCATTTATTTTCTTGTGTTATTTTCTGCTATGGCAATGGCTCTTTCCAATTTTTCCAGCAATAATTTTTTCTCGGGTAACTGTGTTAAATACTCAGCTACTTTTATTTGTTCATCGTTATCAAGCATCAAATAATTAATTTGTTCAGCAGATTTCTCGCTACAAAGAATTAATCCAATGGGTTTGTTTTCACCGTCTTTTTGTTCGTTATGTTCTAACCAACGGAGGTACAATTCCATTTGACCTTTGTAAGCTGCTTTAAATTTTCCAAGCTTAAGATCAATAGCAACTAATCTTTTTAAACCTCTATGATAAAAAAGTAAATCGATGTAAAAATCTTCATTATCAATAGTTATTCTTTTTTGACGAGCCAAAAACGCAAATTCGCTTCCCATTTCAGTAATAAAATATTGAAGCTGTGCCAAAATTGAACTTTCTAAATCTTTTTCTGAATAACTATCGTGCAATCCTAAAAAGTCTAGAAAATAGGGGTCTCGAAAGGCTAAATCCGGACTGATTTTCTTTTCGGTTTCCAATAGTTTTAAGTCATTGATAATGGTCTGTTCCGGTTTTTTACTTATGGCAGTTCTTTCAAAAAGCATACTGTCAATTCGGTCTTGCAAAGTTCTAACGCTCCATCTTTCATGGACGGACATTTGAGTGTAGAATTCTCTTTTTACCTGGTTTTCTATGTAGATAAGATTGTATAAATGTGACCAACTCAATTTTGCAGACAGTGTCTGCAAAATTATAACATCTTCAAAAACAGCACTTAGCTTAATGAATCCCTGTAAATTTCTTTTGCTAAAACCTATTCCATATCTATTGGTTAATGCTATGCTTAATTCTGGAATTATCTTCTTTCCGTAATCGGCCCGATTGTTATTCAGAATATCATCATTAATACTTTTTCCGATATTCCAATACAATAAGGTGAGTTCTTGATTGACAGTTTTTGCAACATTATGACGTGTTGTATCTATTAAACCGATAATCGAATTTAATAATTGTGGAGTATCATTTGTATCGAGTTTACTGTCCATTTATTGGATTAGTTCAATTGCATTGATGCAATGATATTTTTTATTTTTTCGTTCAAAATGCCTTCTGCTTCCGTGAAATCTTCCACAGAATTCAATTCGGCGTTTACGCTAATATAAAATTTAATTTTAGGTTCTGTTCCGCTTGGTCTTGCACAAATTTTGGAACCATCTTCGGTGTAATAAATAAGCACATTCGATTTTGGCATATCCATTTTGGTTTCTTCTCCGGCAAGTAAATTTTTCGCCATCGATGATTGGTAATCCTCCACCATAACTACTCTTTGTTCGTTGATTTCCTTTAAAGGATTCTCACGCAAATCAACCATCATTTGATTGATTTCCTGTAAACCTTCCATTCCTTTTTTGGTTAACGAAACCAAATATTCTTTATAAAATCCGTTTTCAACATACAGTTTTAATAATTCTTTATACGCCGTACTTCCTTTCGCTTTGGCTTGAGCCGCAACTTCACAAATCAACAATGTGGCAGCAACGGCATCTTTATCACGAACAGCATCACCCACCATATAGCCAAAACTTTCTTCGCCGCCACCGATGAATTCTAATTCCGGAAAATCTTTGATCATTTTAGCAATCCATTTGAAACCGGTCAGACCAACCTTGCATTCCACGCCATAACTAGTCGCCAATTCCATTATCATCGGGGTAGAAACGATGGTGGAACCAACGAATTGTTTCCCGTTGATTTTCCCTGCTTTTTTCCATTCTTTCAACAGGAACGAGGTCATCAAAATCATGGTTTGATTTCCGTTCAACAAGGTCATTTTGCCTTCATTATTTCGAACCGCAACTCCCAATCGGTCACAATCAGGGTCGGTTCCAACGACGATATCGGAGTTGGTTTTATCGGCTAATGCCAAAGCCATGGTTAGTGCTTCTGGCTCTTCTGGATTTGGAGATTTTACGGTTGGAAAATCACCATTTGGCACTGCCTGTTCAGGAACAATGTGCACATTGGTATAACCAGCTTGTGATAAAGTGTCAGGAACCAATGTTATTGAAGTTCCGTGCAAAGAGGTGAAAACAACATTTAGATTGGCTTTCGCTTCAGCCGAAGTATCAAAACTGGCGTTTTCTATTGATGATTTTATGAAAGCTTGATCCACTTCGGTATCGATATAATGAATCAAATCCTCATTGGCATCAAACTTAATTTTGTCGTAGTTTAAATTTTCAATGGTATTGATGATTTCTTCGTCTTGCGGAGGAACGATTTGACCACCATCTTCCCAATATACTTTGTATCCATTGTATTCAGGAGGATTGTGAGATGCCGTAAGCACAATTCCACACTGGCAACCTAAATATTTTAGCGCAAAAGATAACTCTGGAGTTGGTCTTAAATCCGAAAATAAATAAACCTGGATTCCATTTGCCGAGAAAACATCGGCGACAGTTTTGGCCAATGTTTTGCTGTTATGACGGCAATCATAAGCAATTACTGCTTTCAAAGGTTGATTAGGAAATACTTTATGCAAATAATCAGAAAGTCCTTGTGTGCTTTTTCCAAGTGTGTATTTATTGATGCGATTGTTTCCGGCACCCATAACGCCACGCATTCCGCCAGTTCCGAATTCAAGATTTTTATAAAAACTTTCTTCAAGATCTTTTGGTGAAGAGTTTATCATCGTTTTGACGGCTTCTTGAGTTTCATTGTCGAATGTTGGCTTAAGCCATTCGTTTGCTGCTTCTAAAATGTTTTGTTTGATTTCCATTTTATATTTTTTTAGAATTTGAATATCTTTTTTATTTGGAATTAATTTATTTCTTTCGAAACCTTATAGCGTTCCTCATTGTTTTTTGTTCTCAAAATAATTTCACCAAGAAATCCTGCCAAAAACAATTGTGTACCTATAATCATGGTAGTTAGTGAAATGTAAAACCAAGGATTATTAGTGACCAAATCATAAGGTAGGTCGTGATATAATTTATATAATTTCATAAATCCAATAAATCCAGCCGAAAGAAAACCTATTATAAACATTATTGATCCCAATGCGCCAAATAAATGCATTGGTCTTTTTCCAAATTTTGACAGGAACCAAATGGTAATTAAATCCAAGAAGCCATTGATGAAACGCTCCATTCCAAATTTAGTCTCCCCATATTTTCGGGCTTGATGTTGCACCACTTTTTCGCCAATTTTACCAAAACCAGCGTTTTTTGCCAAAACGGGAATGTATCGGTGCATTTCGCCCGAAACTTCGATGTTTTTGACAACTACATTTTTGTAGGCTTTTAACCCGCAATTGAAATCATTTAATTCCACACCAGATGTTTTTCTGGCAGCCCAATTAAATAATTTTGAAGGCAAATTTTTTGCAACAACAGAATCATATCGTTTCTTTTTCCAGCCGGAAACTAAATCAAAATTTTGGGTGGTAATCATATTGAATAATCCTGGAATTTCTTCGGGACTGTCTTGCAAATCAGCGTCCATAGTAATAATTACATCGCCTTCTGCCTTTGCAAAACCAGCATGTAGGGCTTGTGATTTCCCGAAATTTTTCATGAAACGAATGCCTTTCACATTTGGATTTTCTGCCGCTAATTCTTCAATAATGGACCAAGAATTATCGGTACTTCCATCATCTATAAAAATGATTTCATAGGAATAATTGTTCGATTTCATCACCGAAATGATCCAAGTATAGAGTTCTTTGAGTGATTCCTCTTCGTTGAGAAGCGGGATAAGTATGGATAAATTCATTTATATTTTTATTCTTGTGAAGGTTTGCTTTTAAAGACTAAAGCCAATAATAATCCAAAAAGGGCGCTGAATGCTATTTTAAATACAGATCCTTTTATTAATTCAATAACAGAATATGGATCGTTTTCTTGAAGTTTTTTCATTGCTTCATTAATTGCTGATGATGGCGTGTTGAATTTTTGCATAGTTTCCACCATATATTTCATTGTTAATTCTTTAAGGGTGTCCTTTACAGAAGGATCTATTATATTGAACAAAATGACATTAAAAGCAACGGATATTAAAATTCCAATTACCGCCGAAATAAAATAGGTGGTAAAAGCATCTTTAAAAGAAAATATTCCCTTTAGTTCTTGCTTGGTTTTAGAAAGTAAAACTATCCCAATTATAATATAGATTGCGATGCTTACGAAACCAATCCACATAGAAGTAAATAATTTTAAATCTATTGAATATATCAAAGTAGTAATTATTGCACCTACGACACCAGTAATTATACCATATTGAATCCCGTTTTTCTTTATAATTTCATTCATAGTTGAAAGTATTTATTTATTAATCCACAAATATAACAATTCCCAATTTATTCAAGGGTAAAAATCGTTTTTTACGATTATATAAAAAAAGTAATGTAAAGATTTGATTATTGAAAAATAATTGTAAATTTGCAGACTCAAAATAATTAAAAGTTTTAAACAAAAAGAGTAGTTGCATTTACACCTTTTTCTGAACACGAGAAAGCTTCAAAATTAAAACGCTCAAAAAATAAATAAAAATAAAGATGAAAAAAGGAATTCACCCAGAAAATTACCGCTTAGTTGCCTTCAAAGACATGTCAAATGAAGATGTGTTTATTACTAAATCTACTGCAGATACAAGAGAAACAATTACAGTTGATGGTGTTGAATATCCAGTTGTAAAAATGGAGATTTCCAGAACTTCTCACCCTTTTTACACAGGTAAATCTAAACTTATTGATACTGCAGGTCGTATCGATAAATTCAAAACTAAATACGCTAAACACGGTAAATAATATTTACTTTGTTGAAAATAATATAAAGCTCCGCAATTTGCGGGGCTTTTTTATTTTAATTGCTATTCAAAACTTTGTAACTTTGAACCTTTAAAGTACAGACGATACAATGCATCGTCTCTAACAAAATATTTTATGAATTATATACTTTTCGACGGACCAGCCAGAAATGCTTTATTACCTTTTACTTTCACGCGTCCAGTTGCCGATATTCTTATTGGGATAATGACGATTCGTCAAAAATGGGAAATGCGTTTGGGTTCTACCACGACTACATTGACCGAGGAATATTTGTCAGAGAAATTCCCGATGGTGGAAATGGAAGAAAATGTAATGATAAATGCTTCTTTTCTTCCCAATGCAATTTTGGCGGAAATGGTCAGTGACCTCGAATCGAATCAAGCCATTTTCAAAGGCGATGAAGTCATTGCTTTTTACACCAGCGAAAACCAGGAAGAAGTCGATTTTGATTTATATGACATTATTGAATTTGAAGAGGATTGTTTAAGAGTCGAACATACTTGGGATATTTTTTCCAATAATGACGCCGCAATTCGCGAAGATTTTGAACTTTTAACCGAAGACAGAAAATCGCAATCTATTCCTAAAAGTGTAAATACTATTGGGAAAGAAAATATATTTATCGAAGAAGGAGCAAAGCTGGAATTTGTAACGCTGAATGCTTCGTCCGGCCCCATTTATATTGGAAAAAATTCCGAGATAATGGAAGGCTCCGTTATTCGCGGGCCATTAGCTTTGTGTGAAAATGCACAAATAAAAATGGCTGCCAAAATTTATGGTGCAACAACTGTTGGACCGTATTCCAGAATTGGCGGCGAAGTAAAAAATGCGGTACTTTTTTCCTATTCCAATAAAGGACACGATGGATTTCTGGGAGATTCAGTGCTGGGTGAATGGTGTAATATTGGTGCCGACACGAATACTTCCAACCTGAAAAATAATTATGAAGAAGTGAAATTGTGGAATTACGAAACCGAAGGTTTTGCCAAAACCGGACTTCAATTTTGCGGATTAATGATGGGCGACCATAGCAAATGTGGCATCAACACAATGTTTAATACGGGAACCGTTGTAGGAGTAAGCGCCAATATTTTCGGAACAGGGTTTCCCCGTAACTTTGTGCCAAGTTTTTCTTGGGGAGGTGCATCGGGATTTACCACTTACTTGACTAAAAAGGCTTTCGAAACCGCCAAGTTAGTAATGAATCGCAGGAATATTGACTTCGATGAAAAAGAAGCCGCTATTTTAGAACATGTTTTTGAGGAAACTAAAAAGTGGAGAGCCCCATAACCATCAAAGGGGGAATAGTGCAGTATAAAATATACGATAATTTACTTAGTGTACAACGTAAATTATCGGATATTTTTATAGTATACAATGTAAATTATCGGATAATATTAAAAATAATATTAAAAATATCCGATATTTTGTAATATTTTGTACATTTGCAAAGTGATGCAAAGGAAAAAACATATCGTGATTTCAGAACATCTTTCAAAAAAAGAGTTTACAATCCTTATTGGCGCAAGACAAATAGGGAAGTCAACGTTATTGAAACAAATCTTCGAAGAATTACAACAAAAGGGAGAAACCGTGTATTTTCTCAATTTAGACAGAAAAGAAATTTTAGACGAACTAAACCAAAATCCTGAAAATTTGTTCAAGATTTGTCCGTTGCAACCAGACAAAAAAATCATTGTTTTTATCGATGAAATTCAATATCTCGATGACGCTACCACTTTTTTAAAATTACTTTTTGACGAATATTCTAATCGATTAAAAATTGTTGCCACAGGAAGTTCTGCGTTTTATATCGACAAGCAATTTAATGATTCGCTCGTAGGCAGGAAGAAAATATTCCTTATGGGAACGCTCGATTTTGAAGAGTTTTTGCTTTTTAAAGGGAGAAATGATTTGGTCGATGAAATTATTCAACTCAAAACCAAGAAAAAGACAAAATCAATTCAAGAGAATTTACTTTGGGCTTATATGGACGAATTTATGAATTATGGCGGTTATCCTGCCGTGGTTTTAGAGAATAATATGACACAAAAAATTGAATTGCTGAAAGATATTCGGGATTCATTTATTAAGCGGGACATTCTGGAATCTGGAATAACAGACGAAACCAAATTTTATAGAATGTTGATGCTTTTGGCCAGTCAATCGGGGAATTTGTTGAATGTAAACGAAATTTCGAATACGTTGCGAATTACAAATGCAACGGTCGAAAATTATTTATATGTCCTGCAAAAATGTTTTCATATTACTTTGGTAAAACCTTTTTATAACAATATAAGGAAAGAATTGACCAAAATGCCAAAAGTGTACATCAACGATTTAGGTTTGCGAAATGTATTGATCAATTATTTTTCGCCACTCGAACAAAGAGCCGATAAAGGAATGGTTCTTGAGAATCTGTCTTTTAGATTACTATCCGAAAGATACGACCAAGACCAAATAAAATATTGGCGCACTGCCGATGGAAATGAAGTCGATTTTGTTGTAGAAACTTCCTATTTGAAAGGTTTTGCAGTCGAAGTTAAATTCAATGAACAGGAAGCCAAACCCAATAAATACAATAAATTCACGCAGAATTATCCGGATTTTCCTTTGGAATTTTGGTGGTGGAAAAAAATGGATTTGTTGCTTTGACCCGCGAGGTTTTTAGTAATACAACATCAAAAACATAACCCGTCCCATTTTTAAAACTGGATTGGGCTATGTTTTTTTGACCAAATTAACTCCTTATACCGCTAGTTATTTCAAAT